>NZ_JAEEAP010000240.1 GCF_016103465.1 Streptomyces sabulosicollis
GTCTGGCCCCCCGCCCTGTGTCCGACCTCTCGTCAGCCGCTCTCCAGTCCGCCCCACCAGCCGCAATACAGTGATCGTGTGAGCGATGAGACGACGACGAAGCCGTCCTCGAACGGCGACGGACAGCGCGTGGTGATCGTCGGAGCGGGCATGGCGGGCGTGCAGACCGCCGTCGCGCTGCGCGAACAGGGCTGGACCGGGGAGATCGTCCTGCTGGGCGCGGAGCCCCACCAGCCCTACGACCGGCCCCCGCTGTCCAAGGCCGTGCTGCTCGGAAAGGCCGAGGGATCGACGCTCGACGTGGACTTCGCCGGGCTCGGCATCGGACTGCGGCTCGGTGTCCAGGTCACCGGGCTGCGCCCGGACAAGCGGCTCGTCGAGACCGAGACCGGCCAGCTCCCGTACGACGTCCTGGTGATCGCCACCGGCGCCGAGCCGATCCCGCTGCCGGGCAGCGAAGGAGAGCCCGGCGTCCATCTGCTGCGCACGCTCGACGACGCCGAGCGACTGCGCCCGGTGCTCGCCCGGCAGCGCGAGATCGCGGTCGTGGGAGCGGGCTGGATCGGCGCGGAGTTCGCCACCGCGGCGCGCGAGGCGGGCTGCGTTGTGACCGTCGTCGAGGCGGCCGACCGGCCGCTGGCGGGCGCGCTCCCGGCCGAGGTCGCGGCCCCCATGGCGGCCTGGTACGAGGACTGCGGCGCCCGGCTGGTCACGGGCGCGCGGGTGGCTTCCGTGGACGAGAGCGGGCTGCTGCTCGGCGACGGCACCCGACTGCGCGCGGGCGCCGTGGTCGTCGGGATCGGGGCCCGGCCCGCCACGGACTGGCTGGCGGGCTCGGGCGTGGAGCTGGCCGACGACCGGTCCGTCGCCGCCGACGACCGCCTGCGCACCTCCGTGCCGGACGTCTACGCGGTCGGCGACTGCGCCTCCTTCCCGTCCGCCCGTTACGGGACGCGGCTGCTGGTGCACCACTGGGACAACGCGCTCCAGGGGCCGCGTACCGTCGCCGCCAATGTGGTGGGGAGCCGGACGGCCGCCCACTTCCCGGGGGTGGTGTACGACCCGGTGCCGTACTTCTGGTCCGAGCAGTTCGGGCGGTTCGTGCAGTACGCCGGGCATCACTCGGAGGCCGACGAGCTGGTCTGGCGCGGCGATCCGGCCGGTGCCGCCTGGTCGGTGTGCTGGCTGCGCGAGGGCGCCCTGGTCGCCCTGCTGGCCGTCGGCCGTCCGCGCGATCTGGCCCAGGGGCGCAAGCTGATCGAGCGTGGCGCCCGGCTGGAACGGACGCGGGCCGAGGACCCCTCCGTGCCGCTGAAGTCGGCCGTCCTCTGACCGGCGGGCCGACCGCCGGTCGGCCGCCAACCGGGGCGCCGGGGGAGGTGCGGGGCGGCCCGCGCGGCGGGCGCCCGGCTACCCACTGTCAGTCCCAGATGGCAGGCTTGTTCCGTGACCGAGATTGACGCAAAGATCGATGCTCTCGTTCCCGCCTGGCTCACCCTCCCCGATGTCGCCGAACGGCTCGGGGTGGAGGTGACGCGCGTCCGGCAGCTGGTCAAGGAGGGCCAGCTGATCGCCGTGCGCCGTGGCGAGAACAGGGTCCTTCAGGTCCCCGAGGAGTTCATCGGTGACGGAAGGATCGTCAAGGGCCTCGTGGGGACCTTGACGCTTCTGAAGGACGACGGCTTCAGTGACGAAGAGATGCTGGAGTGGCTCTTCACCCCCGACCCGAGCCTGCCCGGCACCCCGGCACAGGCACTGAGCGAGAATCGCGGCACGGAAGTGAAGCGGCGCGCTCAGGCCCTCGCCGTCTGACTCCCGCCGTCTGACACCGTCCTGATCCTGGCGGCCTGTGGTGGGGAGGACGCCGTCACCGCCCAGCCTTCCGCGGCCTTCCGTACGGGCTCGTCTCCAGCCCGTACGGGGCCTGAACAGGGACAGGGCTGGTCGCTTTCGCGCAGGCTCCGCGCTCTCGCCGTCGTTATCGCACCTGGCGTACGGGCCGGGCCCGTTCACGGCCCGTACGCCGCCCGACCCTCCGGGGGGGAACCCATGCCCGCCACCGCCACCGCCACCGCCACCGCTCGCGAGCAGCTGGCCGACGCCCGCCTCTATCTGTGCACCGACGCCCGGAAGCACCAGGGCGATCTGCCGGAGTTCCTGGACGCCGTCCTGGGCGCGGGGGTGGACATCGTCCAGCTCCGGGAGAAGGAGATGGAGGCGGCCGAGGAGCTGGAGCACCTCCGGGTCTTCGCGGACGCCTGCCGTCGGCACGGCAAGCTGCTGGCCGTCAACGACCGGGCCGATGTCGCGCACGCCATCGGCCCGGATGTGCTCCATCTGGGCCAGGGCGACCTGCCGGTGCCCGCGGCGCGCGCAATCCTCGGCGAGGACGTGCTGATCGGGCGCTCCACGCACGCGGAGGCGGAGGTGGACGCGGCGGCCGTCCAGCCCGGTGTGGACTACTTCTGCACCGGCCCCTGCTGGCCCACCCCCACCAAGCCGGGCCGCCACGCCCCGGGGCTGCCCCTGGTGCGCCACGCCGCCGCGCTGCGCACGGAGCGGCCGTGGTTCGCCATCGGCGGAATCGACGCCTCCAACCTGGACCAGGTCCTGGAGGCGGGCGCCCGCCGCATCGTCGTGGTCCGGGCCATCACGGCCGCCGACGACCCGGCGGGGGCGACGGCGGAGCTGGCGAAGCGGGTCCGCGCGGCGGCCTGACCGGGGCCCGGTTCGACTGGATTCGGCCTGACGGGGCTCGCCTGACCGGGGCCCGGTTCGACCGGATCCGGCCTGACGGGGCAAGCCTGACCGGGGCCGGTTCGACCAGGTCCGGAGCTGACCGGATCCGGCCCGACCGGGGCGCAGCCCGACCGGGATCCGGGCCTCCGGGCCCGCCAGAGGCAGGCCCACCCCGGTCCCGGCCCGGTTCGCGTGCCCGGTCCCGGCCCGGTTCGCGCCCCTGGATCCGGCCCGGCTCTTCACCTGGGTTTCACCCACCTTTCATCCGGCTCGCCTCGTCCGCCGGTCGAGCTGTACGGAGCTGTCCGTACTGCGGACAGGAAACTGGCAAAACCCCCATATCCCCGGGTTCGGGTGGGCGTAGCCGGGCCGGGTGGATAGCCTGCTCATATGGCCCTAGGCACCGCTTCCACCAGGACAGATCGCGCCCGAACCGTGCGCGATCTGCTCGCGTCGGGCGAGCAGTCGTATTCCTTCGAATTCTTCGCCCCCAAAACGGCGAAGGGCGAGCAGACGCTGTGGAACGCCATCCGCAGGCTGGAAGCCGTCTCGCCCACCTTCGTCTCCGTGACCTACGGAGCAGGCGGTTCCTCCCGCGAGGGCACCGTGCGCGCCACCGAGCGCATCGCCACGGACACCACGCTCACCCCCGTCGCCCATCTGACCGCCGTCAACCACTCCCGGGCCGAGCTGCGCAACATCATCGGGCAGTACGCCGGTGCCGGGATCCGGAACATGCTCGCCCTGCGCGGCGACCCGCCGGGCGATCCACTGGGGGAGTGGATCCGCCACCCCGACGGTCTCACCTACGCCGCCGAGCTGGTCCAGCTGATCAAGGAGTCCGGCGACTTCTGCGTCGGCGTGGCCGCGTTCCCCGAGATGCACCCGCGCTCGACGGACTGGGACACCGACATCCGGCACTTCATCGACAAGTGCCGTGCGGGCGCCGACTTCGCCATCACGCAGATGTTCTTCTACCCCGAGGACTATCTGCGGCTGCGCGACCGGGTCGCCGCCGCGGGCTGTACGACACCCATCATCCCTGAGATCATGCCCGTCACGAACGTGAAGCAGATCGAGCGGTTCGCGCAGCTCAGCAATGCCGCGTTCCCGCCCGAACTGGCGGAACGGATCCTGGCGGTGAAGGACGACCCGGCGGCTGTACGCTCAGTCGGGATCGACTACGCCACGAAGTTGTGCGCGCGGTTGATGGCCGAGGAGATCCCCGGGCTGCACTTCATTACCCTGAACCACTCCACGGCGACGCTGGAAATCTACGAGAATCTGGGACTGCATCAGCGGTCCTGATGACGGCAGCCGACGGGCGGCCGCATTGAGAGGGGCGGGCATGGGCTGGACGGTCCTCTACATCGCTTTCGGCGTCGTCGCGCTGTGGCTGCTGGGCGAGGTCCTCCTGCAGTACAAGGCGCGGCTGCGCTGGCGGCTGCTGGCCTTCGTCGGCTTCCTGGGCGTGGTCGTCGGTGTGCTGATCCCGTCGGTTCCGGTGATCGGGGTGGGCGCGATCGCCTTCGCCGTCGGTCAGACCTATGTGACGCTCTCCTTCCGGCGCGGTTTCGCCGCGGGCTGGGCGCTGCGCGGGGGGCTGCCGGGGCTGCTCGGGCGCGACGAGAGGGGCATCCGGCCGGACGACGCGGACAAGGAGCCGATCCTCGAGGTCTCCGACCTGGAGGCGGTCCCGGCGGCGCCGCCGGAGCCGCCCACCTACCAGCCGCAGCCGATGCCCGACGACACCGGCGAGTACGGCGTCTACGACGAACCGTCCGCCTTCACCCCGGCCTCGGGCGCGTACAGCGACGCGGCGGCGGATGGCTACAGCACGTACGAGACGTACGGCGGCTACGGCTCGCAGCAGGACCACAGCCAGGGGCAGGGCCACGGCTACGGCCAGGACGTCTACGCGGACCCGATGGGCCAGGGCGGGCAGTACGGCTACGGGAACGAGGCGTACGCGGCCTACGGCCAGGACCCGTACGGCGCCGCCCAGCCCCAGCCCCAGGCCCAGCCCTACGACCCGCAGGCTTACGGTCAGCAGCCGTACGCCGAGCAGTACGCGGCCTACGGCCAGCAGGATCCGTACGGCGGGACCTACGGCGGCGGCGACCACTGGGCGGCCGAGGCGGGCTACCCCTCGCCGGACCCCGCGTACGACGTGATGCAGTCCGGCGGACCCTGGGTGCCGCAGCAGCGCGAGGGCGACGCCGCGCCCGCGGCGGACCAGCAGGCGTATCCGTACCAGCAGCAGCAAGGCCAGGGTCAGGGCTACCCCCAGGGCTTCGACGAGCAGTACCGCTACTGAGCACCACCGCCAGGCGGGCGCCGCCTCCGGGAGCGCCGCCCCCCTGCGTGTTTCTCGGTGCCCACGCCACGAGCCGCCCCGCGCGGGTCTGCGCTACGGCGTCGTGCCGCTACGAGGGACCCGCCGCTCGGGCCCGCGCCACGGGACGCGCCGCTCCGGCCCGCGCTGTGGGGTGCACGTTGCCCGGGCCCCCGCGGTGAGGGTGTGTCGCTCGGGCCCGCGCCACGGGACGCGCCGCTCCGGCCCGGCCGGGAGGAAGCGCTGCTCCGGCCCGCGCCAGGGACTCGCCGCTGCCAACCGCGCTACTGGGAGCCGCGCCAGTCCTCGCCCTCGACGATCAGCCCGGCCACCAGCGCGCCCGACATCCCCGCGTGGGCGAGCCCGCCGCCCGGATGGGCCCAGCCGCCCGCCAGATACAGGCCCGGGACCCGGGTGACATTGGCGGGCCGCAGGAACGCGCCGTCCGCCCCGGCGAGCGCCGGGCCCGGAACGCCACCGCCCCCGGCACCCGTCTCCGCGCCGGTGTCGGCGGGGGTACGGACCTCATGCCACAGCAGCCGCTCCCGCAGCTCCGGTATCGCGGCCTCGGCGGCCGCGATCAGCCGCTGGGCGCCCCGCTCCGCCGTCGCGCCGTCCGTCCAGTCCACCGGGCCGTGCGGGGCGACGACGGCGGTAAGGGTGACGGCCTCGTGCTCCGCGTCCGGGCGCACCTCGGGGTCGTCCGGGCGCAGCACGGTCACCGTGGGACGGGCGCAGGGCTCGGTGGACCCCTGACCGTCGCCGAAGACCGCGGCCAACTCCGCGTCCCGGTCCGCGGCGTGGACCACGGTGCGGTGCGCGGTGCCCTCGGGGCGGGCGCCGCGCAGTGCCAGGAAGACGGTCAGCCGCCCCGGTGCGCCACCACCCGCGCCGGGCTCCGGCCGCACGTCCGCCCCCCGCCAGGGCCGCTGCCCGCCGAGCAGCGGGGGCAGCAGCGCGGGGTCGATGCCCGAGACCACCGCGTCGGCCTCCGCGACGGTGCCGTCGGCCAGCTCCACGCCCGCCGCGCGGCCGTCCTTCTCCACGATGCCGGTGACCTCGGCATCGAAGTGGAACTCCACCTTCCGCTGGCGGCAGCGCTCATGGAGGGCATCGGCGAGCGCCCGTATCCCCCCGCGCACGTACCAGGTGCCGAACGTCTGCTCGACATAGGGCAGCACGGTGGCCGCGGCGGGGGCGGAGCGCGGGTCCAGGCCGTGCGCCAGCGCATGGCTCTCCAGGAGGGCCGCGGCGCGCGGATCCCTCAGCTCACGGCGGGCCACCTCGGCGAGCGTGGGCGGCCCGGCGGCGGCGCCCCGGCGGAACAGGCCGCCGAGCCGGCCGCGCCGCACGGGGGCGGCCGGATAGGGGTCGCGGCCCAGCACCCGCCAGTCGGCGCGCAGCGGCTCCTCCAGGAGCGGTCTGCGGGTGGCGTCCCAGACCTCGCGCGCCCGGTTGACCAGATCGCTCCACCGCTCGCCCGCGCCCGCGCCGAAGGCGTCGTCCAGCGCCTGGAGCACCCCGGCCCGCGAGGCGTTGGGCAGCCGGACGTCCGTGCCGTCGGCGAAGAGGTGCCGGCTCGCCGGGTCGACCTGGACGAGCTCGACGCTCTGCTCCAGGGTCTGCTTGCCGGTCTTCACGAACAGATCCCGGTACACGGCGGGCAGGTGCAGCAGCCCCGGGCCCGTGTCGAAGCGGAAGCCGTCCCGCTCGAAGCGGCCGACCCCGCCGCCATGGGTGCGCCCGCGCTCGTACACCACCACCCGGTGGCCCGCCACGGCCAGCCGGGCGGCCGCCGCCATGGCGCCCATCCCGGAGCCGATCACCACAATCCGTGCCATGACCGCGACTTTATCCGGCCCCACCGACAGCCGGGTCACCATGCCTGGGGACGAGCGCGCAGAGCTGAGTACGCGTACTCAGCCGGGGAGATGAGTAGCCGCGCGGATGGGCCGCCACCTGCGCGGACGGGAGAGTGGAGCACACGGAAGGGCCACGCGCCGCACCGCCGACACGGGGCGGCGGAACGGCGCGGGCCCGGACGAAAGGTGGGAGTCACCGGGAGTCTCCGGGACCAGGAGCCTCCAACGGGGGAAGTACGGGGGAGTTACGGGGGGAGGCGCTGTTCCGGTCAGGTCGATGAAAGTCGATCTGCCGGAACAGCGCCTTCTGCTTTCACCCCGAGGCCACGGTCCCGCCGACGCGGCCCTGCAGCAGCCGTGACAGCGCCGCGTGCACATCCTCCAGCGACCGCTCCGGCTGATAGGACTGCCAGTCCAGCGCGGCCACCAGCACCATCCCGAACAGCGCCGACGCCGTCAGCGGGATGTCGATGTCCTCGCTGAGCTCATGCGCGGCCACCCCGGCCCGCAGCTCGGCCTCGATCACCGCTATGGCCCGCTGCCGGACCATCATCAAGGTGGACTGCCAGGCGCGGTTGGTGCGCCACAGCTCGGCCACGTACAGCTGGGTCAGCGACGGATAGCGGGAGATGAAGTCCAGCCCGGCCCGGACCATGGCGTCCAGCGCGTCCACATGGCTGCCGCCGCGCTCGGCGTTCTCGTCGGCGGCGGTCTGGAGCGAGGCGGTCAGCAGCTCGATGCCGTGCTGCAGCAGCTCCTCGAAGAGCACGGTCTTGCTGGCGAAGTTGTAGTAGACCGTGCCCTTGGCCACCCCGGCCCGCTCGGCGATCTCGTCCACGGTGGTGGAGGAGAAGCCCTGTTCGGCGATGAGGGTGACCGCTGCCTCGAAGAGTTTCTGCCGGGTGGCCTGGCGGCGCGTGCTGCTGCTGTCCATGGCGCCGATTCTGCCCGCTGTCGATGTTGTCCCGCTCACAGGCTCAGCTCCGGATGCAGCCGGTCCACCGTCCACACCTGCCGGCGCCGCGCCGACCACGCGGTGAGTGCCAGGGCGGCCGCGCTGAATCCGAGGAGCACCCCGCAGGCCAGCCACACCGGGCCGAGCCCGCCGCCGGTGATCAGCCGGCGCAGCCCGTCCACCACGTAGGTCATCGGCAGGAAGGGGTGGATGGCGTTGAAGAAGCGCGGACTGGTCTGCACCGGATAGGTGCCGCCCGCCGAGGTCAGCTGGAGCATCAGCAGGGCCAGCACCAGGATCCGACCGGCCGGTCCGAAGCGGGCGTTCAGCCATTGCACGATCGCCGCGAAACAGGCCGTCACCAGCATCAGGAAGCCGAGTGTGCCCGCGGCCCGCACCATTTCGAGGCCGATCGCCCAGTGCAACACCGCCATCAGGGCCAGCGTCTGGGCGACACCGATCGCGGCGACCGGCAGCCAGCCCGCGAACGCGATCCGCCAGGAGGAGGCGCCCGCCGCCAGCGCACGCCCGTTGAGCGGCTGGATCAGCATGTAGGCCACCATCGCGCCGACCCACAGGGAGAGCGGGATGAAGTACGGGGCGAAACCGGTGCCGTAGTTGGGCGCCTTGTGCAGCGCCTGGTTGACCAGCCGCACCGGGTCCGACATCACCTCGGTCCTGGCGTCCCGGTCCTGCTTGCCGTAGTGGGGGATCTTGGCGGCGCCGTCGTGCAGACCGCCGGAGAGCTTCCCGGAGCCGTCCACGAGCCGGTACATCCCGCCGCCCAGGGTGTCCGCGCCGCCGCGCGCCTTACCGACGCCGCTGTCGAGGTCGGAGGCACCGGTCTTGGCGGTGCTCAGCCCGGTGTGCAGGGTTCCGGCGCCCTTGGCGACCTTCTGCGCCCCGGAGTTGAGGGTGTTGATCTTCCGTACGGCGGAGTCGAGGTCGGTGTCGAGGTGCGGGGCGTTCTGCGCGAGCCAGAGCGCCTGGTCGTGCAGATCGTCCAAATGGCCACCGAGGGCGTCGAGTTGGCTGGTGTGGTCCTGGACCAGCTCGTTGACGTCCTCGGCCACATCGGCGGCGGTGCCGGCCGCCGCCACCGACTTCTTCAGCGCGGGGCAGTCCGGGTCGGTGGGCAGCGCGCCCCCGCAGCGGGCCCGGTAGTCGGCGGCGAGGTCGTCGGACGCCTTACGGGCCTTGGCGGCCGCCGTGGAGGTCGTCTCGGGCAGGGTGTCGAGGTTGTCGGACGCCTTCTGGGAGGCGTCGGCGACCAGTCGGGAGACGTCCCCGATCTCCATGCCGTGCTCCTTGAGGAACGGGCGGACCTTGGCCGCCACGTCGTTGACCTTGTCGGAGAGGGACTGGGTGCCGTCGGCGACCCCGCCCGCGCCGGTCTTGAGCGTCCCGGAGCCCTTGTAGAGCGTGCCGAGCCCGGACTTCAGATCGCGGCTGCCCTCCTTGGCCTTGGCCAGGCCCTTGGCGAGGTCGTCCGCGCCCTTCTTGGCCTTGCCGATGCCCTTACCGAGCTTGTCGGCGCTGTCGGCGGCCTTCTCCGTCTCGCCGTGGATGTCGGCGAAGGAGATGAAGATGTTGTCGTAGAAGCCGCGGGACGCCTTGGTGGAGGCCGCGGCGCGCACCTCGGAGAAGACCGAGCGGGAGATCTGGCCGACGATGTAGTTGTTGGAGTCGTTGGTGCGCACCTTGAGGGCGCCGGTCTCCGGGGACGTGCCCGAGCTGGAGGCGATCTGCCGGCTGAAGTCCGAGGGGACGGTCAGCGAGAGGTAGTACGTGCCGTTCGCGACGCCCTTGCGGGCCTCGGCGGCGCTCGTGGGGTGCCAGTCGAAGGTCTTGCTGTCGAGCAGCTTGTCGGTGATGTCGTCGCCCGCTGTGAGGTGTTCGCCCTTCACGGCGGCGCCGGTGTCCGAGTTGACGAGGGCGACCGGGATCTTGTTCAGCTTGCCGTACGGATCCCAGAAGGACCACAGGTACAGCGCGCCGTAGAGCAGCGGCAGCAGGAGCAGGGCGGCGAGTGCCGCCCGTGGCAGCTTGCCCCTCCCGAACCGCTTCAGCTCAAGCGCGGCGAGTTTCGGCGAGCGCATCCGCCGACCCCTCCTCGTTCTCGTCGTGTTCGTGTCCGTCGGCGGCGGGCGCGTCGGCCCTCTGCGTCCGACTGGCCGTCTGCTGGCGGGTCTTCTCGTCGCTCTCGGCGGCGCTGGTGGGCGCGGTGCGGACCACGACCGCTCCGGCGGGGGCCTGGCTGCACACCGCGAGGACCGTGGTGCCGCCCTCCGCGATCTCCCGCAGCAGCGCCCAGGCCCGCTCGCGGTCGGCGTCCGAGAGCTTCAGGTCGGCGTCGTCGACGGCCAGCAGCCGCGGCCGGGCGATGAGCGCGAGCGCGATCGACAGCCGCAGCGCCTCCAGCCGCTCCAGGTCCCGTACGGCCGTACGCGGTCCCTTGGGCAGCGTGTCGAGGTCCAGCCCGGCGGCCGTAAGGGCGGCGTCGATCGCGGTCCGGGACGCGGCGGCCCGCTCACGGCGCGGGCGCAGCAGCCCGCGCGGGGAGTCGGCGAACCGGCGGCGCAGCAGGGCCCGCTCCCGCAGGTGCTCGGCGACCGTGAGCACCGGGTCGAGCTCGGTGACGCCCGGCACATGCGCGAGCGCGGTGATCCGGCGTATGCGCGCCATCTGTTGGGGTACTCGGAAGCCCCCGACACCGCCGTGTCCCTCGGTGGGGCGCATCCGGCCGCTGAGCGTGAGCAGCAGGGAGGTGCGGCCCGAGCCGGACGGACCCTCGACGGCGATCAGCGCACCCGGGTCGGCGGCGACGTCGGCACCGCGGAACACCCAGCCGTGCGCCCCCCTGACGCCGAGTCCCTCGGCCGTCACCGCCGCCCCCGTCGCCGCTTCTGGGGTGCCCCCCACACACATCACTTCCTTGAGTTTTGAACTGACTGGTCAGTGCAAAACCAGTATGGAGCATGGGTGGGCGAGGTGTGGCACCGGGGGTGTTCGCGCTGGTCAGGGCCGATTGTCAGTGGTGTGCCCCACGATGGCCCCATACGGCGGTCGCTCTACCACACGATCGACCGCCACGCGACGACAGGAGGTTCGTCATGGCCAGTACCGCCGCAGCGCGCCGGCACCGTGCCGCCGCCCCTGCCCCCTCGTTGACCGGCCCCGCGAGCGATGTCCACCCCGTGCTGCGCCGCGCGTCCGCCCCGCCCGCCGCCGCGGCCCTGCTCCTCCAGGCCCATGAGGGCCTGGAGGAGGCCGCCGCGCTCGAGACCCCCAACGAGCGCTTTGCGACCGCGCATCTGGCCGCACTGCGCACCGCCGCCGCCGTGCTCGCCGTGCGCGGCCGCCCCGAGTCCACCGCGCGCCGCCGCGCCCGGATCCGCAGCGCCTGGGAGGTGCTGCCCGAGGTCGCTCCCGAACTGGCCGAGTGGAGCGCGCTGTTCGCCTCGGGCGCCGAGCGCCGGGCCCGCGCCGAGGCGGGGATCCAGGGCGCCGCGAGCGGGCGGGACGCGGACGATCTGCTACGCGCCACCGCGATGTTCCTGCGCCTGGTGGAGCGCATGCTGATGCTGCAGCCCGCCCTGCCCCACCAGAGGCCGGACGACGAGCCGGGCCCGTCGGGGGCCTGAGCGGCGGCCGGGTCCCCGCGTGGGGGCGGCCCGGTGGCCGCGTGGCCGGTCCGGTGCCCCGGGGGGCGGTCGGATGCCCGTGTGGGCCGGTCCGTGTCCGCCTGCGGGCGTCCCGGTATCCGGGTGGGGCGGCCCGGTATCCGCGTGCGGGCGTCCCGGTATCCGGGTGGGGCGTCCCGGTATCCGCGTGCGGGCGGCCCGGTATCCGTGTGCGGCCGGTCCGCCGGCCGCCTCGGCGCGGCCCGCCCCACGAAGGCAATAGGCTGGGAGCGCCGACGTTCAGTAAGCCGTCGTCACCGCCTCGGGGCGGTGGCGGCACCGCGCCGAGGAGCCACCCGCCGTGTCAGACCCGCAGCGCCCCCGTGCGTCCCTCCGTACCGCCGTGGTCTGGGAGGTCCTGAAAGACGCCCTGGAACGGCGGGCCAAGGCCACGGGCCGGGAGCCCGCCGGGGGCGAGGCCCTGCACGGCGCGCTGGACGTCCTGGACACCGGCGGCGGCAGCGGCAATTTCGCCGTCCCCGTGGCCCGCCTCGGCCACCGTGTCACCGTGGTCGACCCGAGTCCGAACGCGCTGTTCGCGCTGGAGCGGCGGGCAGCCGAGGCCGGGGTCGCCGAGCGGGTGCGCGGGGTCCAGGGCGATGCCCACGGGCTGTTCGACGTGGTCGAGCGGGGCGGCTACGACGTGGTGCTCTGCCACGGCGTGCTGGAGTACGTGGACGACCCCGCCGAGGGCCTGCGGAACGCCGCGGCGGCCCTGCGTCCCGCCGGGACCCTCAGCGTGCTCGCCGCGGGCCTGGGCGGCGCCGTGCTGGCCCGCGCCCTGGCCGGTCACTTCACCGAGGCCCGGCAAGCGCTTACCGACCCCGAGGGCCGCTGGGGCTCCGGGGACCCGGTGCCGCGCCGCTTCACCGAGGACCAGCTGTCCGAGCTGGTGCGCGCGGCCGGTCTGGAGATCGCCGCGGTGCACGGGGTGCGGGTTTTCGCCGATCTTGTCCCCGGAGTGCTCGTGGACACCGAGCCCGGGGCGCTGGACGCCCTGTTGCAGCTGGAGGAGGCCGCCGCCGAGCTGCCCGCCTTCCGCTCCGTCGCCACTCAGCTGCACGTTCTCGCCGAGCGGGACTAGAGCGCTCCTCCCGCCTCACCGGACGACGGGCGGCGCAGGTGGAGTCGGCCACAGGAGGCCCGATCGGGCGCCCGGCGCCGTATGATCGGGGTACACCGTCCGGCATGGCCAATCGGCGGGAGGGGAATGGACGTCTCAGCGTCAACTTTCGCCACGCCCGAAGGGGTGGGCGAATTGGCGTTGAGGGGCGGGTTTCACGGGGGCGATTCCCTGCCTATCCTGAAAGGGTCGCACCCGGTCGCCCCCCGCGACCGACGAGTAGGAGGACTCCGTGCCGCTCTCGGAGCACGAGCAGCGCATGCTCGAGCAAATGGAGCGAGCGCTGTACGCCGAAGATCCCAAGTTCGCGACAGCGCTTGAGGGAAGCGGCCTGCGCACGTACACCCGGCGACGGGTCTACCAGGCGGTCGTGGGTTTTCTGGTGGGCATCGCACTCCTCATGGTCGGGGTGATCGTTCCCCAGATCTGGATCAGCGTGGTGGGCTTCCTGATCATGCTGGGATGCGCGGTGCTCGCGGTGACCGGTTGGCGCAAGGCTCCCAAACCCGGCGAGGCGCAGAGTGGCGGCGGGGCGGCTCCCCGCCGTCAGGGCCGTCAGCGCCGCTCGATGATGACGCGCATCGAGGAGCGGTGGCAGCGGCGCCGCGATGAGCAGGGCCACTGAGAATTCACGGATGAGCGGTTGAGGGGCGGTCGCCGACTGGCGACCGCCCCTCAACCATGTGGCGCGCTTCCGTGCTGCCGCCCTTCGGCCACGGAGCAGCCCTCCCCGCCTGCGCCGGAGCCTGCCGTGC
>NZ_JAEEAP010000241.1 GCF_016103465.1 Streptomyces sabulosicollis
GTGCGGGGCGGGTCGGGGAAGGCCGTGGTCCAGTCGACGTCGACCCCGGCCGTGTACAGCTCGGCCGCGGCGCGCCGGAAGCACCTGGGCCCGTCCTCGTTCCGGCGCAGCGAGCCACCGGCCACCGCCGGGACCCGGGCGTCGAACGCCAGGTCCTGGACGGCCGCGGTGAGGAGCGGATGCGGACCGGCCTCCAGGAACGCCGCGTGGCCCTCGGCCATCGCGGTCCGTACGGCCAGGTCGAAGCGCACGGTCCGGCGGGCGTTCTCGTACCAGTACCCGGCGTCCAGCCGCGCGGTGTCCACCGGCTCGCCGGTCACCGAGGAGTAGAACGGGATGTGCGTCGAACGCGGCGTCACGGTGGCCAGTTCCGAGACCAGTTCCTCGCGCAACGCCTCGACCTGCGCGGAGTGGCCCGCGGCGGCGGCGCCGGGGATCCGGCGCACCCGGACGCCTTCCGCGCGCACCTCCTCCAGCAGGGTGTCGACGGCTCGGGGGGTGCCGGAGAGGGTGATCTGGGTGGGGCCGTTGACGGCCGCGACGGAGATCTCGCCGTCGTAGCCGCCGAGTCGGCGCTCCACCTCCTCCAGGGGAAGCTCCACCGCCGCCATGGTCCCGTTGCCGAGCAGCCGCATCAGCGCCCGGGTGCGGACGACCATGATCAGGGCGGCGTCCTCCAGTCCGAGGGCTCCGGCGACCACGGCGGCGGCCACCTCGCCCTGGGAGTGGCCGACCACGGCGGCCGGCTCCACACCGTGGGCCCGCCACAGCTCGGCCAGGGCGACCGACACCGCGAACGACACCGGCTGGAGCACCTCGGGCTCGTCCAGCGAGGGCGCGCCCGGGCGCTGCCGCAGGATGTCCTCCACCGACCAGGACACCAGGGGGGCGAAGGCGGTGTCGACCTCGCGGAGGGCGCGGGCGAAGGCGGGCGACCAGTCGAGGAGGTCGGCGCCCATCCCGGGCCACTGCGCGCCCTGTCCGGGGAAGACGAACACGGGGCGGCCGAGGCCGGGGCGGGCGGCGCCGGTCACCGCGTTCTCGGCGGTGTCGCCCCGCTCGACGGCCGCGAGGAGGTCCTCGAGCGACTCCCGGTCCGATCCGACGAGCACCGCGCGGTGGGTGAAGGGCGAGCGGCTGGTGGCCAGCGCCGCTCCGATGTCGCTGACGGAGGACGTGGGGTTCCGCGCCAGCGTGGTCCGCAGCCGCCCGGCCTGTTCCCGCAGGGCGCCCGCGGACCGGGCGGACAGCACCCACGGCACGGCGGTGGCGGGCGCGGGGCCGGCACCGGTGGTGGGCTCCTCGGCGGTCACCGCGGGTGGCTGCTCGACGATGAGGTGGGCGTTGGTCCCGGAGACGCCGAAGGAGGAGACACCGGCCCGCATCGGCTCCTCGCGCTCGGGCCAGGCGCGGCCGCCGTCCAGCACCCGCACCGCGCCCGTGTCCCACGGGACGCGCCGGGAGGGGGTGTCGACGTGCAGGGTCTTCGGGAGCCACCGGTGTTCCATGGCCTTGACCATCTTGATGAGACCGGCGACGCCGGAGGCGGCCTGGGTGTGCCCGATGTTGGACTTGATCGAGCCCAGCCACAGCGGCCGGTCCCCGTCCCGGCCCTGGCCGTAGGTGGCCAGCAGCGCCTGTGCCTCGATGGTGTCGCCGAGGGGGGTGCCGGTGCCGTGGCCGTCGACCGCGTCCACCTGGTCCGGCTCCAGCCCTGCGTCGGCGAGCGCCTGCCGTATGACCCGTTCCTGGGAGGGTCCGTTGGGCGCGGAGAGCCCGTTGGAGGCGCCGTCCTGGTTCACCGCGGTGCCCCGGATCAGGGCGAGGACACGGTGACCGGCACGGCGGGCGTCGGCCAGCCGTTCCAGTACCAGGACCCCCGCTCCCTCGCCCCAGCCGGTGCCGTCGGCGGTGTCCGCGTACGCCTTGCACCTGCCGTCGGCCGCGTGCACCCGTTTGCGGGCGAAGTCGATGAAGGCGCCGGGTGAGGACATCAGCGCCACTCCCCCGCCGAGCGCCAGGTCGCACTCCCCGTCGCGCAGTGACCGGCACGCCTGGTGCAGGGCCACGAGCGAGGAGGAGCACGCGGTGTCCACACTCACCGACGGGCCCTGGAGGCCCAGCACATAGGAGACGCGGCCGGACAGGACGCTCGCCGCGTTGCCGGAGATGAGGAATCCCTCGCTCTCCTCGGGCGGCTGGAAGAAACGCGACAGATAGTCCTGCTCATTGGTGCCGATGAAGACCCCGGTCGAACTCCCGCGCAGGGTGTGCGGCGCTATTCCGGCCCGCTCCACCGCTTCCCAGGACACTTCCAGCAGCAGCCGCTGCTGCGGGTCCATCGCCACGGCCTCGCGGGGTGAAATGCCGAAGAAATCCGCGTCGAAGTCGGCGACATCGCCGATGAAGGCTCCGGAACGGGTGTAGGAGGTGCCCATGTGCTCCGGGTCGGGGTGATAGAGACCCGCCAGGTCCCATTCACGGTCGACCGGGAAGCCGGTGACGGCGTCGCCACCCCGCTCGAGGAACTCCCACAGCTCTTCGGGAGAGGTGATCCCGGCGGGGAAGCGGCAGGCCATTCCCACGATGGCGATGGGGTCTTCGGCCCGGCCGCCGGTATGGTCACGCGCCACCGGACGGCGCACCGCCGCCTCCTCTTCCGGGCCGGTCAGCCGGGTGAGCAGATGAGCGGCGAGCGCGGCGGGATCGGGGTGGTCGAAGACGGCGACGGAGGAGAGCGGAACACCGGTGGCCGCGGTGAGACTCCGCAGCAGCGCCGCGGCCTTGTCACGGACGAGCCCGAGCGCGCGAAACGGGGTGTGGGCGTCGATGGACCGCGCGTCGCCGGTTTCCCGTTGTTGGGCGACCTTGCTGCACACGAGCCCGAGGAGAATCTCCAGCCGCTCGTGCCGCGGCAGCGGAGCCAGACGTTCCCGCAGTTCGTCCGGGGTCATTCCAGAACGGCTCACAGTAGCACTCCGAAAGAAGACAGCAAGACGGTTCCTGGCGATATGAGCCCGCGCTCTCCACTTCCGGGAACCCTGGGAGACAACGGCGTGCGGCCGAGGAATTGCAGCAGCGCCGACGACCGACGAACACCGAACCGCGAGCGGCGACAAGAGTGAACAAGCCGGTTGGCTTTACCCGGAGATCGCCGCTTGCCCAGCGGGCACGTGTTCCTCCGGAGTCGCGGATGTCATACGGCCGAAATTAGCACCGGCGGTGCGGGGATCACGAGCGCGGCGATCAACGTGACCGGTAGTGTCCACGGGGCTTGATGCGCAATTGGGCGTGGCGTAGCGTCAATCGCCGCGCGCACCGGGTGCGGCACATTTCACTGATCCACTTCCCGATCAACTCCCCCATCAGCAAGGATGGTTTTCGGGCGAGTGCCGTGCGACGATCGCGCCGTGAAGTTCTACGTTCTGGGATCCTTGCGAGTCTCCGACCAGGAAGGTCCGCCGATAACCCTGGTCGGGAGACGAGACAGGGCGTTCTTGGCCGAACTCTTAGCCCATGCGGGACAATCGGTGTCGACCGATCACATTGTCGAGGCGACAACGCCCGATCCGCCTCCGACCAAACGGGTCAACGCGGTGCATGTCCGGGTGTCCCGGCTCAGGTCGCTTTTCCGGTCCCTGGCCGGACCGGACACCGTCACCTCCGTGATATCGACCCAGCCGGGCGGATATCGGCTGGTGCCCGCCGAAGTCGACTCCGAGCAGTTCGAGAAGCTGCTCGCCGCCGCCATGCGGGAACGGGACAAGGGCTATCTCGACGGGGCGGCGGTCAGGCTCGAGCGCGCCCTGTCCCTCTGGGAAGGGAACGCGTTCAGCGATGCCGACGCGGGCGACTGCGTCGCGGCGGAGGCCGACCGGCTGGCCGAGCTGCGGCTGGTCGCCCTGGAGGAGCAGACGGACGTGATGCTGGCCATGGGCGCCCACGCCCAGGTGGTGAGCCGGCTCAAGCCGCTCATCGAGCGGTATCCACTGCGCGAGACCCTGTACCGCCACCTGATGTCGGCCCTCCACCAGTCGGGCCGTCCGGCCGAGGCCCTGGCCATCTACGCCGATCTGCGGGCCAAGCTCGCCGAAGAGCTCGGCACCGAACCGACCCCCGATGTGCAGCGCCTGTACCGGGCCCTGCTGTCCCCGCAGACCAAGCACCACGGCTCGACCGCCGTGTGGCCGCCGTTCGCGGTGTCCGCCCGTCGCCGGGCGCCCTCCCAACTCCCCGGCGACATCGCCGACTTCGTACCCTGTGAGACCACGGACGTACTGGCGCCCGCCTTGACGGCGAGCGACCGCACCACCACGGCCGTCACCGCCATCACCGGCCAGGGCGGAGCGGGAAAGACGGCGGCCGCCGTCCACCTGGCGCACCGGCTGCGCCCCTGGTTCCCGGACGGCCAGCTCTACGTCGACCTCGGGGGCAGCACCAGGCACCCCACGGACCCCGCGGCGGCGCTCGCCCAGATGCTTCTCGCGCTGGACCACCCGATGTCGGCGCTGCCCGAGGGCATCGGGGCACAGGCCGCCTGCTTCCGTGACAGTCTCCGCGGCCGGCGCGTCCTCACGGTGCTCGACGACGCGGCCGACGAGGCGCAGGTGCGGCATCTGCTGCCGGGCAACGTGGAGAGCGCGGTCATCATCACCAGCCGGGCGCGGCTCACCAGCCTCCCGTTCACCTCCCGGGTCGAGCACGAGGACATGAGCCTGCACCAGGCCCTGATGCTCTTCCGGCGGGTGCTGGGCGCCGCGAGGGTGGACCGGGACCTCGTGGCGGCCCGCGAGGTGGCCCGCCTGTGCGGCTGTCTGCCGCTCGCCCTGCGCATCGCCGCGGCCAGGCTCGCGGCCCGGCCCCACTGGAGCTTCGCTGACCTCGCCCACCGGCTGACGCACCGGTCCAGGCTGGACGAACTCACCCATGGCCCGCTGAGCGTGCGGTCCTGCTTCGCCCCGGCCTACCACCGCCTGGCCGAGGACGATCGCCGCCTGTTCCGCATGCTCGGGCTGTCCGGGGTGCGGGTGCTGTCCGCGCCCCCGGGGACCGCGCTGCCGAGCCTCGCCGTGCCGGACGTGGCGGAAGCGCTGGAACGGCTGGCGGACACCCGGCTGCTGAAGGTCGTCCACACGGGCGCCCCCGGCACCGTGCCGCGGTTCTGGCTGCACGGCCTGGTCTCCGCCTACGCCCGGGAGCGGGCGGAGGCGGAGGCGTCGGACATCGAACGCGCGGCGGCCCAGGAGCTGCGGCGCCTGGAGGACCGGGAAACCGCCGTCCCGGTCCTGCCGACCGCGATCGGCCGGGTCCGGGCCGGCCGGCACGGGTCATGGGGCCCGGTGGGGAGGGAGCCTCTGTAGCCGGGAGGGTGCACAGTGGAAGACGTGGGAGTCCGGCGACGGCTGACCGATCTGATGAGGCCATGGCAACCTGGGCACGCCTTGGTGGCGATTCCCGTCGGACTGGTCCTGGTGATCACCGTTGTGGATGTCATGGCCCCGGCCCATGTCCATCTGGGTCCCCTCCTGGTCGTCGCCCCGGCCATCACCCCCTCGTTCGCCGGTCCCCGGACCACCGGGCTGATCGGCGCACTGGCGGTGGCCGCCCAGGTACTCATCGCGGCGCTGCGCGGCGGCTTCGACGTCAACCACCAGGTGCAGATCGCCGCCCTCGCCGCGCTCTCGCTGCTCATCGCGGCCTACGCCCGGGAGCAGCGGCGGCGCCACCGCGAGCTGGCCCGGGTGCGGTCGGTGTCCGAGGCCACTCAGCGGGTGGTGCTGCGGCCGCTGCCGCACCGGCTGGGCCCGCTGCGGGTCGCCTCGCTGTATCTGGCGGCCGAGGACGAGGCGCAGATCGGCGGGGACCTGTACGCCGCGACCCGGGTGGAGGAGTGCACCCGGCTGATCATCGGGGATGTCCGGGGCAAGGGGCTGACCTCCATCAGCGACGCGTCGGTGCTGATGGGCGCCTTCCGGGAGGCCGCCCATCTGACCCCCGGCCTGCTGGAGCTCACCGATGTCCTGGAGCGCAGCGTCTGCCGGCACCTGGCCGAGCACATCGCCACCGCGCACGGCGGTGCCGAGCAGCCGGGAGCGGACGAGGAGCTCCGTGAGCACTTCATCACCGCCCTGCTGGTCGACATCCCGGACCGGGACGGCGTGACGTTCATGGCCAACTGCGGGCATCCGCCGCCCCTGCTGCTGCGGGACGGCTGCCAGGTGACCACCCTGCACCCGGCCCACCCCAGCCCGCCGCTGGGCATGTGCGAACTCCCCAGGAGCTCGGGCGACCCCGGCACGCCCGAGACCACGGCCTTCGAGGACGGCGACACGCTGCTGCTCTACACGGACGGGGTGATCGAGGCCCGCTCCCCCGACGGGTCCTTCTACCCGCTGGCCCAGCGGGTCGGACAGTGGTGCGGCTGCGGTCCCGAAGGGCTGCTGCACCACCTCCGCCGCGATCTGCTGGCGCATGTCGGCGGGCGGCTGGGCGATGACGCCGCCATGGTGGTCATCCAGCGCTCGCCCGCGCTCCACCCGGTCCAGCAGCTGAAGAAGATGGTGCCGGCCAACAGCGCCCACCACTGATCCCGGGTCCGGCCCGGATCCCCGTAACGCGGTAGCAGCGCGGCCGAGCGGCCTCGCTGAAGTCCGGTGCGGTTCGGTCGCGCCCCGAAGGGCGCGGGACGGTGTCGGTGTGCGGCTCCGCCGGGTGGGCGTGACCAGCCACGACGCGGCCGCGGTTGAACGACCGCAGCTCGCGCCGCTTCCCGCGGAGCACTCAGCGGACCCGGTCGACGCGGCGTTCGTCCCAGACCGGCTCCGCCGTCTCCCGGACGACCCCGTCCGACCCGAAGACCAGGAAGCGGTCGAAGGACCGCGCGAACCAGCGGTCGTGGGTGACCGCGAGCACCGTGCCCTCGTAGGCTTCGAGCCCGTCCTGGAGCGCCTCGGCCGACTCCAGGTCCAGGTTGTCCGTGGGCTCGTCCAGCAGCAGGGCCGTCGACCCGGTCAGTTCGAGCAGCAGGATCTGGAACCGGGCCTGCTGACCGCCCGAGAGCCGGTCGAAGGTCTGGTCGCCCTGGCGGTCGAGCTCATAGCGCCGCAGCGCGCTCATCGCGCGCCCCCGGTCCCGGGCGTGCTCGGTCCAGAGGATGTCGACCAGCGTGCGCCCGAAGAGTTCCGGATGGGCGTGGGTCTGGGCGAAGTGGCCGGGCACGACGCGCGCGCCCAGCTTCCACTCCCCCCGGTGGGCGACGCCCTGCCCCGCCAGGAGCCGCAGGAAGTGGGACTTGCCCGAGCCGTTGGAGCCCAGGACGGCCACCCGCTCGCCGTAGAAGACCTCCAGGTCGAAGGGGCGCATCAGCCCCTCCAGCTCCAGCGCCCGGCAGGTCAGCGCCCGCACCCCGGTGCGTCCGCCCGCGAGCCGCATGGTGATGTCCTGTTTGCGCGGCGGCTCCGGCGGCGGCCCGGCCTCCTCGAACTTCCGCAGCCGGGTTCTGGCGGCCTGGTAGCGGGAGGCCATCTCGTCGCTGCGGGCCGCGTACCGCTGCATGTCCAGCACCAGCCGCTTGAGCTGGGCGTGCTTCTCGTCCCAGCGCCGCCGGAGCTCCTCGAAGCGCTCGAACCGCTCCTCGCGGGCGTCGTGGTAGGTGGCGAAGCCGCCGCCGTGCACCCACACATCGCTGCCCGCCGGGCTCGGCTCGACGCTGACGATCCGGTCGGCGGCGCGGGCCAGCAGCTCCCGGTCGTGGCTGATGAACAGCACGGTCTTGCGGGTCTCGCGCAGCCGCTCCTCCAGCCACTGCTTGCCCGGCACGTCCAGGTAGTTGTCCGGCTCGTCCAGCAGCAGCACATCGTCGGGCCCGCGCAGCAGCGCCTCCAGCACCAGCCGCTTCTGCTCGCCGCCGCTGAGCGTGCGCACCTCGCGCCACTGCGCCCGTTCGTACGGCACGCCGAGGGCCGCGGTGGTGCACATGTCCCACACCGTCTCGGCCTCGTAGCCGCGCGCCTCGGCCCAGTCGCTCAGGCTCTGGGCGTAGGCCATCTGGGCGGCCTCGTCGTCCCGCTCCATGATCGCCAGCTCGGCCTCGTCCACCGCGCGGGCGGCCTCGCGGATCCGGGGCTGGGCCACCGAAACCAGCAGGTCGCGCACCGTCCGCTCATCGCGTACGGAGCCGATGAACTGCGGCATCACCCCCAGGGAGCCGCTGACCGTGACCGTGCCGCCGTGCGGCTCCACCTCGCCGGAGACCAGCCGCAGCAGCGTGGTCTTGCCCGCCCCGTTGGGCCCGACCAGCGCGGCCACCGTGCCCTCGGCGACGCGGAACGACACATCGCCGAGCAGCAGCCGTCCGTCGGGCAGGAAGTAGGCGAGGTGCGCGGCCTCCAGATGTCCCATGGACCGGCATTCTCACGGCACGGCCGGGCGGTCGGCAAAGCGTTTTCCGGCCCGCGGCGCGCGGATGCCCGGGTACGGCTGAACGCGGCGGCCCCGCCGTCCGTATGGAACCCTGAAACGTCCCCCGAGCAGGAGGCACCACCATGACGCAGTCGGCAATCCCCGGGCAGGGCACCACCCGCCGTGCCGTCGTCACCGCGGCCGGAGCGGCCGGGCTGGCCGCCACGCTTGCCGCATGCGGCAAGGACGACGACGGCGGTTCGGGCGGCGGCGCGGACAGCGCTCAGGACGCCGGGGGCTCGCAGCCGTCACAGAGCGCGTCGCAGAGCGCGGAGGGCGGCCAGTCGGGCGGCGGGGACGGCATGGAGCTGGCCAAGACCTCCCAGATCCCCGAGGGCGGTGGCATGGTCTTCAAGGACCACAAGGTCGTGGTGACCCAGCCCAAGGCGGGTGAGTTCAAGGCGTTCTCCTCGATCTGTACCCACCAGGGCTGCTCGGTCGGCGATGTGAGCGGCGGCACCATCAACTGCCCGTGCCACCAGAGCAAGTTCGACATCACCGACGGCAGTGTGAAGGGCGGCCCGGCGCAGAAGCCGCTGCCGGGCGCGCAGATCAAGGTCCAGGGAAGTTCGATCTGGATGGCGTGACGGCCGTCCGCCGCCAGCAGGCGGCGACCTCGTCGGCCGTGGTGACGGCGGCCACGAGGGCGAGCGTGTGGCGGACCATCGCCGGGGTGTACGAGGCGGGCACCCCGGCGATCGCGTCCTCGGGCACCACGGCCGCATAGCCGAGGTTGACGGCGTCGAAGACGGCGCCCGGGATCGCCACATTGGCCGACACGCCGGTGATGACCAGCGTGCGGCAGCCCAGATTGCGCAGCAGCGCGTCCACCTCGGTCCCGGCGACCGGCGAGAGGCCGTGCAGCCGCCGTACCACCAGGTCCTCGGGCGCCACCGGAACCGGTTCGGCGATCTCCACCGCCGCGCTTCCGGTGAGCTGCCGGACCGGCAGCCGCTCGACGGCCCGGAACAGCGGTGCGTTGCGGCTCGCGCCGCGTCCGTCGGCGCGCCGCTCGGCCACCGCGTGCAGCACCTGGACGCCCGTGTCGTGGGCGGCCGCCACCAGCTGGGCGACACGCCCGAGCGCACCGGACTCCCGGGCCACGGCGGCCAGTTCGGGCAGCGCGCTGTCCGGCCCCACCACACCGCGCTGGCATTCGACGGTGAGCAGGGCACAGCCTTCCGGCCGGAGCAGTTCGACGAGGTCTTCGCCGGGACGCGGGGCCACGGCGCGGGAGGGTAGCGTCCCTTGCACCATCAAGGAAGAGCCATCATCCTGTGCCGCACAACGGGTTACCGGGAGGTACAGGTTCGGATGACCGTCACCCAGCGGCGGGGGCGCCGCATCATGATGAGCCAGGACGAGCTGGACGCCTTCCTCGCCGAACAGCGCACCTGCCGGGTGGCGACCGTGTCCGCGGACGGGCGGCCGCATATCAGCCCGCTGTGGTTCTGCTGGGACGGCACCGCCCTGTGGCTGTACTCCCTGACCCGCAGCCGCCGCTGGGCCGAGCTGCGCCGCGACCCGCGGATCGCGGTGGTGGTCGACGACGGGCACGACTACGGCGAACTGCGCGGGGTGGAGCTCTCCGGCGAGGCGGTCCTCGTGGGCGAGGAGCCGCGCACCGGCGTGTCGTGCCCCGAACTCGACACGCCGGAGCGGATGTTCGCGGCGAAGTACTTCGGTCTGGACGCCATGCCGCACGACGGCCGCCACGCATGGCTGCGCCTGGTCCCCGAGGCGATCCGCTCCTGGGACTTCCGCAAGATGCCGCGGGGCTGAGCGGCCCGGGCGAGGAGATGGTCAGTCGATGATCTTCTCGCCGACCGACCGCAGCACCTCGACCGCCGCCCGGATCGAGGGCCTGCGGTCGGCGTCGGCACGCCAGATCGCGTAGATGTGCCGCCGCATCGTGGGCTGGCTGACGGGCACCATCCGCACCCCCTCGGGCACCGGGCCACGGCCCAGCCGGGGCACCACGGCGATGCCCAGCCCGGCGGCGATCAGCGAGAGCTGGGTGTGGTGCTCATGCGCGGTGTGCCGGATCCTCGGCTCGATGCCCTTGCCGCGCAGGGTCACCATCAGCCAGTCGTAGCAGAACCCGCCCTTGGGCCAGGAGATCCACTCGTCGTCCACGAAGTCCTCCGGCTCGACCGCGTGACGGTCGGCGAGGGGGTGGTCGGCGGGCATCGCCACATCCACCGGATCGTCCAGCAGGGCGGCCTTCACCAGCCCGCCGGGCATCGGCAGCGGTTTGTTGTACCAGTCCAGGACCACGGCCAGATCGATGTCGCCGCGCACCACCGAGGGCACCGACTCATCGGGCTCCATCTCCTGCAGCCGCACGTTGAGCTGCGGATGCTCGGTGCGCAGCCGGCTCAGCGCGTCCGGGAAGAGGCCGCGGACGGCGGTCGGGAAGGCGCCCAGCAGCAGCTCGCCGACGGCGTGGCCGCGCTGCGCCTCCAGATCCGCCTGGGCCAGCTCCACCTGGGAGAGGATGCGCGCCGCGTGGTCGGAGAGCAGCCGCCCGGCGTCGGTGAGGCGGATCCCGCGCCCGTTTTTGGCGAGCAGTTGCTGCCCGGTCTCCCGCTCCAGTTTGGCGAGTTGCTGCGAGACGGCGGAGGTGGTGACATGCAGCCCCTCGGCCGCCCCGCTCACGGATCCGTGGCGGGCCACGGCGTGCAGCGTGCGGAGGCGATCCAGGTTCATGTAAGGAATACTACGCGATATAGCGAACGAATTCTCGCTTGTCCTAAGAGGTTGCAGCCGACATCGTAAGGGCATGACCTCAGCCGCCGCCTCGGCACCCCCTGCCGCCTCCACCGTGGAGCCCTCCTCCGCGCCCGTTCGCCGACCGCTCCTCGACTGGCGCATCCGCTTCGGCGCGCTCTCCCTGGTCTGGGGCTTCAGCTTTCTCTTCATCAAGGTGGGCAATGAGGCGTTCGCCCCCTTGTACGTCACGCTCGGCCGGATGCTGTTCGGCACCGCCGTGCTGCTGGTGACGCTGGTGGTGAAGCGGGAGCGGCTGCCGCGCGGGGCGCGGGTCTGGGGCCATCTGGCGGTGGCCGCGTTCTTCCTGAACGCGCTGCCGTTCTCGCTGTTCGCCTACGCCGAGCTGACCATCCCCTCCACCCTGGCCGGGATCTGCAACGCCGCCTCGCCGCTGTGGGGGATGCTGCTCGCGGTGGTCGTGGTCTCGGACGACCGGCCGACCCGTCAGCGTGTCGCGGGTCTCGGGCTCGGCTTCATCGGCGTGTTGATCGTGCTGGGCGCCTGGCAGGGCTTCTCCGGCCAGGACCCGCTGGGCACGGCGCTGGCGCTGATCGCCTCGGCCAGCTACGCGGTCGGCTGGCAGTACGTCCGGCGCACGCTGAGCGACACGGGCCACTCCCATCTGTCGATGTCCGGCGGGCAGCTGCTGCTCGGCACGGTGCAACTCGCCGTGGTGGCCCCGCTGTTCGCGCCGACGCCCACCTCCTTCCCGGTCCTTCCTCTGCTCTCCGTACTCGCCCTGGGCGCGCTGGGCACGGGGGTGGCGTTCCTGGTCCAGTACGGGCTCGTCGACGAGGTCGGCCCGACGACGGCGATGATGGTCACGTACTTCGTCCCGGTGATCGCCACCACCGCGGGCGTGGCGATCCTCGGGGAGCACCTCACCTGGAACACGCCGGTGGGCGCCGTCATCGTCCTCATCGGCGCGGCCCTGACCCAGCGCCGCCCCGGCGCGTCCCGGGCCCCCTCCGGCGGAGGTTCGCGAACCGTGCGGATCCATCGCACGGGCTCCTAGGGTCCTTCTGGCGGTGATCCGCCAGTAGGGCCCGGCCTAGTCCAGCCGTCCCGACAGCGTCGCCCCCGCCGCCGCGGCCACCGCGCCGGCGACCGTCCCGATCTCGTCGGCGGCCAGCGGCGAGACCGTGAGCCGCACCCCCGGTGGCGAGGCGGCGCGGAAGCGCGCCCCGGGGGCGACGGCCCAGCCCGCCGCCAGCAGCCGGGCGACCGCGCCGGTCTCGTCCGTGACCGGCACCCACACATTCATCCCGCTGCGCCCGTGCGCGGCGATCCCCCGCTCGCGCAGCGCCCGCACCAGCGCCGCGCGCCGCGTGTCGTACGACGCCGCCACCGCCGCCGGGTCGACCGCGCCCGTCCGCCACAGCCAGGCGACCGCGTCCTGCAGCAGATGGCTGACCCAGCCCGGGCCCAGCCGCTGCCGTCCGCGCACCCGGTCCAGGGTGACGGCGTCGCCGGTGAGCACGGCGAGCCGTAGATCTGGGCCGTACGCCTTGGCGGTGGAGCGGACCAGCGCCCAGTGGTCGGTGCCCCCGGCCAGCGGGCGCAGGGGGACGTCCACGATGCCGTGCCCGTGATCGTCCTCGATCAGCAGCACGTCGGGGTGGGCGGCGAGCACGCCCCGCAGCTCACGGGCGCGTGTCGCGCTCACCGCCGCGCCCGTCGGGTTCTGCGCCCGGTCGGTGACCACCAGCGCCCGCGCGCCCTGGGCCAGCGCGTGCTCCACCCGCTCGGGCAGCGGCCCGTCGTCGTCGACCCCTACGGGGGCGGCGCGCAGTCCGAGCGCCGGGATCAGGTCCAGCAGACTGCCCCAGCCGGGGTCCTCGACCGCGACCGCGTCACCGGGCCGCAGATGGGCGGTCAGCACCCGCTCGATCGCGTCGAGCGAACCGGAGGTGACGGCGACCGGCCCGGGCGGCACCCCGTCCGCGTCGAAGGCGGCCCGGGCGAGTTCGGCCACCTCGGGGACGACGTCCGGCGCGCCGTACAGCGTGGGGCGCTCGGCCGCGCGGGCCGCGGCCGCCGCGAGCGGCGCGCCGAGCGGGGGCAGCAGCGCGGGGTCGGGGTTGCCGCTCGACAGGTCGCGCGCTCCGGCTGCGTCGACGCCGATCCACTCGCGGGGCGTACTGGACGGGCGGGAGCGCACCCGGCTGCCCCGGCGCCCCGCCGTCTCGATCACACCCC
>NZ_JAEEAP010000242.1 GCF_016103465.1 Streptomyces sabulosicollis
GCCCGCCGTGAACGACCCCGCCCCCGACCAGGCCCCCGAAGGCCGTACCGTCCTGCTGCGCGGAGGTGAGGTGCACAGCCCCGCCGATCCGTTCGCGACCGCGATGGTCGTCGAGCGCGGCACCATCGCGTGGGTCGGCTCCGAAGGGGCCGCGGACGGCTTCGCGGACGGTGTGGACGAGGTCATCCAGCTGGACGGGGCGCTGGTGACGCCCGCGTTCACCGATGCGCATGTGCACACCACCGCGACCGGGCTGGCCCTCACCGGACTCGATCTCAGCGGCGCCCGTACGCTCGCCGACGCGCTGGAGCGGGTGCGCGCCCACGCCACCGCCCACCCGGCCGACCGGGTGCTGCTCGGCCACGGCTGGGACGCCGCCCGCTGGCCCGAGGGACGGCCGCCCTCCCGGGCCGAACTCGATCAGGCGACCGGCGGCCGCCCCCTCTACCTCACCCGCATCGACGTGCACTCCGCCGTCGTCACCACCGCGCTGCTCGATCTCGTCCCCGGCGTGTCGGACCTGGCCGGGTACCACCCCGACACGCCGCTGACCGGCGCCGCCCACCACGCCGTACGGGCCGCCGCCCACGCGGTCGTCACCGAGCGGCAGCGCACCGAGGCGCAGCGGGCCGCCCTCGCCCGCGCCGCCTCGCTCGGCATCGGCACCCTCCACGAATGCGCCGGGCCGGACATCTCCTCCGAGGAGGACCTCACCGGGCTGCTCGAGCTCGCCGCCGGGGAGCCGGGGCCGCGGGTGTTCGGCTACTGGGCCGAGGCCGCGAGCCGCGCCTCCGACCTGGACAAGGTGCGCGAGCTCGGCGCCATCGGCGCGGCGGGCGACCTCTTCGTCGACGGGGCGCTCGGCTCGCACACGGCGTGTCTCCACCGGCCCTACGCCGACACGCCGCACACCGGCGCCGCCTATCTGGACGCGGCGGCCGTCGCCGCCCATGTCACCGCCTGCACCGAGGCCGGGATCCAGGCCGGGTTCCACGCCATCGGCGACGCCGCCGTCACGGCCGTCGTCGAGGGCGTACGGGCCGCCGCCGACACGGTCGGGCTGGCCCGCGTCCGCGCCGCCCGCCACCGCGTCGAACACGCCGAGATGCTCACCCCCGAGACCATCGCGGCCTTCGCCGACCTCGGCCTCACCGCATCCGTCCAGCCCGCCTTCGACGCCCTGTGGGGCGGCGAGGACGGCATGTACGCCCGGCGGCTCGGCCCCGAGCGGGCCCGCACCCTCAACCCCTACGCGGCGCTGCTGCGCGCCGGAGTACCCCTGGCGCTCGGCTCCGACAGCCCCGTCACCCCGCTCGACCCCTGGGGCACCGTGCGCGCCGCCGCCTTCCACCGCACCCCGGAGCACCGGATCTCCGTCCGTGCCGCCTTCACCGCCCACACCCGCGGCGGCTGGCGGGCCGTCGGACGGGACGACGCGGGCGTCCTGGCGCCCGGCGCGCCCGCCGACTACGCGATCTGGCGGACCGGTGAGCTCATCGTGCAGGTGCCCGACACGCGGGTCGCCGGATGGTCCACCGACCCCCGCTCCGGCACCCCCGGTCTGCCCGATCTCACCCCCGGCGGTCAACTGCCCGTCTGCGTGCGCACGGTCGTGGGCGGACACACCGTCCACCTCCGGCCGGACGAGTGACGCGCGGGCACCCCGTACCGCCGAACGATGAGCCCCCGGCCTGTCGTGGCATCTGAACACCGTCCGTACTGACCTGGTCATTTGAGGAAACGGCGCAGGTCATGCGGCTGTTGACAGGGTGCGGTCGGTGGCCGGTAGGTTCGGCGTCGTCCACCACAGGACGCCCGACCGGGGAATCTTCGCGCAGTCGTCGAACGCCGCTGGGCCAGAGGGAGACGCGCCACCGCGGCGCGCCACCACTGGGAGCCAGGTCCAGCGCACGGGGGCGAGGGAGGGATCGCCGGGTCGGCAGGTGCGACCCGGGAGGGGCCCGGACGCTCAGTAGACAACGGCTCTCGGTCGATCCGCAGCCAGCGGGTCCCAGGTCGGCCCGAAGGGCGTCGGGCCCCCACTCCGCACGCGCACACCGGCGGACCGCCCCCGGCGCGGGGGCGGGGCCGCCGCCGGGCGAGGGAACCCCCGCCATGGCCGAAGCGTTTCTCTACCCCGAGGTCACAATCCGCACCTCGGGACCACTTCCGCGCGCCCGCGTTATACGGTCACCTCACCACAGCACGACCTGTAGGAAGGCCGCACCGTGCCATCGGGTTCCGACACCACCGCCGAAGCCGCCCCCACCGGGCCGGACGCAGACCGACCGGGTCAGCGGACCGGCTCCGCCGCCACGCCGCCCACCGGCGGCGCCAAGGGCGGTGACGCGGTCCGGGGCGGTGACGCCGGGGAGACCGCGTCCACGGCGCCCGGGTCCGCGGCGGACGCGCCCGGGACCGGGACGGACGCGCCCGGGACCGGGACGGACGCGCCCGGGACCGCGTCAGCGCCGTCCGCCGGAGGGCGACGTCCCGGCCGGCTGCGCCGCCTCGGCCTGCTCGCCCGCCGCGAGGCGCGGCGCAGCGCGCTCGCGGCGGTCAGCGGGCTCGCGCTCGGCCTCGCCTTCCCGCCGTTCGGGGTCTGGCCGCTGTCCCTGGTGGCCGTCGCCGCCCTGGCCCTGCTCACCCACGGCCGGACCGCCCGCCAGGGCGCCTGGACGGGCTTCGCCTTCGGGCTGCCGTTCTTCCTGCTGCTGCTGAAGTGGCTCAGCGTCGTGGGCTGGGACGCGGTGGTGGGCCTGTCCATCATCGAGGCGGCCTTCCTCGCGCTGATGGGGACCGGTCTGGCCCTGGTCTCCCGGCTGCCCGTACCGGCCCTGTGGCCGCTGTGGACGGCCTGTCTGTGGGTCGCCGAGGAGTGGGCCCGCGACCGGGTGCCCTTCGGCGGCTTCCCCTGGGGGCGGCTGGCCTTCGCCAACACCGGCTCGCCCTACACCCCGCTCGCCGCGCTGGGCGGCGCTCCGCTGGTCACCTTCGGGGTCGCCCTGACGGGCGGGGCGCTCGCGGGTGCCGGGCTCGCCCTGTGGCGGCTGCGCGGCGCCGGGGGCTTCTCGCCGCGCCGCACCCTGCCCGCCGCCGGGGCCGTGGCCGTCGCGGCCGCCGTGACGGCCGCCGGATTCGCGGTGCCCATCCCCACCGCCGCCGACGACTCGGTCGACATCGCCGTCGTCCAGGGCAATGTGCAGCAGCCCGGTATGGACTTCCTGGGCCGGCCCATGATGATCCTCGACAACCATGTGAAGGCGACCCTGAACCTGGCGAAGGACATCAAGGCCGGCCGGATCGCCAAGCCCGATCTCGTCATATGGCCGGAAAACGCCTCCGACCTCGATCCCTTCCAGTATCGGGAGGCATACGCCCGGATCGACGAGGCCGTGCAGTCGATCGGCGTTCCGGTGCTGGTCGGCGCCCTGGTCGACCATCCGACCAAACAGGGCTACGTGGAGAACCAGGGCATCGTCTGGGACCCGAAGAGCGGCCCCGGCGCCTCGTACACCAAGCAGCACCCGGTGCCCTTCGGCGAGTACGTCCCGTTCCGCCAGGAGCTCAGCAAGATCATCACCCGGCTGCAGCGGGTGCCCCGCGACTTCTACCCCGGCGACCACACCGGTGTGCTCGAGGTCGGCCCGGCGCGGCTCGGTGATGTGATCTGCTTCGAGGTCGCCTACGACGAGATCGTGCGCGACACGGTCAACGCGGGCGCCCGGGCGATCGTCGTCCAGACCAACAACGCCACCTATGGGCGCAGCGGCCAGCCCGAGCAGCAGCTGGTCATGTCCAAGCTGAGGGCGATCGAACACGGTCGGCCGGTGATCACCGCGGCCACGAGCGGGATCAGCGCCGTGGTCTCCCCGGATGGCACGATCGAGCAGCGGACGAAAGAATTCACGCAAGATGTGCTCACCGCGCGCATCCCGCTGCGTGACGGCAAGACCCTGGCCGACCGCGTCGGTGCGATCCCCGAGTGGGTGCTCGCTATGGTGGGCGTTCTGTCCTGCGCGGCCGCGATCATGATCGGCCGTCGGGGACGTACGGACAAGAAGGGGCAGTAGCCGTGAGCGACGCACGCGAGGCCGAGGAGCCTGGCACCAAGGCCGACGAGCCGAGCGCGAAGGCCGAGGGGCCCGGCGCCGAGGCCGGGGAGCCGCGCCGTAGCAACGAGAGCCAGGACGACGGTGGCCGGCGGAAGTACGGTCCGCTCGGCAAGACCTTGGTGATCATCCCGACCTACAACGAGGCGGAGAACATCAAGCCGATCGTCGCGCGGGTCCGGGAGTCGGTCCCGGACGCGCACATCCTCGTCGCGGACGACAACAGCCCGGACGGCACGGGCAAGGTCGCCGATGAGCTGGCTGCCGACGACGACCACGTCAAGGTCCTGCACCGCAAGGGCAAGGAGGGCCTCGGCGCCGCCTACCTGGCCGGGTTCCGCTGGGGCATCGAGCACGGCTACGGCGTGCTGGTGGAGATGGACGCCGACGGCTCCCACCAGCCCGAGGAACTGCCCCGGCTGCTCACCGCGCTCAAGGGCGCGGACCTGGTGATCGGTTCCCGCTGGGTGCCCGGCGGTCGCATCGTCAACTGGCCCAAGTCCCGCGAGTTCATCTCCCGTGGCGGCAGCACCTACTCCCGCCTGCTCCTCGACGTTCCGATCCGCGACATGACGGCGGGCTACCGCGCGTTCCGCAAGGAGACGCTCGAGGGCATCGGCATGGACGAGGTCGCCTCCCAGGGCTACTGCTTCCAGATCGACCTGGCCTGGCGGGCCATCAAGGCGGGCTTCCACGTCATCGAGGTCCCGGTCACCTTCATCGAGCGCGAGCGCGGCGAGAGCAAGATGAGCCGCGACATCGTCACGGAGGCGGCCTGGCGGGTCATGTCCTGGGGCGTGGGGTCGCGGGTCAACAAGGTGCTGGGCCGCAAGGATTCCAAGGACTCCTAGGCCCGGCCCCTGGACCTCGGGCCCCGGCTCCGCGCTCGGAGTAGTCCCGCGGGCGATGTTCCACCCCGTACCGGACACTTGAGGTGGAAGGAGGCGGAACATGGCTAAAGCGACCGCCAGGAGCGGGAAGACGTCGACGCGCGGCACGGCGGCCCGCGGGGGCGCCAAGTCGGGCGGCATGGAGACGCGGACCAAGGAGGACCTGTACCGCGAGGCCCAGAAGGCGGGCATCGAGGGCAGGTCCCAGATGTCCAAGAGCCAGCTGATCTCGGCACTGCGCCACCGCTGACCGCCGGCCTGGGGGACCGGGCGCGGCCCGGTCCCGGCGGCTCAGCGGACCCCCGGGACGGTCAGCACCGTGAGCAGTGCCGTCCCGGCGACCAGCCAGGCGACGTAGTCGCCGATATGCCCGGACTGCAGTCGCCGTACAGGCGCGAGCAGCGCGGCCGTCCCGGTGCGGGCCGGCCGCCGTACCGCCAGTGTGGCCAGGGTGACGGCGAGGGCCGCGGAGAGCAGCCCGAGCAGGATCCCGGTCAGCTGCCAGTGCGGTGGCGGATGCGCCGGGGCGGCCGCGGCGTGTCCGTCGAGGACCGTCCGCCGATAGCCGCCGGTGTCGGTGAACAGCGCCCCGGCGCGGCCCACCGCGGACCCGACGGCCGGGATCACCCCGATGGCCAGCGACGCGGCCAGCAGCGCGGCGGGCACCGCCAGCAGCGGCACCGGGATGCGCCGGAGGCGGCCGCCGGTCTCGGGCTCCTCCTCGCCGGTGGTCTCCGGCTCGTCCTCCTCCCCGTCCCGGGGCCGCCGGCCCGCTCCGGCGAAGATCCGCAGCCCGGCGCGCAGCACCGCGCCCCCGGTCACCGCCGACACCAGGACGTACAGCGCGGGCAGCCATGCGGCGGTGTGCCCCGCGGCCTCCTCGGCGACGGCCTTGCCGAGGCCGGAGCCGAACGGCGGCAGCCCGCTCAAGGCCAGCCCGCCCACCGCGAACAGCGCGCCGGCCTCCGGCAGCTCTCGGGCCCGGCCGAACAGCTCGTGCTCGTCCACGGTCGCGTACCGGTCCAGCAGCACCCCGACGCAGGCGAAGAGCGCAGCCTTCACGCCCGCGTGGCCGAGGACGTACAGCGCCGTGCCCGAGATCCCCTCGGGGGTCAGCACGGCCACGCCGATCAGGAACAGCCCGGTGTGGGCCACGGTCGAGAACGCCAGCAGCCGTTTGAGGTGGCGCTGTTGCCAGCACATCGCCGCGCCCAGCAGCGCGGTGAGGACGCCCAGCACCAGCAGCGCGCGGGTGAAGTCGGGGTGGGAGAGCCCGCCGGGCCCGGAGAAGACCGTCCAGTAGACCCGGGCGACCCCGTAGACACCGAGTTCCACCATCACCCCGGACAGCAGCATGCACACCGGCGTCGGGGCCACCGCGTGCGCGTCGGGCAGCCAGAAGTGGAATGGAACGGCGGCCGCCTTCACCAGCAGACCGGTCGTCACCAGGACGAACGCGGCGAGCACCAGACCGTCCGGCCCCTCCGTGTCCAGCCTCCGCCCGATCTGGGCGAACCCCAGCTCCCCGGTGCGCGCGTACAGCAGCGTGATGCCCAGCAGGGTGGCGTAGCCGCCGAGGGAGTTCACCACCCCGAAGGCCAGCGCGCCCTGCAGCGGTTTGGGCTCCTCGACCCGGAAGCCGGTCAGCGCGTAGGCGACCACGCCCATCAGCTCGAAGAAGACGAAGGCGTTGAACAGGTCGCCGGTCAGCGCGAAACCGCACATGCCCGCCTGGAACACCAGGATCAGCGCGGGGAAGGAGCCGGTGTGACGGCGCGGCGGCTCCTCGAAGTAGCGCCAGGAGTAGACGAGGACGGCGACGACGAGCAGTGAGACCAGCGCCGCGAGCCCGGCCCCCAGCGGATCGCCGACCAGCACGATGCCCACCCGCCGCCAGCCGCTCACCCACTCCACCGGATACGCCCCCGGGCCGGGACGACCGGCCCGGAACAGCACCAGGAGCGCCGTGGCGGCGGTGACGGCGGCGAAGGCGCAGCCCACGATGTCGGAGACGAGCCGGGGCAGCCGCCGCCCGGTGGCCACCAGCACCGCCGCGCCCAGCAGCGGCACCGCCACCACCAGCGGCAGCAGTCGCGCGGTGTCCACCCGGTCAGCCCTTCAGCTCGGACAGGGCGTCCGGGTCGACCGTGCCATGGCGTTTGCGGAGCTGGACGACGAGCGCGAGCAGCAGCGCGGTCACGGTCGCGCCGACCACGATGTCGGTGAGCGCGAGCGCCTGGACGACCGGGTCGACCACCCGGCTGTCGGTGGGCGCGTCGGCGAAGACCGGGGCGGTGCCGCCGTCGCGGTAGCCGACGGCGAGCAGCAGCACATAGGTGGAGGACTGGGTGACGGCCAGGCACCCCACGGCATGGATGAGGTCCCGGCTGGTCACCAGCCCGTACACACCGATCAGAAAGATCCATCCGGCGACCAGATACGGCAGGACCGTCACGCTCGCTCCCTCTCGTCGTCTCCATTGCCCCCGCTGTCCCCCGAGCCCCGCGGGCTCCCGCCGTCCTCCCCGGGCTCCTCGATCTCCACCGCCTGGTCGAGGAAGCGGGCCAGCAGGACCACGACCCCGCTGGCGACCTCCAGGCCGACGGCCGCGTTGAGCACGGGCACCGTGCCGCCGGAGGACAGGGTCGCGAGGGTGCCGAAGGGCAGGACGTTCGCCAGGAACGCCGACCCCGCGAGGACGGCCGCGAGCCCGGTGATCACATAGGCCGCCTCGCCCGCGGCCTCCCCGATCTCGTAGAGGGCCAGCGGCCGCACCCGCTCCAGGGCCCGGTAGTCGGCGGCGATGTAGAGCAGATGCAGCGCGGTGGCGGCGACCACCCCGCCCTGGAAGCCGCCGCCCGGGCTGACCTGGCCATGCGCGATCACGTAGAGGCCCACCAGCAGCGCGAACGGCAGCGTCAGCAGCGCGAACCGGCGCACCCGGGGATGGACCACGGCGGGCTCGGGATCCGTGCGGTGCTCGTCCCGGGCCTGGCGGAGGAGCACCACCGTGCCGAGGACGGCGGAGAAGAGGATGGTCTCCTCGCCGAGCGTGTCGAAGGCGCGCAGATCGAAGTTGACGGACGCGATGACATTGGCCGTGTGATGGCTCAAGGCGGCGCGCACGGCCCGGACGCCGTACGGGTGAGGAACGGTGCCGAACGCCGGCAGGTCGAAGCAGGCCGCGGCGAACAGCGCGGCGAACCCGGCGGCGCCCACCAGGAACACCCACAGCCGGGCCCGGGCGCTCATCGCTCCCGGCCCGCCGGTTCGTCCGCGCCGTCGTCGCTCCCCGGGCGGCGCCGCACTTTGCGCACGGTCAGAAGGATCATCAGGGGCGTCACCGCGGAGCCGACGGCGAGCTGCGAGAGCGCGACGTCCGGCGCCTGGAGGAAGGTGAACAGCAGGGCCAGCGCGAGCCCGAGGAAGGACAGCACCAGCGCCTGCCGCACCGGGTCCCGGTTGAGCACGGCGGCCGTGGCGGCGCCCGCGACCAGCAGCAGCGCCACGACGATCAGCGCATCGGTCATGCCGTGACGCCCCCCTTACCGCCGCTGGTGCTGGTCACCACGCTGCCCGCGATCAGCAGCGCGCCGATCAGCAGCAGCTTCACCATGGCCCGGCCCGGCCCGGTCGCCGCGCACAGCGGCAGCACCGTGGCGGGCACCCCCACCAGCGCCGTCCAGCGCACCAGCCGGGAGTCGGGCAGGACGTCGAGGAAGCGGGCGTAGATCAGCGTTCCGGTGGGGCCGAGCACGCTGACCACCAGCGCCACATCGTTGTACGAGGTCCGGTGGAAGCCCTGCGCGGCCAGCAGCAGCGCGAGACCGGCCAGCAGCGAGGTGAGGTTCTGGCCGATCAGCCGGTCCTCGGGCGAGCCGTGGGCGATCCGCCACAGGACCGGTACGAGCGCGAGCAGCGGCACCAGTGCCGCCGCCAGCCAGCCGTCGGAGGCGCTCACCGGTCCGACACCGCCCGGCGCCCGGCGCGGGCGAGCACGGCGGCGGCCAGCGCGGCGGCCGACCCGACCAGGAGCTCCAGGGGGTCCACGGTGCTGATCAGCACCAGCCAGATCCCGGTCAGCGCCGCCCACCACACGAGGACCTCCAGCACACCCGTCATTCGACACCTCCGTCGGCGGCGGGTACCCGGCCCGCCGCCGCCGATACCTCGCGCTTTCCCGGATTCCGTCCGGTCTCCCGCGGACTCCCGGACCCTCTGGGACCTCTCGCACGTTGGACCCGATGAGATCCCCTCGATCCCCTTGAGCATGCGACCCGCGCTCCGTATCGCTCACGGACCCGGGCACACTTGGAGGCATGATGACCGGCGCATCGCAGCAGAGCGACCCGACCCGCCCGAAGCGCTCACGCGCCCGCACCTTCGTACCGCTGGGGATCGCCGCCTGGCTGGTTCTGGAGATCTGGCTGCTGACATTGGTGGCGGACGTCGCCGGTGGGCTGACCGTCCTGTTGCTGCTGGTCGCGGGCGTGGTGGTGGGCGGGGCCGTGGTCAAGCGCGGCGGCCGCCGGGCGTGGCAGAGCCTGGCCGGGTCGATGCGGCCGGGCGCCGAGGAGCCCGCCGCGCGGCCCGGGAGCTCCTTCACGATGCTCGGCGGGCTGCTGCTCATGGTGCCGGGGCTGATCTCGGACGTGGCCGCGCTGCTGTGCCTGTTCCCGCCGACCCGGGCGCTGCTGCGGCGCCGCGCCGAGAGCGCGCTGTCGCGCCGGATGGGCTTCGTACCCGGATCGCCGTCCGACCCCTTCCGCCAGGCCCGTGAGCAGTGGGAGCGCCGGGACGGGCGGGAGCGCCCGGAGCAGGGCACGGTCATCCAGGGCGAGGTGATACGGGACGGGGACGACCGGGGCCGGGACGGCGAGGGAGAGCCGGGCCCGGGGCTGCGGCCGCGCGACCGGGGCTGAGACCGCCGGGGGCCGCGCCTCACCGGCCACCTAGGCGCACAAGGGCCGGGGCCACTGCTCAGCAGTGGCCCCGGCCCTTGTTACTTCAGTGGTACTACCTCAGTGCTGCCGCTCGGTTCAGGCAGACTTACGGGTGTCCCGCGGATGCACGGCGATGTTCATGGCGCCGGAGCGCAGAACCGCCAGCCGCTCGGCCAGCACCTCCTCCAGCTCCTCGCGGGTGCGCCGCTCCATGAGCATGTCCCAGTGCGTGCGTGCTGGCTTGCCCTTTTTCTCCTCAGGACCATCGCCGTCGACCAGGAGTGCCATGGCGCCGCACGCCTTGCACTCCCACTCCGGCGGGATCTCCGCCTCTACCGAGAACGGCATCTCGAATCGATGGCCGTTCTGGCATGCGTACTCCACCGCCTGGCGCGGGGCCAGATCGATGCCGCGGTCGGTCTCGTAGCTGGTCACCACGAGTCGCGTGCCGCGAAGAGCTCGCTCACTCATGAATCGTGCCTCCCGGGCTTGTCGCCCACAGGACAGGTGTCGCTGTCGTCGTCATCCGGTCAACGTCCGGTCGGCGGTGAAGATTCCCGTATTGGGACATGCGTCGCCCGTCGTGCCGCCCCGTTGTTCTACCCACAGGCGCCCGGTTTGTCACATCTGGCAGCAGATGTCACCCAGCGTTTCTGGTACTTTAGCGCGCAGTAACGGTCCGCCTGGTAGGCCGAGGGCGTACACTACCGCCCCGATCGCGTCAGCTCTAAATCAGGTCCCGGACCTGGGGCTCGGCGCCGCCGCGCGCCACGATCCCAGAGCCCGTCCCGGCCGGTGCGGGAATCGCGAAGACCCGCAGGAAGAACTGCGACAGCGGCCCGATGGTCAGCGCGAACAGCACCGTGCCCACCCCCACCGAACCGCCCAGCGCGAAGCCGGTGACCAGCACCGCAAGCTCGAGCCCGGTCCGCACCAGCCGGATCGACCACCCGGTGCGCCGGTGCAGCCCCGTCATCAGCCCGTCCCGCGGGCCCGGCCCGAACCGCGCCGAGATGTAGAGCCCGGTGGCCACGCCGCACAGCACGATCGCGAAGAGCAGCAGCGGAATCCGCACCGCCAGCGCCTCCGGCTCCGGTATCAGCCACAGGGTGCCGTCCACCACCGGCCCGATCACCAGCACGTTCGACACCGTGCCCAGCCCCGGCCGCTGGCGCAGCGGGATCCACAGCAGCAGCGCGGCGACGCCGACGACGACCGTGACGGTGCCGATCGACAGCGAGGTGTGCTCGGAGACGCCCTGGTGGAAGGCGTCCCACGGGTCGAGACCGAGCGTGGCGCGCAACTGGAGCCCCATGGACACGCCGTAGAGCACCAGCCCCACGTAGAGCTGGGCGAGGCGGCGCGGAAGGCGGCGGCGCGGAAGGTCGGACAATGCGAGCTCCTGGTGTGAGTGGCCTGCGGCATGTCACTCTGTGGCCCGTAAGCAGTCCAGTTCCACGGCCAATCCCCGAAAGGTGGACCGCATTCGATGAGCCCATGGACGTCCGCGGTCGGGGCACCCCAACTGGCCCGGCTGCTCGGGTCACAGCACACCCGCGACGGCGTGGCCGCCGGGGCCGCGGCCTCACTCACCGGGGGCCGCCGCGTCCCCGCCTACCGCTCCCTCGCCGACGGCGTACGGCTGCTCATCCTGGAGGGCCGGGTTCCGGTCGCGGCCCGCCTCCCCGCCGAGCGCGAGCTCGCCGCGGCGCTCGCGGTCAGCCGCACCACCGTCGCCGCCGCCTACGAGGCGCTGCGCGGCGAGGGGTTCCTGGCGTCCCGGCGCGGCGCCGGGAGCTGGACCGCCATGCCCGCCGGAAGCCCGCTGCCCACCCGGGGGCTCGATCCGCTCCCGCCCGAGGCCGCGGCCTCCGTGATCGACCTCGGCTGTGCCGCGCTGCCCGCCCCCGAGCCCTGGCTCACCCGCGCCATGCGCGGCGCCCTGGACGAACTGCCGCCCTACGCCCACACCCACGGCGACTACCCCGCCGGGCTGCCCGCCCTGCGCCAGGCGCTCGCCGACCGCTACACGGCACGCGGCATACCGACCATGCCCGAGCAGATCATGGTCACCACCGGTGCCATGGGGGCGGTCGCCGCCGCCTGCCGACTGATGGCCGGGCCCGGTGAGCGGGTCGCCGTCGAATCCCCCAGCTACGCCAACGTCCTCCAGCTGATGCGGGAGGCGGGCGCCCGGCTGGTCCCCGTCGCCATGGCCGACCGGCTCGGGGGCTGGGACATCCCGTCCTGGCGCCAGGTGCTCAGCGCCGCCGCACCCCGGCTGGCCTATGTCATCGCCGACTTCCACAACCCGACCGGCGCCCTCGCCACCGAGGACCAGCGCCGCGGGCTCGTCGACGCCGCCCGCTCCGCCGGAACGGTCCTGATCGCCGACGAGAGCATGTCCGAGCTGCGCCTGGACGACGAGGTGGAGCTGCCCCGGCCCGTCTGCGCCTTCGACCCGGCGGGCAGCACCGTGATCACCGTCGGCTCGGCGAGCAAGACCTTCTGGGCGGGGCTGCGCATCGGCTGGGTGCGCGCCGCGCCCGATGTCATCCGCAGCCTGGTCGCCGCCCGCGCCTACGCGGACCTGGGCACCCCCGTCATCGAACAGCTCGCCGTCGCCTGGCTGCTGAACACCGGTGGCTGGGAGGAGGCCATCGAGATCCGCCGGGAGCTCGCGCGCGGCAACCGCGACGCGCTCGTCGACGCCCTCCGGACCCATCTGCCCGACTGGGAGTTCACCGTTCCGCACGGCGGACTCACCCTCTGGGCCCGCACCGGCGGCCTCTCCGGCTCGCGCATCGCGGAGGCGGGCGCCCGGCTGGGGGTCCGGGTGCCGTCGGGGCCCCGCTTCGGGGTGGACGGCGCGTTCGAGGGGTACGTACGGCTGCCGTTCACCGTCGGGGGAGCGGTCGCCGAGAAGGCCGCCACCCGGCTGGCCGCGGCCGCCGACCTGGTGGCCACGGGCGCCACGATCGAGGCCGAGACGCCGCGTACGTATGTGGCCTGACGCGCCGCGCCAGGGGCGTGGCGCGTCGCGCCACGCCGTGACGGGCCGGTGCGTGGCGTGCGCCGTGCCGTGTCATAGCGGGTCGGACCGTGGCGTGCGCCGTGGCGGGTCGCGCCGCGCCGACCGTGCCGTGGCGTGTCGTAGCGGGCCGGACCGTGGCGTGCGTCGTGCCGTGTCGTGCGTGCCGACCGTGCGTGGCGTGCGCCGTGCCGTGCCGTGTCGTGCGCGCCGACCGTGCCGACCGTGCCGTGGCGGGCCGGGCCGGGCTGTGGCGGACCGTGGCGTGGCGTGGCCTGCCGGGCCGGGCCGGGCCGCGCCGTGGCAGTGGCCTGATCTGCCGTTACGCGTTCGGGTGGCTCACCGTTACGGGGGACCGGGGCTGTCTCTTATACCCATCTCCGGGCCCACGCGACACTCGCTAAACTCGTATGCCGTCCTCTGCCTGAAACAAAAAGAACAAC
>NZ_JAEEAP010000243.1 GCF_016103465.1 Streptomyces sabulosicollis
GCTCGGCCCCGCCGTCCCCCGCCGACCGCCCCGGCTGGGCCGAGCGGATCGGCGGCACCCCGACCTCGAAGTGGGCCGTGGCGATCATGGGCGGCTTCCAGCGCAAGGGGACCTGGACCGTGCCGCGCGCCTTCACCGCCTTCACCCTCATGGGCGGCGGTGAGATCGACCTGCGCGAGGCCCGCTTCGAGGACCGCGAAGTGGTGATCCGCTGCTTCGCCCTCATGGGCGGGGTGGAGATCATCGTCCCGCCGGACCTGGAGACGCATGTCAACGGCATCGGACTCATGGGGGGTTTCGACCACAGCGGGTCCGCCGGCGGGGATCCCACCGGGCCCCGGGTGACCGTGACCGGCCTCGCGCTCTTCGGCGGGGTCAGCGTCGAGCGCAAGCTCCGTAAGGAGGAGCACAAGCGCATGAAGGAGGAGCGGCGCCGGCTGAAGGCCGAGCGCCGGGAGGAGCTGCGCGCCGAGCGCCGGGAGCTGCGGGGCGCCCGGCGCGATGAGCGGCGTGAGGAGCGGGAGGAGCGGCGGCTGTCCCTGGAGAAGGAGCGCCGCGAGGACTAGCGGGCGACGGGGCTTGGCGCCTGCGGCGGGGAGGGGAGGGAACCGCCCCGCCGGACACCCCCGTAGCCCTTATGGCTCTCACGGGGCGCGTGAGGACCGTAAGGAGGCTCTCTAGAGCTCGGCGGCCGTGCGGCCCCGCAGGTGGTCCAGGTTCAGCGCCCGGGCCATCGCCCGGTAGCCGTCGTCGCTCGGGTGCAGATGGTCGCCCGAGTCGAACATCGGCCGCAGCCGCAGCGGGCTGATCGGGTCGCGCAGCGCCTTGTCGAAGTCCACGACCTCGTCGAAGACCTTCCCGGCGCGGATCCGCGCGTTGACCTGCTCGCGCACGGCGTCCAGCCGGGGGGTGTAGCCGCGGTGCCCGTAGAAGGGCGTCAGGGTGGCTCCGATGACCCGCAGGCCCCGGGCGTGGGCCTGCTCGGTGAGCCGCTTCAGGCCCCACACGATCCGGTTGGGGTCGGTCTGGTGGGGGATGCGCAGTATGTCGTTGACGCCCAGCTCGATGATCACGGCCTTGACGCCCGTACGGGACAGCACGTCGCGGTCGAAGCGGGACAGCCCGCTGGGGTTGTTGGGCGGGAACTGTGTGCCGTCGCTCAGCACGCGGTTGCCGCTGATGCCCTGGTTGAGCACGCCGAAGCGGGGCGCCCCGGGCTCGCTGCGCAGCCGCTCGGCGAGGAAGTCGGTCCACCGGTGGTTGGCCCCGGCGGTGGAGGTGATGCCGTCGGTGATCGAGTCGCCCAGCACCGCGACCGCGCCCTCGGCCTGCTTGGACCACACGTCCACGCCGGTCAGATAGCGCCAGTACGGGCTCTGCTGGGTGTAGGCGGCGCCCGCGGTGTCCTCCGTACGGTCGCCACGCGCCATGTACGACGTCTGGCGGGCGTGCGGGTGGTAGGTCACGGAGCCGGACGCCTGCGGGGTGTAGGTGGTGACCAGCAGATCGGCCGCGTCCGGGACGGCGAGCCGCACCGGGTCGCTGGTGGCGGCCTTACCGGGCGGGATCGTCACCCAGGTGCGGTTGTTGAAGGTGAGACGGCGCATGGTGCCGGCGGCCGCGGTGGGGTTGCTGGGCGCGGCGGCCAGCGCCAGCGAGGCATGCGTGATCGTCAGCGGACGGCTGCTGTAGAAGTTCGAGAGCTGGATCCGGGCGCTGGTGCCGCCGATGCTGGTGTGCACCACGTTCCGTATCGACATGCCCGAGAGACCGCCGCGCAGCGTCCTCGGCTCGGCGGCCGCGGCGGAGGTGGACCAGGTGCCCACCCAGGCACCGGCCGAGGCCGGGGCGGCCGAGCCGCGGGCTCCCTGCGCACGGGGGTCCGCACCGCCCTTGTCACCACCGAGCCCGATGAATATCGCGGTGGACACGAGGACCACCACAGCCGCCAGCGCAGCGAGCACGGCATACCCCGTGCGTCTGGGCATAGGGGGCACGCTCATGGGCGGGTTGTCTCCTCGGGCGGACGGAGCCCGGGGCTCCGGAAGTGGACGGGAACGGCGGGTGGTATCCGGCAGCGCCGATGCGGTCCGGTCGGTTTCCCATGATCCCATGGTGGAACCCGGCTCCGCCCGTCGGCCTGCCCCCAATGTGCTGGGTCGCTCCCCCAGACAGACGACGGGAACTCACCGTTCGTTCCACTCAGGGGCGACCGAGACCGGAAAGAGACAATGCGTGAGGGGACGGGTCGACCGGGTGGAGCGTATGGAGCGAAGAACGACTGGTGAGACGGCGGCCCCGCCGCCTCGGGGCGCGGCTGTGCCCTTCGTCACGGACAGCCCCCTCGACGTGGAGCGGCGGCGCGGGGTGCGCCGGATGAAGGCGTTCGCCACCGGGCTGCTGCTCGGCGTCGCACTGGTGTACGTGCTCGCCACCTGGGCGCGGTCCTCCGGCGTCGGCGGCTGGCCCGGCTATGTGGCGGCGGCCGCCGAGGCGGGCATGGTGGGCGCCCTGGCCGACTGGTTCGCGGTCACCGCGCTCTTCCGGCGGCCCATGGGGCTGCCGATCCCCCATACGGCGATCATCCCCACCAAGAAGGACCAGCTCGGGGCCAGCCTCGGGGAGTTCGTGGGGGAGAACTTCCTCTCCGGTGACGTGGTGCGGATGCGGCTGCGCGCGGTCGGCATCGGCAGCCGGCTCGGCACCTGGCTCGCCGAGCCCGAACACGCCGACCGGGTGACCGCCGAGCTGGCCACCGCGCTGCGCGGCGCGCTCACCGTGCTGCGCGACTCCGATGTGCAGGCGGTGGTGGGCGAGGCGATCACCCGCCGGGCCGACAGCCAGGAGATCGCGCCGGGCCTGGGCAAGCTCCTGGAGCGGGTGGTCGCGGACGGCGGCCACCGCCGCGCCGTGGACCTGGTCTGCCTGCGCGCCCACGACTGGCTGGTGGAGCACAACGACTCGGTGATGCACGCGGTGACCGGCGGCGCCCCCGGCTGGACGCCGCGGTTCGTGGACCGCAAGGTCGGCGAGCGCGTCTACAAGGAACTGCTGCGCTTCGTGACCGAGATGCGGGACATGCCCGACCATCCGGCGCGCGGCGCCCTGGACCGCTTCCTCACCGACTTCGCCGGGGACCTGCAGTCCGACACCGACACCCGGCTGCGGGTGGAGCGGGTGAAGAGCGAGGTGCTGGGGCGCGGCGACGTCCAGGACCTCATCGCCTCGGCCTGGGCCTCGGTGCGGTCGATGATCGTCGCGGCGGCCGAGGACGAGCGCAGCGAGCTGCGCCGGCGGGCGCGGGCGGCGATCCTGTCGCTGGGCACGCGGATGGTGACGGACCGACGGCTGCGGAACAAGATCGACGGCTGGCTGGAGGACGCCGCCGTCTATGTGGTGACGACGTATCAGGACGAGATCACCTCGCTGATCAGCGAGACGGTGGCGAGCTGGGACGCGGAGCACACCTCGCGGAAGATCGAGGCGCACATCGGCCGGGATCTGCAGTTCATCCGGATCAACGGCACGGTGGTGGGTGCCCTGGCCGGGCTGGTGATCTATACGGTCTCGCGGGCGCTGGGCGGATAGCGCGGCAGGCGGGCGGATGGCGCGCGGGCGCGGCGCCGTCGCCACCGGCCCGTACGGTCGCGGCAGGAGCGCCGGAGCCACCGCCGGGCACCACGGCCACGGTGGACAGCGCCACCGCGCGGGCGCTGGGGGAGGCGGATGGCTCGTGGCGCCGGGCCGATGGCGCGTGGGCGCTGGGCGGGCGGCTCGTGGCGCCGGACGGATCGCCGCGTCGCGTCTCTGGAAGGTGTGCGCGGCCTGGCCTATGGTGCGCGCGTGCGACGTCGTGGAGGGCGTGCCGTGCTCGCCCGGGGGCTGTGGACGGCCGGTGAGCTCGCCGTCACCCTCGGGGTCGTGGTGCTGCTCTTCGTCGTCCACCAGCTGTGGTGGACCAACCGTCAGGCGAGGGCGGGCGCACGGCACGAGGTGTCGGTGCTGGAGCGGCGGTGGCAGGACGGGGCGGGGGAGTCCGCGACGCCGGCACCGGGGGCGACGCGATCCTCCGGTTCCCCTCGGGGGGACGACCGCGACCGCGACCGTGACCGGGCGACCGGGGGCGGGGGTGGGAGCCGAGAGCCGCGCCGGGACCAGGCGTACGCGGTGCTCCGGATCCCGCGTATCGGCCTTACGGTGCCCATCGCCGAGGGCATCAGCCGCGCGGCGGTGCTCAACAAGGGCTACGTGGGCCACTATCCGCGCACCGCCCAGCCGGGCCAGGCGGGCAATGTCGCCCTCGCGGGCCACCGCAACACCCATGGCGAGCCCTTCCGGCAGCTGGACGAGGTGCGCCCGGGCGACACCGTGCGCATCGACACCGCCGACGCCCGCTATACGTACGCGATCGAGCGCACCCTGCCGCGCACCTCGCCCGCCGACGGCACGGTGATCGCCCGGGTGCCCCACAGCTCCGCCCACCCCCGCTACCGCTACACCGAGCCGGGCTACTACCTCACGCTGACGACCTGTACGCCCGAATTCACCTCCCGCTACCGCCTGGTGGTCTGGGCCCGCCTGAAGGCCGCCGCCCCGCGAGCGCCCTGACCTGCCGCCACCCGTCTGTGGCGCCGTCGTGGCCGGTCGCGCCCGCGCGGCGGAGCCGCACATCGACCTGGCCCGGCGCCCCTTCGGGCGCCGAACCGCAGCCGCTCTCCGCCGGTCTGCCTAGACTGGCGGGGCCAGGAGGGGAGACCGGCCGGGAGGGGGGACGTGACGGTGTCGCGACGACTCGAAGCGCTGCGGACGCGTCTGGGCGTCTGCCTGTTCCTGCTGACCGGGGTTCTGCTGGCGCAGAGCGGGATGGTCAGCGCCGTCGCCCTCGCCGCCACCGTCGCGACCACGACCGCCGTCGCCGCCGCGCTGGCCATGTGCGCGATCCTCGCCTCCTGCGGCCGGATACCCGTCCCCGCCGGGCGGATCCGCACCGCGCTACGGGACCGGGAGCGCCGTACGGCCTTCCTGCCGCAGCGGGATCCCGATGCCGCCGGACGCCCGAGGCCCCGAGCGCCGGGCCGTCGCCTGCCGACGGCCGCGTAGGCGCACCCCAGATCGCGGTACGGCGCACCCATATCGCGGTCGCCATACCTCTATCGCGGTACGGCGCACCTCCAGCCTCTCCGGCGTCCGGGGAGCGGGGGCCGGGGCGGAGCCCCGGAAGGTCCAGATCCGTACCGCCGCGCCACGCGGCTCGTCACGCCGATGCCTCACCGCTTTCTTCCTCACTCCGGCACGACGAGACCCGCGGAGGGCTCCCATGTCCCTTTTCTCTTCCCTCGGCACCCTGTTGACCACCATGGCGGACGGCCTCGATCCGCTCTTCGGCGCGTCCGCGGCGGCGGCCGCCATCGTCCTGTTCACGCTGTGCGTCCGCGCCGCGCTGCACCCCCTCGCCCGGGCCGCGGTGCGCGGCGAGAAGGCGCGGGCCGCGCTCGCGCCGAAGATCACGGAGCTGGGCCGCAAGCACCGGGACGACCCCGAGCGGATGCGGCGCGCCATGGCGGAGCTGCAGACGAAGGAGGGCGCGTCACCGCTGGCGGGCTGTCTGCCGACCCTCGTCCAGCTTCCGGTCTTCTTCGTCATGTACCACGTCTTCGCCACCGGCAGCGGCGCCGGAGACCTCCTCGACCACACGCTCGCCGGGGCCCCGCTCGGCGCCCACTGGGGCGGGGTGTTCAGCGGCGGGCCGGGGCTGGTCTACCTCGGGCTTTTCGCGCTGATCGCGGCCGTGGCCACCTGGACGTATCTCCGCGCCCGCAAGGCGACCGTCCCCGGGGCGCCCGGAGTGGCCCGGGTGCTGCCGCTGCTGTCGTTCGGCACCCTGGTCACCGCCGCCGTGGTCCCGCTGGCGGCCGCGCTCTACCTGGCCACCAGCACGACCTGGACGGCGGTGGAGCGGGCCCTGCTGCACCGCTGAGACGACCCGCCGCGGTCACCCTTGAGACCGACGTCCCAATCCGTGAACGAGGTCTTGCGGGCTGGACGCCCCTGAAGGGAGGATCAATCGGCCGGTAGGCGCCTCGCACCGGCCTGTGACCTCGGGAGTCTTGGGATGAAACTGCTGCGAGTCGGACCGGCGGGCGCGGAACGCCCCGCGCTGCTCGATCAGAACGGCACCCTGCGCGATCTGTCCGCCCTGGTCCCGGACATCGACGGCGCCCTCCTCGCCGATGAGGCCGCCCTCGCGCGGGTGCGCGCGGCGGCGGCCGCCGAGGGGGACGACGCGCTGCCCGCGATCGAGGACGGCGGGGTGCGGATCGGCCCGCCGCTCAGCCGTATCGGCAAGATCGTGTGCATCGGGCTGAACTACCACGACCACGCCACCGAGACCGGCGCCACCATCCCCGAAGAGCCCATCATCTTCATGAAGGCCCCGGACACGGTCGTCGGCCCCGAGGACACGGTCCTCGTCCCGCGCGGCAGCGTGAAGACCGACTGGGAGGTGGAGCTCGCCATCGTCATCGGCCGCACCGCCCGCTACCTCGACTCCGACGAGGCCGCGCTCGCCGCGGTCGCGGGCTATGCGGTGGCCCACGACGTCTCCGAGCGCGCCTTCCAGATCGAGCGCGGCGGCCAGTGGGACAAGGGCAAGAACTGCGAGACGTTCAACCCCCTGGGCCCCTGGCTGGTGACCGCCGACGAGGTTCCCGACCCGCAGGCCCTGGGCCTGCGCCTCTGGGTCAACGGCGAGCTCCAGCAGAGCGGCAGCACGGCGGACCAGATCTTCGGCGTGGCCCATGTGGTCCGCTACCTCAGCCAGTTCATGACCCTCTACCCCGGCGATGTCATCAACACCGGCACCCCGGCGGGCGTGGCCATGGGGCGCCCCGAGCCCAAGCCGTACCTGCGGGCGGGCGATGTCGTCGAGCTCGAGATCGACGGACTGGGCCGCCAGCGCCAGGAGGTCAAGGACGCCTGACGGCTGACGTGAACGCGGAGGGGTGGCCCCGGTGGGGCCATCCCCCCGCCCGCTCAGGCCCCGGCCGTCGACAGGTAGCGCTCCAGCGCCTCCACCACCAGCGCGTGGTCCTCGGCCTGCGGCAGCCCCGAGACCGCGACCGCGCCGATGACGCCCGTGCCCGTCACATGGAGCGGGAAGGCGCCCCCGTGCGCCGCGTACCGGTCGGGGTCGAGCCGGGAGGACTCCTCGAAGCTGCTGCCCTTGGCGCGGAAGCGGGTGCCGACGAGGTACGAGCTCGCGCCGTAGCGCTCCACGACCCGGCACTTGCGCTCCAGCCAGGCGTCGTTGTCCGGGGAGGTGCCCGGCAGCGCGCGGTGGAAGAGGCGCTGACCGGCCCGCTGGACACCGATCGTCACGGCGGCGCCGCGCTCCCGGGCCAAGTCGGCGATGAGGCAGCCCAGGCGCCAGGCGTCGTCGTTGTCGAAGCGGGGCAGCCGCAGCCGGCGCTCCTGCTCCTCCAGGACCGCCACGAGGGACGTCGCGTCAGTGTGCTCGCTCATGCGGGGACCTCGATCCGGACGGTACGGCGCTCGGCGGCCGACACCCGGGCCGCCTCCAGCACGTGCAGGGCGGCCGCGACCTCGGCGGCGGTGACCGGCGGCGGGGTGCCGTCGCGGAGGGCCGCGGCGACGGCGGCGTAGTACGCGGGGTAGTCGCCCCGGAGCGTCGGCACCGGGACGCCGCCGCCGGTCGTCGGGGACTCTCCCGCGCCCAGCCGTCCCCAGTCGCCCTCCGGCTCGGCGCCCCACTCGACGGACGGATCGCCGGGGCGCAGCCCGTCGCGCAGGGCGGCCTCCTGCGGGTCGAGGCCGTACTTCACATAGCCCGATGCGCTGCCCAGCACCCGGAAGCGCGGGCCGAGCTGGGCGGTGGTCGCGCTCATCCACAGATGCGAGCGGACCCCTCCGGCGTGGGTGAGGGCGATGAAGGTGTCGTCGTCGGTCTGCGCCCCGGGGCGGCGCACATCGACCTCGGCGTAGACGGACTCGACGGGGCCGAAGAGGGTGAGCGCCTGGTCGACCAGATGGCTGCCCAGGTCGTACAGCAACCCGCCGACCTCGGCCGGGTCGCCGGACTCCCGCCAGCCGCCCTTGAGCTGGGGCCGCCACCGCTCGAAGCGGGACTCGAAGCGCCCCACCTCGCCGAGCGCGCCCTCGGCGAGCAGCTTGCGGAGGGTGAGGAAGTCGTTGTCCCAGCGGCGGTTCTGGAAAACGGTCAGCAGCAGCCCGCGGGCCTCGGCGAGCGCGGCCAGCTCCTCGGCCTCGGCGGCGGTCGCGGCCAGCGGCTTGTCCACGACGGTCGGCAGCCCCGCCTCGAGGGCGGCGCGGGCGAGCGGGACATGGGTGCGGTTCGGGGAGGCGATGACGATCAGGTCCAGCTCATCCGCCCGGGCCCACAGCTCATCGGCGGAGTCCGCGAGCCGGACGTCGGGGAACTCGGCGCGGGCCTGCCGCTGCCGCTCCGGGCTGGAGGTGACGATGGTGTCGAGGACCAGTCCCTCGGTGGCCGCGATCAAGGGGGCGTGGAAGACGGATCCGGCCAGGCCGTAGCCGATCAGTCCCACTCGGGTGGTGCTGCTGTCATCGGTGGCATCCATGGAGGCCACTTTGACAACAGTGTTGCCAAAGTGCAAGCGGTGACCACAATGGAGGGGTGAACAGCACGATGTCCGGGGCGGCCGGGCCCGGAGCCAATCTGACCGCCCTCCGCAGCCATAACGCCGCACTCGTCCTGCGCCTGCTGCGGGACGCGGGCGAGGACGGCGTCAGCCGGCCGGAGCTGGCCGGGCGCACCGGCCTCACCCCCCAGGCCGTCAGCAAGATCACGGCCCGGCTGAGGGCGGAGGGCCTGCTGGCGGAGGCCGGTCAGCGCGCCTCGACCGGCGGCAAACCGCCCACCGCGCTGCGCCTGGTCCCGGACGCCCGCCATGCGATCGGGCTCCAGCTCGACCGCGACGAGGTGACGGCGGTCCTGGTCGACCTCGCGGGCACCCCGGTAGCCGCCCGCTCGGCCCCCTTCGACTTCGGCGCGCCCGCGGAGGAGGCGCTCGCGGCGGCCACCGCCGAGGTCAGGGCCCTCCTCGCGGACGCGGCGGCCAGCGGTGTGGCGGGCGGCGGCGTCGCGGTGGGCGGCGGCGTCGCGGTGGGCGGCGGGCTGCTCGGTGTCGGCGTCGCCGCGCCCGGACCGCTCGACCACGGCTCGGGCGTGCTGCACCGCGTCACCGGCTTCCCCCAGTGGGACGGCTTCCCGCTGCGTGACGCGCTCGCCGAGCGGCTCGCCCTGCCCGTCGTCCTCGACAAGGACACCAACGCAGCGGCGCTCGGGCTGGTGACCGCCGGGACCGCCGAGTCGGCCGCGTACCTCCACCTGGGCACCGGCCTGGGCGCCGGTCTGGTGCTCGGCGGGGATGTGTACCGGGGGACGCGGACCGACGCGGGCGAGTTCGGGCACCAGGTCATACAGCTCGACGGGCCGCCCTGCGACTGCGGCAACAACGGCTGTCTGGAGGCGCTGTGCCTCGCCGCCGTCGCGCGTGGCGACCGTAAGGACGCCGCGCGGCTGCTCGGCATCGGGGCGACCAACCTCGTACGGCTCCTCGACATCGACCGGGTGCTCCTGGGCGGCCGGATGGTGCTGGCCGACCCCGTGCCGTACGTACGCGGTGTGGCCACGACGATCGCCGAGGACTCCGCCCGCGCCAGCCGCCCCCCGGTGTCCGTGGACGTCGTGGAGCGGGGCGAGCGGGCCGTCGTCGAGGGCGCGGCCCGGCTGGTGCTCGCACCGCTGTTCGCACTGGGCTGATCGAGGGGGATCCTGACCGCCAGTCGGGGGCAATCCCGGCCCGGTGCGGTGTGTCGGCGTGCGGACGCGGAATGTAGCGGAGTGCTCGGGGAAAACCGCAGCACAGCAGAGGTCACTCATGCGCTTGCCCACCGCACTATCCCTACGAGCTGTCCTTCCGGCGGCCGCGCTCGCGTTCGCCCCGGCCCTCTACGGGGTCCCGGCGTACGCCGCCGGGGCCGAGCCCGCCGCCTGCGGGGACCGGAACGCCTCCGACTTCCCGATCGAAGCCCATCTGCGCGGCGGGCCGGACCAGTACGCCCGGGGCGGCGGCTGGCGCGGCTACCACCTCGAACTGCGCAATTCCACGGACACCGGGTGCCGCGCCATCCACCCCATCGCCGTCCTGGTCGACCAGGCCCACGAACTGCGGCCCCGCCATATCGGCTTCGAGTTCCTGGACCCGTCCGCGGACGGCGGCGCCACCTGGCGGACCGTCTCCTTCCAGACCACGGACGAGGACGAGAACATCGGGGTCTTCGAAGACCACTTCAAAGGTTTCACCGTGCCCGCGCACAAGACCGTCGACGTCCAGGTGCGCACGCGCTTCACCGCGGACGCGCCCCAGGGGCCGGTGACGGCCAACGCGATCGCCGTACAGCGGCGCGCGGACGACGGTGACTGGGTGGGCCAGTCGAACGACTACGCCTTCCGCATCGGCGGGGCGGCGACGGCCACGGGGGCGGGTACGGGTCCGGGCACCACGGGTCCGGCCACTACGGGTCCGGGTACGGATGCCGGTACCGCGGGCCCGGACGCCCGAACGCGTACGAGGGCGGCCACGCGCTCCGGCGGGCTTACGGAGACCGGGACGGACACCGGAGCCGGTGCCGGAGCCGCCACCGACGGGGACACCGGGACGCAGCCCGCTCCGCGGTCGACCACCCGCTCCCAGCTCCCCACGGCCACGCCGAGCAGAACGGCCGAGAAGACGGCCCCGGCCGCGCCGAGCCGGAAGCCGGGCGCCACGAGAAGTCCCGGCGCGAGCCATGGCGCGAGCCATGGCGCGAGCGATAAGGACAGCAGCCCGGCCGCGGTGCCGCCCCGTGCCGACAGCGACGCTGATGCCGACACGGAGGCGGACGCCGATGTCGGCGCGGAGGCCGACATCGACACCGATCCCAGCGCTGAGGAGGACACGGGAACCGGAGCGGATACCGGTATCGATACCAATATCGATACCGATGCGGATAGCGAGTTGGGCGCGGATGCCGACACGGACATGGACACCGACCTCGGCGCCGACACCGACACCGACCTGAGCTCGGACCCGGGCTCGGACGCCGATGCCGGGACCGACGCCGATGCGGGGACCGACGCCGATACGGATACGGGAACCGACGCCGGTACCGACCTCGACGAGGGCCTCGGTGCGGACACCGACCTCGGTACGGACACCGACCCCGGCACCGACGTGGGGACCGACCTCGGCACCGACACCGGGCTAGGCACGGAGACCGAAGACCCCGGTACCGCCGAAGCCGACCCCGAAACCGACCCCGGCACCGAAACCGACCCCGGACGCGAGCCCCAGGCCGAGCCCAGCACCGGCACCGGCACCGACAGCCGTCACGAGGAGGACGGCGGCCGCGAGCGCGAGCGGATGCCCGAACTCGCCGCGACGGGCCGTCACACCGCCCTGTTCGCGGGGCTCGGCGTCATCAGCGCCGCGCTCGTGACCTGCGGCATCGTCCTCGTGGTGAAGTCCCGGCGCTCGGGCGTCTGAGGCTCCGGCGCCCCGACGCCCTCACGCCCGGCGCATGGACGAGCTACTGGCCCCGGGGCCCCTCGCCCCGGCGGCGCAGTTCGTCGTCGACCTTGTCCGAGCCGGACTGGATCTGCTCCGAGTACTTGCCGCCGGTCTTCTTGTCCGCGGTCTCGCCGCCCTTCCGAGCGCCTTTCCGAGCCTTGTCCGGGTTCTTGCTGATCGCGCCCTTGAGCTTGTCCATCATGCCCATCGCGGCCTCCTTACGGTCCGGACGGTCCGGCCTTACGGTCCGGCTCGTTCCAGGGAGGGGCGGAACCCGCCCCATCCTGAGGGAGGGGCGGAACCCGCCCCTCCCTCAGGATCAGACACCTGTGCGGATCTGTCGCGCTGGGACGGAGCGCGAACGGACGGCTAACGGATCGTGCTCCGCGACACGGGGCGGTCTCCGCAGAACTTTCCCCGGTTAGGCTGAGGTGGTCGCCAGACGCCGATTCCGAGCGGAGAGCAACCAGTGGCAGAGCGCAAGCCGATCGAGTCATGGCTCACCGACATGGACGGTGTGCTGATGCACGAGGGCATACCGGTGCCCGGTGCCGACGCCTTCATCAAGCGGCTGCGCGAGTCGGACACGCCGTTCCTGGTGCTCACCAACAACTCCATCTACACCCCGCGCGACCTCCACGCCCGGCTGTCCCGGATCGGGCTCGACGTCCCGGTGGCGAACATCTGGACGTCGGCGCTGGCCAGCGCCCAGTTCCTGGACGAGCAGCGCCCCGGCGGCACCGCGTACGTCATCGGGGAGGCGGGGCTGACCACCGCGCTGCACGACATCGGCTACGTCCTTACGGATGTCGAGCCCGACTATGTGGTGCTCGGCGAGACCCGTACGTACAGCTTCGAGGCGCTCACCAAGGCCATCCGGCTGATCAACGACGGCGCGCGGTTCATCGCCACCAACCCCGATGAGATCGGCCCCTCCGCGGAGGGCGCGCTGCCCGCCACCGGCTCCGTGGCCGCGCTGATCACCAAGGCGACCGGCCAGGAGCCCTACTTCGTCGGCAAGCCCAATCCGCTGATGATGCGGTCCGGGCTGAACGCGATCGGCGCCCACTCCGAGTCCAGCGCGATGATCGGCGACCGGATGGACACCGATGTGCGGGCCGGGCTCGAGGCCGGTATGGAGACCTTCCTGGTGCTCACCGGGGTGACCAGGGCGGGAGAGGTGGACCGGTACCCGTACCGCCCGTCCACGGTCGTCGAGTCCATCGCGGACCTCGTGGAACGCGTCGCATGACCCGTCGCATGACCCGCTGCATGACCCGCCGGTGACCCCTGTGCCCCGGATGGCGCAGTAGGCGCCCGCAGCGGATGCGGGGTCCTGCGGGGCGCGTGAGCCTCTTGGTATCGGGAGGTCTCACCATGCGCATCGTCGCACTCACTCTCTGTACCGCAGCGTGCGCCGCCGTCGCGGCGGTGGCGGCCGCCGCCGCCCCGGCCCTCGCCGACCAACGCCACTCCGCCACGACCACGATCCGGGTCGGTCCCCGGACCCTCGCCCCCGGCGCCGAGGTCGAGGTCTGGGCCTTCGGCTGCCCGGACCGGGCAGCCACGGCCTCGTCCCCGGCGTTCGTGGACGACGCGGAGCTGACGCCCGAGGGGGATGCGCTCTTCAGCGAGGCGACGATCCGCTCGACGGCGACCAAGGGGGCGCACCGGGTCACCCTCGACTGCGCGGGCGCCGGTCTCGCCCGTGAGGGCGGGACGGGTG
>NZ_JAEEAP010000244.1 GCF_016103465.1 Streptomyces sabulosicollis
CCTCGCCTAGTCGTCGGCAGCGTCAGATGTGTATAAGAGGCAGGCCCCGCCCCGGGCGGACGCGCCGACGCCGGCCCGGCCCGGCGGGCCGGGCCGGCGCGGGCGCCTCAGCCGGTCTTCGTCAGCTTCGCGGCGAAGCCGCCGTTCTTCGGGACGTCCACCTTGAGCCGCGAGGCCGCCGTAACCTCGTGGGTCTCGGTGACGACCTTGCCGTCGGGGCCGTCCTTCCACACCTCGACCCGCCAGCCGCCCCGGCCGAGGAAGCTCAGCGGCTCGTCCAGCGTGCGGGCCGCGCCCGAGGTGATCGCGCCCAGGTACCAGGTGTCGCCGGAGCGGCGGGCCAGGACGGCGCGGTCGCCGGGGTCCCCGTCGACCAGCTTCGTCTCGTCCCACACCGTGGGCACCTGGTTCAGGAACCTCAGCTCCTGCGGCCTGCTCTCGTAGGACTCCACGCTGTCGGCGAAGTGCTGCACCCCGGACTCGTAGACGACCGAGAGCGCGAGCTCGGCCGCGTCGCTCGTGGGCCGTACGCCGGTGAAGGTCACCGGGGTGAAGTCCATGGGTCCGATGAGGTTCCGGGTGAAGGGCAGGGTCGTGTAGTGCGCCGCCGGGAAGGGCTGGCGGCCCGGCTTGGGGCGGGTGCCCTCGGCGCCCTTGACCGCCTCGGTGCTCATCAGCTGCGGCCAGGTCCGCTCCTGGCCGCGCGGGATCGTGGCGCCGTGGAAGTTCAGCATCAGCTTGTGCCGGGCGCTGTCCTTGAAGACCGCGTCGTACCAGCGCATCCGGTCCTGGCCGTCCGACTCCAGGAAGTCGATCTTCAGTCCGGCGATCCCCCAGGACTTCCACAGCGGGAACAGCCGGTCCCGCTCGCTCTGCGCGTCGATCGTCTGCCAGCGGGCCCACAGCCAGACACCGACGCCCTTCTCCTTGGCGTACGCGGTCAGCTCGGGCATCCAGGAGTCGCTCCAGCCGGAGTCCACCAGGATGTACTCCCAGCCCTCGCGGGCCGCGAAGTCCACGAACTTCTTCTGGGCGTCCAGGCTGGCCGGGCTCTGCCCGTCCGACCACCAGGACCAGGCCGCCTTGCCCGGTTTGATCCAGGAGGTGTCGGCGACCTTCGAGGGGGTGGCCAGATCGGTCGGCAGATCGCTCTCAGTGACGGTGGCGAGGTCGCCGATGACCATGGTCCGCCAGGGGGTGGTCAGCCCGGGGCCGCTGACCTCGGCGGGGTCGGGGAGGGTGAGCTCGAAGCGGTCGGTGGCGGAGTCGAGGGTGAGCCGGGAGCCACCGTAGGAGCTGTTGAGGTCCGCCTCCTCGATCAGCATCCAGCTGGAGCCGATGTGGAAGAGCGACGGATAGCCGTAGTCGCCCGACTCGGCGTCGGCGACCGTGCCGTGGTCATGGGCGGACTCGTAGTCCTGGCGGCCGTTGTCGTACGGCAGGAGGAAGGAGTCGGCGGACGGCGGGACGGCGTACTCGGTGCTCTCCCCGAGCACGGTGACCGTGCCCTTGTCCGGCAGCACATAGCGGTAGGCCAGCCCGTCGGACGAGACCCGGATGACCACCTTCAGCGTCCGCCCGTCCTTGCGGAAGGTGAAGGTCGACTCCGAGGCGTCGGAGGTGTGGTGGGTGCGGCGGCCGGTGGTGGTCGCATAGGTCTCGTGAACCTTGCGGTCGCTGCGCCCCGCGAACCGCAAGCCCTTGCTGAAATCGGTCTCGGCGGTGCGGATGCCCAGCCCCGAGGGCCGGAGCACGGTGGTCGAGCCATGGCGCGCGGCCAGGGTCAGCGCGCCCTCGTTGTTCAGCTTGAGCTCGCCGCTGACCTGCCCCTCGCCGGTCAGCCGCCAGTCCTGCGCACGACCGTCCGATGCCGCCGCCGCCCGGAGCGGCACCAGCGCGGCGGCCGCACAGGAGAGGGCGGCCACGGCTCTGGTGACCTTTGATCGTGCCGTATGCATCGTTCCTCCTCGTTCACCGCATCCTCGATACGGCGCTCGATACATCAGAGCAATCGAGTGCCTTGACGCATCATCAGCCCGTTTCTACGCTCCCGTCTAGCCAAATCATCGGAGCAATCTGCGGAGCAATCTGTTCGCTTCGGGGACGGGAGAAGATCGGGATGCCAGTCAGCAGACGTGGGTTCCTGGGCCGGGTGGCGGCGGGCGCGGCCGCGAGCACGGCCGTCGGCGCGGCCCTCCCCGAGCAGGAGGCGGCGGCCCAGCCACAGCATTCGGTGGTCCTGCGGGGCATGCGCACCGATCAGGAGTGGGAGCGCTTTCTGAGCGGCCAGGATCTGCTCTGGAAGCGCTTGCCGAGAACGTGGTACGAGGGGCCGTTCCTCGGCAATGGCCTGCTCGGCTCGATGGTCTACCAGGAGCCCGGGGAGAACGCGCTGCGCTTCACGGTCCACCACAGCGAGGTGCAGGACCACCGGCCCACCGAGGGCGGCAGCGACTGGGGCGTGGCACGGCTCCCGGTCGGCAATCTGCTGCTGCGTCCGGTCGGCGCCATCACCGGCGTCGATCTGCGGCTGGACCTGTGGAACGCCGAGCTGCGCGGCACGGTCACCACGGACAAGGGGAAGCTGAAGCTCCGCGCGCTGGTGCACAACGACCGCACCATGCTGCTGGCCACCGTCGAGGCGAGCGCCGGCGAGGAGGGGTTCCGCTGGGAGTTCAAGCCCTCACCGGCGGTCAGCCCGCGCATCGTGCGCGAGGATCCGCCGAAGGGCTTCGAGCCCAACCCGGCCCCGGTCAGCCGCACCGAGGACGGGCTCGGCACCACCGTCCAGTCGCTGGTGGCGGGCGGGCAGACGGTGACCGCGTACAAGCAGCGCGGCAGCGGCCGGGAGCGCACGTACTACCTGGCCGTGGCGCACTCCTTTCCGGGTACGGACGCGGAGGGCCGGGCCCGGACCACCGTGCGCAAGGCGTCGGCCCTGCCGGTCTCCAGCCTGCGGCGCACCCACTACGAGTGGTGGCACCGCTTCTATCGCAAGAGCTTCATCTCGGTGCCCGACGGGATGCTCCAGAGCTTCTACTGGATCCAGCTCTACAAGCTGGCCTGCGCCGCCCGTGAGCACGCCCCCGTCATGGCCACCACCGGCCCGTGGGTGGAGCCGACCCCGTGGCCCGGGGTGTGGTGGAACCTCAACGTCCAGCTGGAGTACTGGCCGGTCCACGGCTCCAACCACCTCGAGCTTGACGCGATTCCGCGCACCCTCGCCGAGAACACCGATGTGCTCATCAGCGGTCTCAAGCCCGAGTACCGGGCCGACTCGGCCGGTCTGCGCCGCTCCACGGACGCGCAGTGCGAGGACAACGGCACGGTGCCGGTGCCCGGCGTCGGGGACTCCCCCGAGGTCGGCAATCTGCCCTGGGCGCTGCACAACGTCTGGCTGACCTACCGCCACACCATGGACCGGGGGGTGCTGGAGGATGTGCTCTATCCGCTGCTGCGCCGCTCCACCAACTACTACCTGCACTTCCTCACACAGCAGCCGGACGGCAGGCTGCACCTGCCGAAGACCTTCTCCCCCGAGTACGGCGCGGCCCCGGACTGCAACTACGACCTGGCGCTGCTGCGCTGGTCCTGCCAGACCCTGCTGGCCACGGTCGAGTTGCTGGGCAAGGACGATCCGCTGGTGCCCAAGTGGCGCGAGGTGCTGGAGAAGCTGGTCGACTATCCGGTGGACGAGAACGGCTTCATGATCGGCACCGGGGTCCCCTTCGCCAAGTCCCACCGCCACTACTCCCACATGCTCGCGGTCTACCCGCTCTACCTGGTCAACTGGGACCAGAAGGAGCACCGGGACCTGATCGCCCGCTCGCTGGAGCACTGGATCAGCTTCGAGGGCGCGCTGCGCGGCTACAGCTTCTCGGGCGCGGCCTCGATCTCGACCCAGATGGGGCGCGGCGACGACGCGCTGACGTATCTGCGGGAGCTGGTGGCGCGGTTCATCCAGCCCAACACCCACTACTACGAGGCGGGTCCGGTGATCGAGACCCCGCTGTCGGGTGCGCAGGCGATCCACGACATGCTCTGCCAGAGCTGGGGCGGGACCATCCGCTTCTTCCCCGGGGTGCCGGGCGAGTGGCGGGACGTCACGCTGCACGACTTCCGCACCCAGGGCGCGTTCCTGGTCAGCGGGGTGCGCACGGGCGGGAAGACGCGCTGGGTGCGGGTGCGCAGCCTGGCCGGGGAGCCGTGCCGGGTCCGCCACTCGATCGGCGGCCGGGTGGCGGTCGCCGGGGTCGGCGGCCCCGCGCCGAAGTGGCGTGACCTGGGGAACGGCGAGGTCGAGCTGGAGCTGGGCCGGGAGGACGAGGCGGTGATCCACCCGGCCGGTGCCCGGCCGGACTTCCGGATCGCCCCGGTGAAGGTCACCACCCCGGCCGAGCCCTGGGGCCTGCCGGAGCTGCCGCAGGCGGGTGCGGTCACCCAGGTCGATCTGACCGGGCACTTCGACAACGACGCCATCACCACCGAGATGTACTACGGGGACGGTGACTTCGACGGCACCGGCCGCACCTATCCGATGGCGCAGTTGCCGCAGACCGGGCAGACCGAGGACGACGGGATCACCTTCGCGTTCAGCAACGGCAGCGAGGGCTCCAACAACAATGTCATCGCCGCCGGTCAGAAGGTCGCGGTCCCGGCGGGCGGCTACACCAGGCTGCATGTGCTGGGCGCGGGCGACACCGGCAACGTGTCCGTCCCCGCCGAGGCCGCGTACGCCGACGGTACGACGGCCCAACTGGCCATTCCGCTGACGGCCTGGATGTCGGGTCCGGCCAACGGCGAGACGGAGGCGGTGCGGACCAGTCAGATCCACACCCGCACCGGGCCGTTGGGCACCAAGGCCGCGATCTTCCACCAGGTGGTGGCGCTGGACCCGGCCAAGGAGCTGTCGGCGATCACCCTGGGCGCCCCCTCGGGCACCGCGCGGGCGCACATCTTCGCGCTGTCGCTGGAGAAGGACGACTGACAGCCACGCGCACCACCGGATCAGACCACGGCGGCCGCCCCAGTCGGGGCGGCCGTTGTTGCTCATGTGTGCACCGGAGATGACAACTGAGGGAAATTGTTGGCACCCAGTGTCTTGCGGGGTGGCACAGCGTGCCATACGGTGAGAGTGTCCGGGCTGCCGGCGCACTGCCAACCATCGTGCGCCGGCTGTCCCCGCAAGCCGCTTTGCGCGCCCGGACGACGCCTGCGTCACCAGGCACCCGGCGCCACCCGCGCCGCCTCGAGCACCACCTCCGCCGAACCGACGGCACCGCATCAGCATCACCCGTCACGAGCCCAGCGTTCCCTCAGGCGTCCCCCATGGACGCCTCGCCGGAGGCACCGATGAACGAGATACTTGACGCGATCCTGGCGTCGGACACAGCACCCGAGGAGTTCGCGGCACTGCGCATCCCCGAGTCGTACCGCGCGGTGACCGTGCGCAAGGACGAGGCCGAGATGTTCGCGGGCCTCACCACCCGGGAGAAGGACCCCCGCAAGTCGTTGCACGTGGACGAGGTGCCGGTGCCCGAGCTGGGCCCCGGGGAAGCGCTCGTCGCCGTGATGGCCAGCTCGGTCAACTACAACTCCGTGTGGACCTCGATCTTCGAGCCGCTGCCGACCTTCGGCTTCCTTGAGCGGTACGGCAAGCTCTCCCCCCTGGCCAAGCGGCACGACCTGCCGTACCACATCATCGGCTCCGACCTCGCGGGCGTCGTGCTGCGGACCGGCCCCGGCGTGCACTCCTGGAAGCCGGGCGCCGAGGTCGTCGCGCACTGCCTGTCGGTCGAGCTGGAGAGCGCCGACGGCCACAACGACACCATGCTCGACCCCGAGCAGCGCATCTGGGGCTTCGAGACCAACTTCGGCGGGCTCGCCGAGATCGCCCTGGTCAAGTCCAACCAGCTGATGCCCAAGCCCACCCATCTGAGCTGGGAGGAGGCGGCCGCTCCCGGCCTGGTCAACTCCACCGCCTACCGGCAGCTGGTTTCCCGCAACGGCGCCGGGATGAAGCAGGGCGACAACGTCCTGATCTGGGGCGCGAGCGGCGGGCTCGGCTCCTACGCCACCCAGTTCGCGCTGGCCGGCGGGGCCAACCCGATCTGCGTGGTCTCCTCGCCCCAGAAGGCCGAGATCTGCCGGCGGATGGGCGCCGAGGCGATCATCGACCGCACCGCCGAGGACTACAGGTTCTGGAAGGACGACGGCACCCAGGACCCGCGCGAGTGGAAGCGGTTCGGCAAGAAGATCCGCGAGCTGACCGGCGGCGAGGACGTGGACATCGTCTTCGAGCACCCGGGCCGGGAGACCTTCGGCGCGTCCGTCTATGTCACCCGTAAGGGCGGCACGATCGTCACCTGCGCCTCGACCTCCGGCTACACCCACGAGTACGACAACCGCTACCTGTGGATGCAGCTGAAGCGGATCATCGGCTCGCACTTCGCCAACTACCGCGAGGCGTGGGAGGCCAACCGCCTGATCGCCAAGGGCAAGATCCACCCGACGCTGTCCAGGACGTACCGGCTGGAGGACACCGGCCAGGCCGCGTACGACGTCCACCGCAACGTCCACCAGGGCAAGGTCGGCGTGCTGTGCCTGGCCCCCGAGGAGGGCATGGGCGTGCGCGACCAGGCGATGCGCGAGCGGCACATCGAGGCCATCAACCTGTTCCGGGACGACTCGTCGGAGCGGACCGTCAAGCACAGCCGGGACATCTGATGAGTGGCACACCCCGCCCCAAGGACCGTCCCTGGCTGATGCGCACCTACGCCGGGCACTCCACCGCCGAGGCGTCCAACGAGCTGTACCGGCGCAACCTGGCCAAGGGTCAGACCGGGCTCTCGGTCGCCTTCGACCTGCCCACCCAGACCGGCTACGACCCCGACCACATCCTCGCCCGCGGCGAGGTGGGCCGGGTCGGGGTCCCGGTCTCGCACCTGGGCGACATGCGGCGGCTGTTCCAGGAGATCCCCCTGGAGCGGATGAACACCTCCATGACGATCAACGCGACCGCGATGTGGCTGCTGGCGCTGTACCAGGTCGTCGCGGAGGAGCACGGCGCCGATATCGCGAAGCTCCAGGGGACGACGCAGAACGACATCGTCAAGGAGTACCTGTCGCGGGGGACGCACGTCTTCCCGCCGGGCCCGAGCCTGCGGCTGACCACCGACATGATCGCGTACACGGTCCACCACGTCCCCAAGTGGAACCCGATCAACATCTGCAGCTACCACCTGCAGGAGGCGGGGGCCACTCCGGTGCAGGAGATCGCCTTCGCGATGTCCACGGCGATCGCCGTACTGGACGCGGTGTTCGCCTCCGGCCAGGTTCCCCAGGACCGTAAGGGCGACGTGGTGGCCCGGATCTCCTTCTTCGTGAACGCGGGCGTCCGCTTCATCGAGGAGATGTGCAAGATGCGCGCGTTCGGCCGCATCTGGGACCGGATCACCCGGGAGCGGTACGGCATCGAGAACCCCAAGCACCGCCGGTTCCGTTACGGCGTCCAGGTGAACTCGCTCGGCCTGACCGAGGCCCAGCCGGAGAACAACGTCCAGCGCATCGTCCTGGAGATGCTGGCCGTCACCCTCTCCAAGGACGCCCGCGCCCGCGCCGTCCAGCTCCCGGCCTGGAACGAGGCGCTGGGCCTGCCCCGCCCCTGGGACCAGCAGTGGTCGCTGCGCATCCAGCAGGTGCTCGCCCACGAGAGCGATCTGCTGGAGTACGACGACATCTTCGCGGGCTCCCATGTGATCGAGTCCAAGGTCGCCACGCTGGTGGAGGAGGCCGAGGCCGAGATCGAGCGGATCCAGGAGATGGGCGGGGCGATGGCCGCCGTCGAGTCCGGTTACCTCAAGGCGCGGCTGGTGGCCTCCCACTCCGAGCGCCGGGCGCGGATCGAGGCGGGCGAGGAGAAGATCGTCGGCGTCAACTGCTACGAGTCCACCGAGCCCAATCCGCTCACCGCCGACCTCGACACCGCGATCATGACGGTGGACCCGGAGAACGAGGCCCGGGTGGTGGCGGCCCTGCACGCCTGGCGCGAGCAGCGTGACGAGGGCCCCGCCCAGGAGGCCCTCGGCGCCCTCCGTAAGGCCGCCGCGGGGACGGACAACCTGATGGAGGCCACCCTGCGCTGTGCCCGCGCGGGCGTGACCACCGGGGAGTGGGCCTGGGCCCTGCGCGACGTCTTCGGCGAGTACCGCGCCCCCACCGGGGTCGGCGGCGCGCCCCTGGCCGTCGCCACGGAGGCGGGCTCCCTGCTGGCCTCCGTCCGCGAGAAGGTGGAGAAGACCGCGGCCGAGCTCGGCGGCGGCAGGCTGCGGCTGCTGGTCGGCAAGCCCGGTCTGGACGGGCACAGCAACGGCGCCGAGCAGATCGCGGTACGGGCCAGGGACGCCGGTTTCGAGGTGGTCTACCAGGGGATCCGGCTCACCCCGGAGCAGATCGTCTCGGCGGCCGTGGCCGAGGACGTGCACTGCGTCGGGCTGTCCATCCTGTCCGGGTCGCATGCCGAGCTGGTGCCCGACGTCCTGGAGCGGATGCGCGCCGCGGGCGCCCAGGACATCCCCGTCATCGTCGGCGGGATCATCCCGTCCTCGGACGCGGCCGCCCTGCGCGCGGCGGGTGTCGCCGCCGTTTTCACCCCCAAGGACTTCGGTATCACGGAGATCATCGGCCGTATCGTCGATGAGATCCGTACCGCGAACACGCTTCCCGCTCTGGAGGTTCCCGTATGACCGCCCCCGAGGGCACCGCGCCCAACCGGCTGCGTCCGCGCCGCTCCTGTCTGGCGGTGCCGGGCAGTAACCCCCGCTTCCTGGAGAAGGCCCAGGGGCTCCCGGCCGACCAGGTCTTCCTGGACCTGGAGGACGCCTGCGCGCCGCTGGCCAAGGAGGACGCCCGGCACACCATCGTCAAGGCGCTGAACGAGGGCGACTGGACCGGTAAGACCCGGGTGGTGCGGGTGAACGACTGGACCACCCACTGGACGTACCGGGACGTCATCACGGTGGTCGAGGGCGCGGGCCCGAACCTGGACTGCATCATGCTGCCCAAGGTGCAGGACGCTGAAGCGATCATCGCGCTGGACCTGCTGCTCACCCAGATCGAGAAGACGATGGGCTTCGAGATCGGGCGGATCGGCATCGAGGCGCAGATCGAGAACGCCAAGGGCCTGGTCAACGTGGACGAGATCGCCGGCGCCTCGCCGCGTCTGGAGACCATCGTCTTCGGCCCGGCCGACTTCATGGCGTCCATCAACATGAAGTCGCTGGTCGTGGGCGAGCAGCCGCCCGGCTATCCGGCGGACGCCTATCACTACATCCTGATGCGGATCCTGATGGCGGCCCGTATGCACGACCTCCAGGCGATCGACGGCCCGTACCTCCAGATCCGGAACGTGGACGGCTTCCGCGAGGTGGCCGGGCGCGCGGCCGCCCTCGGCTACGACGGCAAGTGGGTGCTGCACCCCGGCCAGGTGGAGGCGGCCAATGAGGTCTTCTCGCCGTCGCAGGAGGACTACGACCACGCCGAGCTGATCCTGGACGCCTATGACTACTGCACCTCGGCGGAGGGCGGTATGAAGGGCTCCGCGATGCTGGGGGACGAGATGATCGACGAGGCCAGCCGCAAGATGGCCCTGGTGATCGCGGGCAAGGGCCGGGCCGCCGGGATGAGCCGTACGTCCACCTTCCAGCCTCCGGAGGCGTGAACCATGCAGTTCGGCCGTACCTATGAGGAGTTCACGGTGGGCGACGTCTACCGGCACTGGCCGGGGAAGACGGTCACCGAGTACGACGACCACCTCTTCTGTCTGCTCACCATGAACCACCACCCGCTGCACATGGACAGCAACTACGCCGAGAAGACGACCGATTTCGGCAAGAACGTGGTGGTCGGTAACTACATCTACTCCCTGCTGCTGGGCATGTCCGTCCCCGATGTCTCCGGAAAGGCCATCGCCAATCTGGAGATCGAGTCACTGCGGCATGTCGCGCCGACCTTCCACGGCGACACCATCTACGGCGAGACCACGGTTCTGGACAAGACGCCGTCGAAGTCCAAAACCGACCGGGGCATCGTGCATGTGGAGACCAAGGGCTACAAGCAGGACGGCACCCTGGTCTGCGTCTTCCGGCGCAAGGTGATGGTGCCAACCGCCACGTACATCAAGGAGCGGGGCGGCGAGCAGCCGGGCCGCCCGGAGCTGGGAGGGCAGTGATATGAGCCGCCTCGCGCAGACGGAGGGCCTGACCGACATCCAGCGGGAGATCCTCGCCACGGTCAGGGATTTTGTCGACAAGGAGATCCTGCCGGTCGCGACCGAGCTGGAACATCGCGATGAATATCCGACCGCGATCGTCGAGGGCCTGAAGGAGCTCGGCGTCTTCGGGCTGATGATCCCGGAGGAATACGGCGGTCTGGGTGAGTCACTGCTCACCTACGCACTGTGCGTGGAGGAGATCGCGCGCGGCTGGATGAGCGTCTCCGGCATCATCAACACCCACTTCATCGTGGCGTACATGCTCAAGCAGCACGGCACCGAGGAGCAGAAGGAGTATTTCCTTCCCAAGATGGCGCTGGGCGAGATCCGGGGCGCCTTCTCGATGTCGGAGCCGGGGCTGGGCTCCGATGTGTCGGCCATCACCAGCAAGGCGACCAGGGACGGCGACGAGTACGTCCTGAACGGGCAGAAGATGTGGCTGACCAACGGCGGCAGCTCCACCCTGGTGGCGGTCCTGTGCCGGACCGGCGAGGCCCAGGAGGGGGTCGCGCCGCACAAGGCGATGACCACCTTCCTGGTCGAGAAGGAGCCCGGCTTCGGGGAGGTCCGGCCCGGTCTGACCATTCCCGGCAAGATCGACAAGATGGGCTACAAGGGGGTCGACACCACCGAGCTCATCATGGACGGACTGCGCATTCCGGCCGATCGGGTGCTCGGCGGGGCGCCGAACCGAGGTTTTTACCAAATGATGGACGGAGTCGAGGTCGGCCGGGTGAATGTCGCCGCCCGCGGCTGCGGAGTGGCGCGGCGCGCTTTCGAGCTGGGCGTCGCATACGCACAGCAGCGCCATACCTTCGGGAAGCCGATCGCCCAGCACCAGGCCATCCAGTTCAAACTGGCCGAAATGGGAACAAAGGTCGAGGCGGCGCATGCGATGATGGTCAATGCGGCCCGCAAGAAGGATTCGGGTGCGCGCAACGACCTCGAGGCGGGAATGGCGAAGTACCTGGCGTCCGAGTACTGCAAAGAGGTCGTGGAGGACGCCTTCCGCATCCACGGCGGGTACGGCTTCTCCAAGGAATACGAGATCGAGCGGCTCTACCGAGAGGCACCGATGCTTCTCATCGGCGAAGGAACCGCTGAGATTCAGAAAATGATTATTGGACGGAGGCTCCTGGAGGAATACCGAACCCAAGACTGAACGTCCCTTTTGGGGTGGTATCCGAGAGAAGAAGGTCACACCGCGCCGAGGGTCTTCGGTCACTGACCAGCCACCGACAGGCCCTGGCGCTTGCCCAGTTACCGCTCGCAACCGATACCATCCCGGAAAGCCGCCGTCCCCAGTCTCGCGTCGCGGCATCCTCCGCTACGAAGGTCATCCATGCCCCACAGCCAATCCTCTGCACAACGCGGCCGCGTCCGCCTCGCGCGCGGAGCGTCGCCGTGGCTCCTCCCGACCGTCGCCACCGCGGCGGTCAGCCTTGCTCGGGCCCGCCGCTCCGGACGCTGGACGGCGGTCGCCGTGCCCGCCACCGCGCTCGCGGCGGGCATGCTGTGGTTCTTCCGCGACCCTGAGAGAGAGATCACGCAAGGCCGTGTGATCTCTCCGGCCGACGGTGTGGTGCAGAGCATCATGCCGTGGAAGGACGGGCGCACCCGCGTCGCCATCTTCATGAGCCCGCTCAACGTCCACGTCAACCGTGCCCCGCTGGCCGGTACGGTGACCTCCGTGGAGCACATCCCCGGCGGCTTCGTTCCCGCGTTCAACAAGGAGAGCGAGAACAACGAGCGGGTCGTCTGGCACTTCGACACCGAACTCGGCGACATCGAGATGGTCCAGATCGCCGGCGCCGTCGCGCGGCGTATCGTGCCGTATGTGCCGCAGGGCACGAAGGTCGAACAGGGTGAGCGGATTGGTCTCATCCGCTTCGGCTCGCGCGTCGACGTCTACCTTCCCGAGGGTGTCGATGTCGCGGTCGAGGTCGGCCAGGCCACCACCGCGGGGGTGACTCGCCTTGACCGTGATTGATCCCGATACGCAGGCCGCCTGGGTCCCCGAGGCCGAGGTGGACGCCGTCGACGTCGACGAGACGGACGACATGCCGCTGTCGACGCGGCTGTCGATAGCCGACACGCTGACCCTGGGCAACGCCACGTGCGGCTTCCTGGCGGTCTACTTCACCACCACCGGCGTCCTCATCCCGCACCTCACGGGCAGCGAGGACGGCGGGATGACCCGGCACAGCGCCGCGTCCGCGGTGATGCTGATGCTGCTCGCCTCGGTCTTCGACCTCTTCGACGGGCTGGTCGCGCGGAAGCTGCGCAGCTCGGCGATGGGCGCGGAGCTGGACAACCTCTCCGACCTGATCAGCTTCGGGCTGGCCCCCGCGTACTTCGTCCTCGTCTGGGGGATGGTGTCCGACGACGCGTACCAGCGGGTCTCGGTGGTGGGCGCGATCGTGGTGCTGCTGGCGGTGGTGCTGCGGCTTGCGAGATTCTCCTGTGTCACGCTGCGTGACGGCGTCTTCCAGGGCATGCCGAGCCCCTTCGGTGCCCTGACCGTGGTCTCGGTGGTCCTGCTGGGCCTGCCGTTCGTGCCGACGCTGCTCGCGATCGTGGGCGTCGCCTGGCTGATGGTGAGCCGGGTGGAGTACCCCAAGCCGCGCGGCCGGCTCGCGGTGGCCATGCTCGGCTGGATCGTCACCAGCATGGCGCTGCTGGCCGCCTGGGCCTTCGAGGCCCCCGGCGGCGAGCTGCTCCTCCAGTCGGCCTGCGCCCTGCAGGTCGTCATGGGCGCGGTGATCCCCCTCTTCGCCACGGCGCGCCGGGTGAACGCGTTCCGCGACAACCGCCGCGAGGCGCGGGCAGCGCAGCTGCCGTAGCGGCCGGCGGCCGCATCTGCCGGATGGGGTGGGCCCGAGCGTTGCGCTCGGGCCCACCCCGTTCGGCGTTCCGGGGCTGTCTCTTATACACCTCTCCGAGCCCACGAGACACTCGCTAATCTCGTATGCCGTCGTCTGCTTGAAAAAAAAAAAACAGATCGTCGCGAACGAGA
>NZ_JAEEAP010000245.1 GCF_016103465.1 Streptomyces sabulosicollis
CCCTCCCACTGGCGTGCGTGGTCCTGCTGGTCGGCCTGTACGGCGGCTACTTCGGCGCGGCCTCGGGCGTCCTGATGCTGGCCGTGCTCTCGCTCTCCGCCACGGAACCCCTCCCGGTCACCAACGCCGTCAAGAACATCGCCACCGGCGCGGCCAACGTCACGGCGGCGGTCGCCTATGTCGCCGTCGCCCCCGTCAACTGGCCCGCCGCCGTCGCCCTCGGCCTAGGCGCCCTCCTGGGCAGCTGGCTGGGCCCCCTGGCCGTCCGCCGCCTCCCCGAAACCCCCCTCCGCATCGCCATCGCCCTGGGCGGCCTCGCCCTGGCCATCTCCCTGTGGCGCTGACCCGCCGACGGCATTACCTGGGACGTCATCGCGCCGGGCCGCCGCGCTGGGCAGCATGGTGATCGCTTCCCGCAAGGTTTCCGATCGGAGGGATCACCATGTCCTTGGCCACGCCCATGACCACCCGTGCCCTGGTGGAGGAACTGCTGCGCCGCATCGGTGAGGGCGACCCCGAGCGGATCGCCGAGCTGTATGCCGAGCGCAGTGACTGGAAGCTGGACTGGCCGGAGGACGAGCACGGCCGGTCGGCCACCCCGTGGATTCGGCACCGGTCCACGCGCGCGGACGTGGCCGACCACTTCCGGGAGCTGGCCCGGCACCATGTGTCCGAGGAGGCGGCCACCCAGATCGAGCGGATCCTGGTGGACGGCGACGACGCGGTCGTGCTGGGCGAGATCCGTCAGACCGCCAGGTCCACCGGGCGCGCCTATCGTGCGCGGTTCGCCCTGCACCTCACGCTCGAGGGCGGCCTCGTCACCCGGCACCACGTCTACGAGGACAGCCTCGCCGTCGCGCGGGCATTCGGCACGCCGCGGCCGCGGGCATGACGCCGGACCGTTGAGCGGTCAGCGTGCCAGCAGCGGCTCCACCCGGGACAGGGTGTCCAGGATGTTCGCCTCCGTGATCGCCATCCGCGCCTCGTCCGGCGTCAGCCAGCGCAGCGGAGCGTCCGGGTTTTCCGGCCGTACCGCCTCGGGAGCGCTGGTGGCCAGCACGAAGCGGACGTCGGCGTGCTCATGCGCCGGCTCCCGGCTGTTCGCGGGAACCGGGACGATCACCAGATGCCGTACCTCCGCGTCCGGCCACGGGGCCAGATCGGGCAGCCCCGTCTCCTCCCGCCCCTCCCGCAGGGCGATGGCGAGCGGGTCGTGCTCACCCGGGTCGCCATGCCCGCCCACCAGCAGCCACGACTGGTGTCGCTGATGCCAACGCAGCAGCACACGGCCGCTGTCGGGGTGCACGATCAGGGCGGAGGCGGTGATGTGCAGGGGACTCGACCGGTCCCAGGGCGCACCCGCCTCGATGACGCGGCGCACCCGCTCGACGTCGGCGCATTCCGCGGTGGTCTTCGGCCGGTAGCCCGTGAGGACATGGAGGACTGAGTGATCGGCTGTGGCCATGCGCCGGATCCTAACGACGCGAGGCCGCCCCCGGCGCGGGGTTTTCCTCACCCTGGGTCCGGTCCCGTACCGCGGGTCCGGTCCCGTACCGCGCGCGTGAGCCCCAGGCGGTCGGCCTGGGGCTCTGTGACGGTGGCGCGGGCGGACCGGACGGACTGGGTCGACCGGATCGTCATCCGCTCACGGAGAGATTCGAGTTCCCACTGCTCTGATATCCCTCGGTCGCCAGGATCATGTAGTACTTGAAGGTGCCGAGGCCCATTCCGGAACGGGCCCATGCGTCGAAGTGATTGCCCGTGGTGATGGTTCCGCCCGTTTTCTTCGACTGCCGGACGCTCCAGTACTGGTTGAACGTCCGGGTGCCCTCGACCGAGGGGGCGTTGTACCGCGTCGTCTGGTAGATGTCGTACGTGCCGCCATCGCTGGTGACGGTGCCCTTGTACGTCCCCGTGGGCCGGTATGTACCCCAGTTGTCGACGATGTAGTACTCCACGAGCGGGTTCGAGGTCCACCCGTAGAGACACAGATATCCGTTGCCGGACGGGTTGAAGCTGCCCGAGTACTGCACGCTCCTGCGTCCGCCGTTGCTCCAGCCCTTACCGCACACGAAATTGCCGCAGTTGGTCCATGAGGTGCGGTAACTGCCGCCCGACGACAGCGTCATGGAGACCGACCCGCCGCCGTCGGTCCAGAACGAGTAGTAGAAGCCGTTATTGGTGCCGGTTTGGTTGGTGGTGATGGTCGTGTCGGCGCTGGCGGTTCCGATGCCGGGCAGCGTCAGCCCGGAGGTGACCAGCGTCAGGGCGCCGGCACGGCCGAGTAAGTTCCTGCGGCTGATCGGCCGGGCGGGGGTGTCGTCCCGGTGCATGTTTCCTCCTCCTCGATGGGGGTGGGGCTAGTCGGTGCGGACAGTGTTGGCCCGGCACTGTGGGGTGTCAACGGTTTCCGCAAGGATTACGGAAACTCTGCTGCGGCCGGTGATCTCTGGGGCGAGAGTAATCCCTGCTCACTGCCTCTTCTCGTTGATCGAATCTGAGGTTGATCGATAAGAGTGAGAAGAGGAGAGATCATTTCCGGGGTACCGTCAGCGAGAATTTTCGGAGTGATTCCGGATCAATTCGCGATGAGGGAACAGCGCCAGCCGGGGCCAGTCACGGAGATCGCGTTGCATCTGGCGGTCGTGCGTCGCCAGGACGATCGCGGCGTCCGTCGCGATGAGGGCATCGGTGAGTTCGTCGACCAGGGCGATGGACAGGTGGTTGGTGGGCTCGTCCAGCAGGAGGACATGCGGGCGGGCTGCGAGGGCGCAGGCCAGGTCGAGGCGGCGCTGCTGGCCCATGGACAGCTCGGCCACGGGCTTGTTCGCTTCGCGCGAGGTGAGCAGGCCCAGTGCCGTCAGCCCCACGACCTCGCGCTCGTTGAGGAGACCCGCGGTGACGAGCTGCGCGATATGCGCCTCGTAGAGGTCCCGGGCCCGCCGGCCCGTCGCCGGTGACGACTCCTGTCCGAGGAGGCGCAACCGCACCGTGCCCGCCCGCCGCACCTCCCCCGCGGTGGGGGCGAGCCGTCCGGCCAGCACGGACAGGAGGGTGGACTTGCCCGCGCCGTTCGGCCCGGTGACGGTCAGCCGGTCCCCGGACTTCACGGACAGCGTGGTCGGCTGGTGCAGCCGCCCGGCGACCGCCACCCCGTCAGCGCGCAACAGCACCACACCGCCGGGCCGGGCGGGCAGGTCGGGCATGGCGAAGCGCAGTGGCGGGACGGGCGCGGTGACCTTGTGCCGTTCCAGGTCCTCCTGGCGGCGGTGGACGGAGCGGGCCAGCGCCCCGGCGCGGGTGGCGCGCTGGTGCTTGCCGGTGCCCTTGTCCGGGCGCCATCCGCTGACCAGGCGGTTCTGTGCCTCGGACAGCGCCTGCTTGAGGCGGAGGTGTTCGGTCTGCTGCTGCTCGTACTGCGCCTCCCACTGGCTCCGCTCGGCCTCGCGCCCCTCGCGGTAGCCGGTGAATCCGCCGCCGTAGACGCGGGGGGTGCCGTCGCGGGTGGGATCGAGATCGAGGACGGTCGTGGCCACGTCCGTCAGCAGCGCCCGGTCGTGGCTGACCACGACGACGCCGCCGGGATGGGCCCGCAGCCGTGCGGTGAGGTACTCCAGGGCCGCACGGTCCAGGTGGTTCGTCGGCTCGTCCAGCAGCAGGAAGTCGTACTCGGCCGCCAACAGGCAGGCCAGGCGTACCCGGTAGCGCTGACCGACCGAGAGCGTGGTGAGGGGGCGGGTGCGGTCGTCGACCGCGCCGAGCCCTTCGAGGGCGATGTCGATCCGGCGGTCGGCGTCCCAGGCTTCCAGGGCCTGCGCGGCCTCCAGCGCCTCCGCGTAGTCGCGCTCGGCGCGCAGCTGCTCTCCGGCTCCGAGCGGCTCTCCGGTTCCGAGCGGCTCCCCGGCGAGTGCCACCGCGGCGGCGTCCAGACGCTGGAGAGCGGCGCGGGCGTCGGCGAGGTGTTCGTCGATGACGTCGCCGACGGTACGGTCGTCCGCCGTCGGCATCTCCTGCTCGGCCAGGGCGAGAGTGCCCACGCGGCGCACCGTCCCCGCGTCCGGGATCAGGGTGCCGGCCAGGACATGCAGCAGGGTCGACTTGCCGCGGCCGTTCTCGCCGACGACGCCCCAGCGCGAGCGGGGCGAGACGGTCATCTCGACGCCGGACAGGACGGTGTGGCCCCCGCGTTCGACGCGGATATCGGTGCAGGTCAGTTGGGCCCGTTCGCGGGCGGGCAGCGTGGTGGCGGGCATGCTTGCTTCCTCCGGGAAGGAGGCACAGGTCACCCCCGGTGCATGACGAGCGAAGGGGCGAGGAGTGCCTCTGAGATGACGAATCGGCCAGGTCCCTGACGAGGGGAAGCCCCCGGCGACGGGAAGCCCGTCACATGGGGGTGGCCTCGGGCAGCGTCACGGCACCCGTGGCCTCAACCGTGGTGGGAGGCACGGGGCGCCTGTGGGGCCCGGTCAGACGAAGAGGAAGATGCAGTACGCGTCGTAACTCACCCCCATAGTGTACGGGTTGGTTCCGAGCACGGCCGGAAGGACGAAGCGCGAGGTCACAGCGTTGCCGACCGGTTAACAGGCGTTAGTGACGCGGCGGTGGATCGTCAGCGTCGGCGGACAGTCTTGTGGTCACGGCCCCGGAGGACGGGGCCGAAGCCCACGACAACAGGGGGATTCATGCCGCACCGCACCGCCACTCGTCGCCATGCACGCAAGGTCGTTGCCGCAGCGGTGGTCGCCGTCGCCGCCGCCCAACGAGACCCACTCCCACTCCCTCCCCGTGAGCATCAACGTCCCCGTCACCGACGGCACCGGCTCCGCCGTCAAGGTGGACCCGGTCGGCACCGGCAAGTAGGCACGCACCCCGCCGCGGGGATCTCGACAACGGCGGACAGCAAAGCATCCCCGGGCCACTGGCCTGGGGCTTTGCCATGAGCAACGAGGCCGTCCGCCGGGAAGCACGGCGAGGCCATGCCCGCAAAACCGGGATCGATCGAACGTTCAACCTCGGGCGCACCGGCGTGCGCCCTCACCCATGACGGCCGACCCTGGTGGGTGGCGGGGATGGCGAGCCCGGACCGGACTGGAAGGTGAACGTCGCGATGGAGACACCCCCGATCGTTTCGGCGCAGGAGTGGAAGGCCGCGCGCCAGCGGCTGCTCGGGGAGGAGAAGCAGGTGACCCGCGCCCGTGACGCCCTGGCCGCCAAGCGTCGGCGGATGCCGTGGCTGGCGGTGGAGAAGGAGTACGCGTTCGAGGGGCCCGAGGGCCGGATGAGCCTGCTCGACCTGTTCGCGGGGCGCCGTCAGCTGATCCTCTACCGCGCCTTCTTCGAACCCGTCGTCTACGGCTGGCCCGAGCACGCCTGCCGCGGCTGCTCCATGGTCGCCGACCACGTCGGCGACCTGGCTCACCTCAACGCCCGCGACACCACCCTCGTCTTCGCCTCGCGCGCCCCGCAGCCGGAGATCGAGCGGGTGAAGGCGCGGATGGGCTGGACGATGCCCTGGTACACGATCACCGACGACTTCGACGCCGACTTCGACGTGGACGAGTGGCACGGCACGAACGCGTTCATCCGCGACGGCGACCGGGTGTTCCGTACCTACTTCATCAACGCCCGCGGCGACGAGGCGCTGGGCAACACCTGGAGCTACCTCGACATGACCGCGCTCGGGCGGCAGGAGACGTGGGAGGACTCGCCCGAGGGCTACCCCCAGACCCCGCCGTACGAATGGTGGAACTGGCACGATGCGTACGGCGAGCCCGAACCGGCCCCGGAATGGCTGGCCCAGACCCGCCGGGGCCCCCGGGGCCGGCCCGCCTGACCCCGCACCGGCACACCGTGACGTCCGTATGCCGCAAACTGTGGAGCCATGGACCACCACATCCGCCCCGCGACGGCCGCCGACGCCGACGCCGTGCAGGCCGTGACCGACGCGGCGTACCGCCCCTACGTCGCCCGGATCGGGCTCCGCCCGGCGCCCATGGACGCGGATCACGCGGCCGACATCGCGGCGGGCCGCGTCTTCGTCACCGGCGACCCGGTCGTGGGCGTGCTGGTCCTGGTGGCCGGGCCCGGCCACCTCGTCCTGGAGAACATCGCCGTACACCCCGACGCCCACCGCCAGGGCGTGGGCAGGCGCCTGCTCACCTTCGCCGACACCCACGCACGCGCCCTCGGCCTGCCGGAGATCCGGCTCCACACCAACGCCCTCATGTGGGAGAACCAGGAGATCTACCCGAGGTACGGATACGAGGTGACGGAACGCCGCAAGGACGGCCGGTACGACCGGATCCACTACCGGAAGCGCATACCCGGGGCGCTGCCCGACGAGCGGTGAACGGCCCGGTCGGGCGCGATGCCGTCGCGGGTACGCCACGGTGACTCCGCCGAGCGGGCCGGGCGGGTTCGCGGCGGGTCAGCTTTCGAAGATCGAACGGGCCGTGCTTCCCCAGCCCCCGTCGACGCCGATCACCTGGCCGGTGACATAGCTCCCGGCCGGGGACACGAGGAAGCGCACCAGGTGCGCGACCTCCTCCGCCCCGCCGATCCGGCCCAGCGGAACGGAGGTCAGATACGTCCGGACCACGTCCTCGTCGCCGGTCACGGCCGTCGACATGTCCGAGCGGGTGACGGCCGGCCGCACCGCGTTTCAGCCGTACCGCGCGCGGGCCCCACTCGGCGGCCAGGGCCCGGGTGGCGGCCTCCAGCGCGCCCTTGGACACGGCGTAGACCCTGTTCCGCGGCGTGCCCCGCTCGGCCAGGGCCGAGGAGACGTTGACGATCGCCCCGCCGCGGACGGCGTCGCCCGCTAGGGCCGCTCCAGGATGCCCCGCTCCATGGCCACCACCACCGCCCTCGTCCGGTCGTTCACATCCAGCTTGGCGAACAGCCGGAGCAGATGCGTCTTCACCGTGGCCTCGGCGATCACGAGGCGCCGTCCGATCTCGGCGTTGGTGAGACCGTCCGCCACGGCGTTGAGGACGTCGGTCTCGCGGTCGGTCAGCGGGTCCTGAACGGGCCGCCGCATCCGCGCGACCAGCTTCTCCGCGACCCGGGGAGCGAGCACCGTCTCGCCACGCGCCGCCGCGTGGACGGCGTCGACGAGCTGATCGCGGGTGGTGTCCTTGAGCAGATAGCCGATGGCACCGGCCTCCACCCCGCGCTCGATCTCCGTGTCGGTGTCGTACGTCGTCAGGATCAGCACCCGCGTCCGCGGGAACCGTGCGACGATCTCGGTCGTCGTCGCCACCCCGTCCAGCACGGGCATCCGCAGATCGACGAGGGCCACGTCGGGGTCGTACCGCTCGACCAGGTCGAGCGCCGCGCGTCCGTCCCCCGCCTCGCCCACGATCTCGATGCTGTCCTCGGCGGCGAGCAGGGCGATCACCCCGGCCCGCATCACGGTGTGATCGTCCACGACGACGATCCGCACACCTCCCTCGCTCATGCCTCCCCCTCGCCCGCCACGGGGACCATCGCCAGGATCCGCGTCCCGTCGCCCACCGAACTCGTCACCGTGAGCCTCCCGCCCAGCTCCGCCAGTCGCTTCCGCATGCCGTCGAGTCCGAAGCCCGTCGACTCCCCCACCAGGAATCCGGTTCCGTCGTCGGTGATCTCCAGTTCCACTCCGTGCGGACGCCGCGCCAGCACCACGCCGACCATGGACGCGCGCGCGTGCTTGCGCACGTTGGCCAGCGACTCCTGGGTGCAGCGCAGCAGCGCGATACGGGTCTGCTGGTCGCACTCGAGGTCTGCCAGGTCGGCGTCCACCGCCAGCCCGGTGTCCTCGGCGAAGCGGTCCAGCGTACGCCGCAGGGTCCGCGCCACCGACCCGGCCGCCACCTGGCCCGGACCCGGCTGGCGCGCCGAGCCGACCAACTCCCGGGCCTCGGCGAGGTTTTCCCGGGCGGTGGACTCGATCGACCGCAATTGCTGGGCGCTGGTCGCCGGATCGTGGTGCATGCCCGCCTGGGCCGCCTCCGCGAGCACGATGATCGACGCGAAGCCCTGCGCGAGCGTGTCGTGGATGTCCCGTGCGATGCGCTCCCGTTCGTCCGCCGCGCCCTGCCGCTGGTGAGCCTCGGACAGCTGCGCCTGCGTACGCTCCAACTCCTCGATCAGCCGCGCCCGTTCACTGCTCTGTGCGACGACCGAGTGGGCCCACAGGCCGATCAGTACGCCCACCGCGACCACGATCAGGGTGGACACCATCGTCTCGCCGAAGAACTCCGCGGTCCAGCCCTGCCGGACCAGACTCCCGGCCAGCGTGGCACCGGTGGCCAGCCCGAGGAACCCCATCGAGACCCGCGGAGTGCGCCCGAACATCCAGTAGTGCGGCAGCGTCACCATGAACAGCGCCGCGTAACTGCTGCCCAGATAGGCCAGCCCGCCGAGCGCGAGCACGAGCGCCGACAGATAGACCCGCGGCCGGATGACACGGTTCCCCGGGAAGCGGTCGAGCACCGCGTAGCACAGCACCACGCAGCTGAGCAGCGCGAGCGCCTCGTACCTGCTCCCGCTGGCCGGGACCGTCGTCACCAGGCCGACGGCCATCGCACCGAACAGCACCCAGCACACGGCGTTCCACCGGCGCAGCGACGTGGCCCAGAAGGCATCGGCCAGGGGCGTGGCGAGAGCGGTCATACCGATCAACGTACGTCGACCGCCGGTCGTCCGTCGGCCGTGCCGACCGGAGCCGCCGTCCGCGCCGTCGCCCGACCCGCCGCCCGCGAGGGCCACCAGCTCGCCTCACCGAGCAGCAGCATCGCCGACGGAAGGACCATGATCCGGACGATGAAGGCGTCGAGCAGCACGGCCGCCGCGAGGACGAACCCGATCTGCTTCATCTCGATGATGTGGAGGAAGACGAAACTCACGAAGACGGTCGTCATCACCACCGCCGCACTCGTCACCACGCTCGCCGACCTCCGGATGCCCTCGAGCACGGCCTGCCTCGTGGCCGTGCCCGCGAGCACGGCCTCCCTGATCCGGCTCACCACGAACACCTGGTAGTCCATCGAGAGCCCGAAGAGGATCACGAAGAGGAACAGCGGTACCCGCGATCCGATCGAACCGGTGGAGTGGAAGTCCAGCGGCCCCTCGGCCCAGGTCCCCTGGAAGACCAGGACGAGCAGGCCGAGCGCGGCCGCCGCGGACAGCACGTTCAGCAGGACGCCGATCAGAGCCAGCACCAACGAGCGGAACGCGTACGCGGTCATCGCGAAGGTCACGAGCAGCAACGCCCCGAGGACCAGCGGGAGCTTACTGTTCTGGTGCGCGGGATAGTCGGCGTAGCGGGCGACGTCCCCGCTCACCCCGAACTCCGCCCCGCCGACCCGGCCGACGGTCGCGGGCAGATAGTCCTCACGCAGGTGGTCGAGGGAGTCGTACGCCTGGTCGGAGTTGCCCAGGTACGGCACCTTCAGCTCGAGCACACTGATCCGGTGGTCGGCGGAGGTCCGCACGCGCGAGGCACCGGTGAACAGCGGGTCGGCGTCGGCGCGCCGGGCCAGCTCCCGCAGGGCCCCGCCGACCTCGCCGGACCGCGCGGCGTCGGCACGCACGACGACCTGGTGGGTGACCCGTTGCTCCGGGAACGCCTCGTTGAGCCGGTCGTACACCCGCATGGCGGCGATGTCGCGGGAGTGGGTGTCCCGGCTCATCTCCGTGATCTTCAACCCGGCCAGCGGGACGACGAGCGCGAGCAGGGCGAGCACCGAGACGCAGAGGGTGGCCAGTGGGTGCCGGCTCGCGGGCCGCAGCAGGGCGGCCCACACCCGGCCACCGCCGTCGCCCCGCGACCGGCGCGCGGGCCTTCCCCGCCCGGCGCGCCGCCGCGCCCTGCGCTCCTCCCGTTCTCCCAGCTTGACGAGCATCGCGGGCAGCGCCGTCAGGGAGCTGGCCACCGCGACGAGGACGACCACGATGGTGCCGGTGGCCAGCGAGGAGAAGATGACGTCGGAGGCCAGGTACAGCGTCGCGGTGGAGGCCACGACCGCGAGTCCGGAGACCACGACGGCCCGGCCCGAGGTCGCCGCGGCCATGTCCACCAGCGCCTCGGAACTCAGCCGGCCGCCCGAGCGGGCGCGCTCCTCGCGCTCCCGCTTGAGGTAGAAGAGCGTGTAGTCGACCCCGACCGCGAGGCCGATCATCAGGATGACGTTCGTGCCGACCCCGGCGTCGGGGGAGAGGTGTGAGGCCACCATCGACAGCCCGACGGCCGCCGCGATCGACGACAGCGCGAGCAGCAGCGGCACCCCCGCCATGGTCACGGAGCCGAAGACGACCAGCAGGGTGATCAGCGTGATGGGGAGCGTGATCTTCTCGGAGAGCGCCAGGTCGTCGCCGCGCTGCTGGTCGACTCCCTTGCTGATGGAGGGACTCCCGGTCTCCTCCAGCCGCAGCCGCGGATACGCCTTCGCCACGGCGCCGGTCTGCCCGGCCAGCGCGTCGACCTTGTCCTTCGCGTCCCGCTCCTCGCCCTTCAGCGCCACCTCGACCATGAGGATCCGGCGATCCCGGGACAGCAGCGGATCGGCGACGGACGCGACCTCGGGCAGCCGCTCCATCCGGGCGGCCAGGTCCCCGGCGGCGGCCTCGGCCGCGTCCCGGTCGAGGGGGCCGGACCGGGCGGAGATCAGCACCTGCTCGGTGGCCCGGCGCTCCAGACCCCCCTCGGCGGCCATCGCCTCCGCCCGCCCGGCCTCGCCGACCCGGTAGTCGGCCGTCGTCGCGCTGTGCGTCCCGACGGCACTGCCGACCCCCAGGCACAGCACCACGAACACCAGCCAGCCGACGATGGCCCGCCAGGGGTGCCGAGCGCTCCATCGCGCCATGCGCACAGTGATTGACTTCATGCCCAAAAGCCTTGCTGACCAGGGCCGTTGGCTGACAGAGGTACCCGGTTGAACTTCCCGTCCACCGATCGGTGGACCTGGACCGGGGGGTTTTCCCGAGTGCGTGGCCACTCGGACAGTGGCTGGTCGTGGACGACGTCGCGACCGTCGCGACCGTCGCGACCGCCCCGTGCGCCTCGGATGACATGGCCCGCCCCGGCCGTCGCGGGTGCCCCGGCCATCGCGGCCGCCCCGGGCGACATGGCTCGCCGACGGCGCCGTCGTCCCGCGCGAAGCCAACGCGGCCGGGCCGGAGCTACGTTGATTGCGGTGCCTTGCGGGGGCCCATCGGCAGGCCGCACTGTGAGCGCATCACCCCACCGGCCCCCGATGTCCCGGAGCCATCTCGCGGCTGCGACGCAAGCTCGACGCGACACCGCTGGGCGGCGACGCGATCGTCTCGGCCCGCGGCATCGGCTACGTCTACGTCGACGCGGGCGCCGCCGGTGCCCACAGGACCGGCGGCGCCCAGGTGTGGTCGGATCAGGAGCAGGACTCGTAGAACTGCTTCCACCCGTCGCCGGGCATGGCCGGCGGCTCGGCCGTGGTCCCGAGCTCGCCGTACTTCTGCTTCATCGCGTAGTCGAAGTCACCCGGGCCGCTGCCCGCCGTCGACAGACGCACATCCCGGTCCAGCTGCCCGTCACCGGAGTTGTTGAGGATCGCGAGGTCCGGGTACGGGTCGTCGCCGTAGTTGGCGATCCGCAGCTGCTGGACCTCGCCGTGGTCGCCGATGTCGGAGTGCCGGGAGTCGGCGGAGTTCAGGTCCGACCGCGTGAGCGGGCCGGGGCGGTACTCCGCGAGGCGCGCCGTCGAGGGGTCGTCCCCACCGGACGGCTCGACGATGCTGACGACCATGTCCAGGGTGCCGTCGTTCTGGAAGTCGGCGACCGCGGCGGTCGCGACCTCCCCCTCCTTCGCGCCGAGAAGTTCGCTGACGGCCTGCTTCGCGCCGAACGAGCCGTCCGCGGTTCCCCACTGGATCGTCATCTTCGTTCCGGTGTGCCCGGGATTCGAGATCTTGTCCGGGTGGCCGTCGCCGTCGAGATCGCCGACGAGCGTCGTGGCGTCGGCCAGACACGGGCCCGTCGCCCCGGCGACCTTGCCGGACCGCTCCGCGCCGCCCGAGGGCGACGACCCGGCCGCACTGGCCTGGTAACCGGCGACAGTCAGGGTCAGGGCGACAGCCGCGATCGGCGCGGCGATCAGACGTGACCGCTTGCGAAGCATCTACGAACTCCTCGTGTCGTTGTTGTGGGAGAACCGCGGTGCGGAGCCGACCCCTTACGGATTACTGGTCCGTTCCGCCGAAGGGGACGGCATCCGCCGCGGAGGTGTGCCAGTTGGTGACGATGGGCTCGTCGACGGTGATGGTGCCGACCGGCAGCGATACCGGGTTGGGGTCCTCATCGCCGATCGCGACGATGATGCTGTCCAGCTCCTTGCCACCGTCTTCGTTGGTGGTCTTCGGGTTCACCCCGGCGTAGGCGGTGGTTCCCTCGCCCAGCGTGATCGCCGGTCCCACGGCCTGCTCCGCGGGACCCGCCTCGGTGCCGTCCGACCCGAAGGCCACCGTGGGAAGCGCGGCGGGCAGAACACAGGTGATCCCCGGCTTGGCCTTCGCGATGACCAGGATGTACCCGCCGGCCTGCGACTCTTCCCTGGTGTTCCAGGAAATGTCGTTGGCCCCGCACACCTGGCCGACCTTGCCGCGCTCACCGTTACCGGTGTCGGCGCCGGAGCCGTCACTCTCCTGGGCCCCCTTGTCCTGCGTGTCGGGGGACCCGGCCGACGAGCCGGAGGTGGTGTCCTTACCGGCCGCCGCCTCAGCCGTGGCCTTGGCGGAGGCGGACGAGTCACCGGACCGACCGCTCGTGTCGTCCGAGGACTGGCAGGCGGTGGCGAGCATCGCGGCCGTCACCAACAGACTCGCACCGGCGAACATACGGACCCGGGGGCGGGTGATAAGCATGGAATGACCTTCTTCGTCATCAGCGGAGTAGTACGCCCGGCGACGTTTCGCTCGGTGTGACACCCACCTTGCCGATGGCCGCTACCGTTCCGTTAGCGCGCCGCTAACGAACCGCTGACGCGATCAAGCCCCACACGCGCTGCGGAAGACCTCGAACGGGCCCTCGCGTCGCCTTCGCCAGAACAGGTGGTGCGTCACGCCGCTCGGGCTGGGCACGACCTCCAGGTGGAACCGGTCGAGCAGCTCATCGGGGGACTCCCAGAGTCGTAGTCCGGAACCGAGCTTCACCGGCGAGACCGCGACATGCGTGGTGTCGACGAGGTCGGCCTCGAGGAACTGCCGGACCGTGGTGACCCCGCCGCCGAGCCGTACGCCCCTGCCCCTCGCC
>NZ_JAEEAP010000246.1 GCF_016103465.1 Streptomyces sabulosicollis
GTGGTCGGGCAGCGCCAGGGCGATGACGGCGCCCGCGGCCAGCCCGAGTGGCAGGTTCAGCCAGAACGCCCAGCGCCAGCCGATGTGATCGGTGAGTAAACCGCCGAGGAGCGGGCCGCCCACCATGCCCAGGATCATCATGGCGGCCATCGCCGTCTGCATCCGGATCAGGCCCTGGGGGCGGGACGGTGGGTGGAGGTCACGCACCAGCGCCATGCCGAGGGTCAGCAGGGATCCCGCGCCCAGGCCCTGGAGGGCGCGGGAGAGGATCAGGGCGGGCATGGAGGCGGACAGGCCACAGGCGATCGAGCCGATCAGGAAGACGGCGAGCCCGCCCATCAGCAGCCGGCGGCGGCCGTGGAGGTCGGAGAAGCGGCCGTAGACCGGCACGCTGACCGAGGAGGTGAGCAGATAGGCGGTGACGAGCCAGACGTACCAGGAGTCCCCTCCGCCGATCTGCTCGACGATGCGGGGCAGCGCGGTGCCCACCACGGTGCCGTCCAGCATGGCCAGGAAGGCGCAGCCCAGCAGGGCGAGGGTGATCAGGGTCCGACGGCGGGGCGGGAGCGCTTCGTACGCGTCGGGTCCGCTCACCGGGGCTCCCCGGGGGCCGCGAGCGCGCCGTGCAGGAAGAGGTCCACGACTTCCTCGGTGGTCAGCGGGTCGGGGGCGCCCGGGCGCCCGGCCGACATCAGCGTCAGCTGGAAGGCGTCCGCGAGGCGCTCCGGGGAGAGCCGCAGCCGGTCCCGGTCGGGTTCGAACAGGGCGGCCAGCGCCGCGCGCGGCCGGACCAGGCTCGCCTCGCGGTCCGGGAGGCGCCCGTCCTTGCCGGGCTTGGGCGCCATGCGCTCCAGCCGCCCGGCCGCCGCGAGCGCTCCGGCGACCGCGCCGATGCGCGCCATGTGCCCGCGCACCACGTCGGCCGCCTCGGCGAGCCGGTCCGCGAGCGGCTGGTCCAGGCCGATCGACTCCAGGTGGGCCACGGTGTCGTCGGGCCGCACGGCCTCCGCCATACAGGCCGCGAGCAGGGCGTCCTTGTCCTCGAAGACGCGGAAGATGGTGCCTTCCCCGATGCCCGCGGCCCGGGCGATCTTCGCGGTCGTCACGGAGGCGCCGTACTCGACGACGAGGGGGAGCGCCGCGGCGACGATCATCGCGCGGCGCTGATCGGGATCCATGGCCGGTGCGCGGCGACGGGGCGGGGTGGCGGGGTTCTGTGCCTTCTCTGCCATGCCGATACCGTACGGAGTGAGTACTCACTCCGTCAATGTGCGGCACACGGCCACAAGGGGAGAGGCGGTGAGACCTTCGACTGCGGCGCCGCGGTCAGCGCGCGGCGAGCAGGGTCCGGCGCAGGGCGCGGCCCGCCTCGGACGGGGGATGGCTGCGTGAGGCGGCGAGGCCGAGGCCGTGGACCGGCGGCGGATCGGCGAGATCGACCTGGGCGAGGCCGGGGTGCGAGGTGATGATCTCCTCGGGCACGAAGGCGAGCCCGAGGCGCCGCCGGACCATGGTCAGGGCGGTGGTGGTGTCCACGACCTCCAGCGCCACGGTGCGCTGGACCCCCGCGGTGCCGAAGAGGCTGTCGACGACGGTGCGGTCGCCCCACCCCGTGGGGAAGTCGATGAAACGGCGGTCGGCGAGGTCGGCGTAGGTTACGCCGCGGGCCTCGGCGAGAGGGTCGTCGGCGCGGCAGGCCAGCCCCAGGCGTATCCGTGAGACATCGTCGATGACCAGGTCCGGCCCGAGGACGGCGGGGCCGTGCGGGGGCACGGGCAGCAGCATCAGGTCGAACCTGCCCTCGCGCAGGGCGGTGGCGTGTCCGGCCAGCGGACCGGTCGAGTGGCGCAGCCGCACCACCACATCGGGATGCTCGGCCTGGAACGCGCTCACCGCCCCGATCAGGTCGAACGAGCCGGTGGACAGGACCGTCCCGAGGGTGACCGTGCCGCTGAGCCCCCCGGTGAGACGGCTCATGTCATCGCGCGCCCGCCGTGCCTCCGCGAGCAGGATCCGGGCCCGGGCCAGCAGGGTGCGCCCCGCCGTGGTCAGTTCCAGGGTGCGGTGCGAGCGGTCGAAGAGCGCGGTCTGGAACTCCTGCTCCAGCCGGGCCACGGCGGCGGAGGCCGCCGACTGGACGACGTGTTCCCGCTGGGCGCCGCGGGTGAAGCTGCGCTCCTCGGCCACCGCGACGAAGTACGCCAGCTGCCGGAGCTCCACCGCCATCTCCTTCCGCGATGCCACACAGCACACATCATCGTTGGACACGATACCGATGGGCCCGCCACCGTGGAGGGGAAGCGGAACGCCCCGGCCGGACGGCCGGTTCGGCGCCGCGCACCCTCAACTTCCCCCTGCGCGAGCGCACTTCACCACGGGAGGCATCCACCGCCATGAGCGTCTCAGCCATCCAGATCGGGCTCCATCCCGATGCCATCGACTACGGGGCGCCGGAGTTCGCCGAAACCTCGCCCTGCTGCGTGCCGCCGGATACGAGGCGGACGGATGTCAGATCGACTTCGGCCAGACCGCCCTCGACACCGTCCGCGCCATGCTCGTCGCACCCTGGAAGTCCTCGACAGCCGCGGTCTGGCCGACGGCCTCCTGGCCGAGGCGAACACCACCGAGGCCGTGCACCTGTTCGCGGGGGCCACGCTCGACCTGACACATCTGCCCTCCCGCCACCGATACGGGATGGTCACCCCGCAGACGGAAGTGGACCAGGCGCTCGAACGCTACGCCCGCGACCAGGGCGCCCAGGTGCTGCGCGGCACCGAGGCCACCGGCCTCGTACAGGACGCCGACGCGGTCACCGTGACCGCCCGCCCCCACGGCGGCGGCCCCGCGTCCACGTGGCGAGCCCGGTACGCCGTGGGGGCGGACGGGGCACACAGCACCGTCCGCGACCTCCTCGGTGCCGACTTCCCCGGCAAGACGGTCCTGACCTCCGTGGTACTGGCCGATGTCCGCCTCGCCGACGGCCCGGCCGGAAACGGGCTCACCCTGGGCAACACCCCCGAGGTCTTCGGCTTCCTCGTGCCGTACGGGAAGGCGCGCCCCGGCTGGTACCGGTCGATGACCTGGGACCGCCGCCACCAACTCCCCGACAGGGCTCCCGTGGAGGAGGCGGAGGTCACCCGGGTGCTGACCGAGGCCATGGGGCGCGACGTCGGGGTCCGTGAGATCGGCTGGCACTCCCGGTTCCACTGCGAGGAACGCCAGGTCCGCTCCTACCGGCACGGCCGGGTCTTCCTCGCCGGGGACGCCGCCCATGTGCACTCCCCGATGGGCGGCCAGGGCATGAACACCGGCATCCAGGACGCGGCCAACCTCGCCTGGAAACTCGACCTCGCCCTCGGCGGCGCCGACCCGGCCATCCTGGACACCTACCACCGGGAGCGCCACCCCGTCGGCCGACGTGTGCTGCTCCAGAGCGGTGCCATGATGCGCGCCGTCACCCTCGGGCCGCGCCCGGCGCGGTGGCTGCGCGATCACCTGGCCCCGGCCCTGCTGGGCGTCGGCCGGGTGCGTGACACCATCGCCGGAAGCTTCACCGGCGTCACCCTGCGCTATCCGCGCGGACGGCGCCGAAACGCGCTGGTGGGCACCCGCGCCACCGAAGTCCCCCTCGCCCAGGGCCGGTTGACCGAACTGCAGCGGTCCGGTGGCTTTCTGCTGATCCGCGAGCGGGGCGCGTCGGGTGTCGAAACCGAGGTGGCCCAGGCCGAACGCACCGACTCGGGCCCCGCCCTGCTGGTCCGCCCCGACGGCTATGTCGCCTGGGCGGGACCCGGTGTCCGTACGAACGGCGGGAACGGCTCCGACGGCTGGCACACCACGTGGCGCGCCTGGACCGGCCCGACCGCCGGAACGGTCCGCGCCGGGGCTGAACTGGAGAGGGAGGGGTGGCGCCGGGCGGGCGGCCCGGCGCCGGTGCCCTCATCCGTTCCCCGCCGCCCGCCCGGCGGACAGGGCGTCGGGCAGGGCGGTGGCGGCAGGTTCCCCCGGCCGTCCCTTGCGGAAGAACCGGAGCAGCGACGGGCCGCCCCGGAAACACCACAGCGCGATGACCGGGTCACAGATCGCACAGCCCAGCGACGAGCCATGGGCGAAGGGGACGATGGGGTTGCCCTTGACGTGGTGCACGATGTCCCACGCGGTGTGCAGCAGCCAGCCGATGCCGATGAAGGTCCATGACTCCAGACCTCGGTAGGCGACATAGGTGGCGACCACGGTGAAGGCGAACTCCCAGCCGTCCAGGCCGCCGCCGCTGAGGTAGGCGGCACCCGCCCCGCCGACCATGATCGCGTTGAACCGCCGGCGGTGGGGTTCGCGGATCAGGGACATCAGGAGCGCGTAGAGGACGCCGATCAGGATCGGGGCGATGTAGGGGATCATGCGGAGGAACTTCCTGCGGGTGACGGGACGTTGGCCGCCCGGCACGGCGAAACCCACGGTCCGCGCCACCTCCCCGCACGGGTCGGTGGCGCGACCGGGAAGCGGCGCGGCGACGGTTCACCACGCTAGATCCGCCCCCGGCCGCCCCACAGGGCCATTCCCGACACGTTCCAACGGATTGTCGCCGCGGCCCGCTCCGTTCAGCGCCCGATCACCCGGGCCGGAGCTCGATCACACCAGCCGCCACAGGTGGTCATCGGTTCCGTTGTCGTCGTACTGCACCACCTGGGCGCTGTTGGCGGTGGACATGCCGTCCACGCCCAGCACCTTCCGGCTGTTCTTGTTGAGGACGCGGAACCAGCCGTCGCCGCCGTCCACCTTCCGCCAGAGGTGATCGGCCGTGCCGTTGTCCTCGTACTGGACGACGATGGCGCTGTTGGCGGTCGACATCCGGTCGACGCCGAGGACCTTGCCGCTGTGGCCGTTGCGGATCAGGAACCAGCCGTCGCCCCGGTCGATCCACTGCCAGGCGTGGTCGCCCGTCGGCGTGTTGTCGAACTGCACCACACGGGCGCTGTTGGCCGTGGACATCCCGTCGACCGCGAGCACCTTCCCGCTGTGCTTGTTGAGCAGGCGGCGGAAGGGCGGCTCCGGGGTCCAGGCCCGGCCGTCCGGCGAGGCCGTCGGGAAGCAGGTGATGCGCAGCCGGGCGGCGCCCATGGGGATGAGGGTGACCGTCTCGACCGGTGTACCGGCCCGGGCCGGGCTCTGCTGGAGCGGGGCGACCACGTGCTCGTCGTCCGAGACCCACTCGGCGATCCGGCGCGCCCGGGCGGTCATGCGGACCGGGGTGCCCTCGTGGGTGAAGGGGTTGGCGGCGAGCGGACCGTCGTCGCGGGTGAGGACGGGGAGGGCTCCGGGAGTGAGGCCGTAGTTCCACGGCGTGGTGGCGTGTACTTCGTACTCGGGGAAAGTGTCGGTGCCGCCGTAGCGCACGAAGTCCTCGCCGATGCGCAGGGAGTACGTCAGCGGGCCGTGGTCGACGCTGACCGCGCCGTGCTGGGCGGACCAGGTCCGCAGGGTGGTGCGCTGGGGCAGGCGGAGCGTCACCACATCGCCGTCCGTCCAGCTCCGGTCGACCTTGACGAAGGCCGGACCGCCCCGCGCGGCCACCGCCCGGCCGTTGACCTCGATCCGGGGGTTCTCGCACCAGCCGGGGACGCGCAGATGGAGCGGGAAGGCCACCTTCCCGGGGGTGGACAGCGTCAGTGTGACCGTCTCGTCGAACGGATAGTCGGTGTCCTCGGTGACGGTGACCGTCGTGCCACCGGCCACCTCCGCGGTCACCTGGCAGGCGGCGTACAGGGAGGCGGCGAGCCCCTTGTCGGGAGTGGCCAGCCACAGCTCCTCGGTGAAGTACGGCCAGCCCATGCCGTAGTTGTGCGGACAGCAGCGGTACTGGTCGACGCCCGGCTGGTACGACTGCATCGCGAAGCCGTTCTGGAACTGCCCCTGGGACTTCACCGTGTTGTTCAGATCGACGCTGTTCGCGCTGGTGATGTAGTGGGTGCCGGTGCCCTGGGGGTCGAGGGCGGCGGGCAGCATGTTGAACGCCAGGTCCTCGCAGCGGTCCGCCCACACCGGGTCACCGGTGATCCGGGTCAGCAGTTCATGGCTGGCCATGAACTCGACGATGCCGCAGGTCTCGAAGCCCTGCCGGGGGTCTCCGAAACCCGGGCGGTAGTTCTCGTCCCCGGCGAAGCCACCGCCCGGGAACTGGCCGTACGCGCCGAGCACCGAGGTGTAGGCGCGGTAGGTCGCCTGTCTGAGCTCGGCGGAGCCGGTCAGCTGGGCGTACTGGGCGGGCTCGCGGAACCCCTGGGCGATGTTGACGTTGTGCGGGGTCGGGATGGAGTCGGCCCAATGGGCGCCGTAGGTGTGCATCTTCTGGACGAGGTCGAGGAGGAACGCCTCGCCGGTGCGGCGGTACAGCCACATCGCGGTGTCGATCCCGTCGCCCCAGCGGTAGGAGACCCAGCTGGTGTCGAAGGCGCCCGGGCCCTGTGCGTTCATGAAGCGCAGGAAGCGGGTGAGGAAGGGGACGACGCGCTGGTCGCCGGTGAATTCCTCATGGGTGCGCAGGGCCATGAGGAGGGGGAGGAACGGCCAGAAGTCGGGGCCGCCGTTGAGCGATGTCCGCAGGGAGCGCGGCCCGAAGAAGCCGTCGCTCCGCTGGGTGGCGAGGATGGCGTCGACCCAGCCGCGGGCGTTGGCGAGCGCCGCCCGGTCACGGGTCGCCACGGCCAGCGGGACGTAGCCGCGCAGCCAGTACGGCACTTCCTCCCAGCCGTCCCGGTCCGGATGGGTCCACCCGGTGGCGTTGATGTCGAGGAAGTGCGAGCGCTCCTCGTAGCGGCCGCACAGCCCGTGGAGTTGGAGGCGCAGTTGCTCGGCCAGCCAGCCGCGCGGGGTGATGCTCCCCGACGGGAGCCGGTCGAAGGCGTCGGGCAGCGGAGCCCTAGGCCGCCGGGCCGGGGATGCCACGGCGGCCGGGGCCAGATGCCCGGCGAGCGCGGGGACGCCGAGGGTGAGGGCGCTGGTGCGGAGGAAGCGACGTCGGTCGAGGGGCATCGTGCGGCTCCTGTCGGTGGGTTGCCGAGGAAGACGGGTGGCGCCTGACATCGTTGTCGCGCATCACAGCACGCCACCGGCGCGCTGTCCATAAGTGCGACGGGGCGCCCCGCCCCGGTGGGCCCTATGCTGAGCGCGATGTCCGCACCTCAGGGCCAGGGCCCCAGCTTCCGTGAACTCGTCGTCCAGGCGCTGTCCTCCGTCGAGCGCGGCTACGACCTGCTGGCCCCGAAGTTCGACCACACCGCGTACCGGACGTCGGCCTCGGTGCTGGACTCCGTGGCCGGCGCCCTTCGCCCGCTCGGGCCCTTCCGCAGTGGCCTCGACGTGTGCTGCGGAACCGGCGCGGGCCTGGGGGTGCTGCGCCGGGTGTGCCGGGAACGGATCACCGGCGTCGACTTCAGCGCGGGCATGCTGGCCGTGGGCCGGGACCGTTCGCGGACGGTGCCGGACATCCCGCCCACCCACTGGGTGCGCGCCGACGCGCGCGCCCTCCCGTTCGGCCCGGTCTTCGACCTGGCGGTGAGCTTCGGCGCGTTCGGCCACTTCCTGCCGCGGGAGCGGCCGGGGCTCTTCGCCCAGGTCCACTCCGTGCTCCGCCCGGGCGGCCGGTTCGCCTTCCCGATCGTGGCACCGGCCCGCCCCGGCTCGCGGCCCTACTGGTCGCTCCTGGCGTTCGACACCGCGATGCGGGTGCGCAACGCGGTCTGGCGGCCGCGGTTCGTGATGTACTACCGGACCTTCCGGCTCGCGGACGTGCGCGAGGAACTGATCGGCGCCGGGTTCGAGGTCGGGCTGCGGGCGCTGGAGGACCTCGGCCGCCGGGCGGACGGCAGCCCGCGCTGCCGGCTGGTGGTGGCCACCCGGCCGGTGTGAGCGGGCGCCACGCCACGGAGCCGTCGCCCGGCACGACGTCCAGGCCGTGCCGCGACGCGCGGGGGCGCCCCGGTGGCCATGCGCTCCCCGAACGCGACGACCCTCATGCCCGCCGCCCGCCGTCGACCGACAGCGCGATCCCGGTGACGTAGGACGCGGCGTCCGAGCAGAGCCAGACCGCCGCGGCCGCGGCCTCCTGAGGGGTGGCCAGCCGGCCGAGCGGTGTGATCGCCTCCTGCGCGGCGAGCATGTCGGTGCCGGCCGCCACCCTCTCCAACCCGGGGGTGCGGGTCGGACCGGGGCAGACGGCGTTGACCCGGATGCCGCGCGGCGCGTAGTCGACCGCGGCGACCTTGGTGAGCCCGACGACGCCATGCTTGGCGGCCACGTAGGCGGGAGCGGCAGGGATCGCGTACAGGCCGCCGTTGGAGGCGATGTTGACGATCGCGCCACCGCCTTCGAGCAGGGGCAGCTCGTACTTCATGCACAGGAAGGTGCCGGCCAGGTTGGTGTGGACCACGCGCGCGAACTCGTCCAGGGGCATCCGGTCGAGCTGCCGGTGGTGCGAGGCCAGACCGGCGTTGTTCACGGCGAAATCGAGCCCACCGTAGGCCGCGACGGTGCGCTCGACGGCCGCCCGCACGGAGCGTTCCTCGGCGATGTCGACGGGGACGGACAGCGCTTCCCCGCCGTCCTCCCTGATCATCTCGGCGGTCTCGGCCGCCGTGGTCTCGTCGATGTCGAGAACGGCGACCGCGGCGCCGGTCCGGGCGAACTCCAGGGCGGTCGCACGGCCGATGCCACTGCCGGCGCCGGTGACCAGACCCACCTTGTGGGGCGTGTCGCTCATACCAGCGGCTCGTGGTTCGCCCAGGCGACCCGGTACGGGTGCCGCGCCTGCCAGTGCTCGATGACCTCGTGCAGACCGGGCGCGGTGAACGCCTTCGCCAGCGCCTCGGTGTCGGCCACCGCCACCTGCACGATCGCGGTCGCGATCAGTGCCGGCATGGCCTCCTCGCCGGGGACGGGAAGGTGGCGCCGGGTCACCACCGACCGCACGAGACCGGAGTCGAGCATCACGCGTTCGATGTCCGTGAGGTATTGGTCGAGCTCGGCCTCGGGCAGTGGCTGAGCGAAGGAAACGATCATTGTGTGGTAGATCATGGCTCGATTCTTGGGGGTGCGTGCAGCAGGTGTCCAAGACCGGTCCGGTATCCGACGATAACCTGGAGGCATGATCGAACTGGAGACCCGCGAGCTCGAGTACTTCCTGGCGGTCGCCGACGAACTGCACTTCGGCCGGGCCGCCGTCCGGCTCTCGATCGCCCAGCCGGCGCTGTCGAAGGCGATCCGGCGGATCGAGACCCGGCTCGGCGTCCCGCTGTTCCTCCGCTCCAGCCGGCGCGTCGAACTCACCCCGGCCGGGGAGGCGTTGCGGGAACACGGGCGGCATGCGCTCAACGCGGTCAGCGCCGCCGTCCGGAGCGCCCGGCGCGCCGGGGACACCCAGGCCCATCTGCGGCTCGTGCTCAAGCCCGGTGGCGACGCCGGCCTGCTGTCCGGGATCCTGGCCGGGTACGCCGAGCAGCCCGACGCACGCCGGGTGGACATCCTGTTCAGCGGCCCCGCCGACCGCTCCGACTTCCTGCGCGACGGCCGGGCCGACGTCGGCCTGCTCTACGCGCCGTTCGACGATCTCGACGGCCTGGCCCACGAGACGTTGCACACCGAGGACCGCGTGGTCATCCTCCCGTCAGGGCACCGACTGGCCGGGCGCGCCGCGACTCACATGGCCGACCTGGAGGGGGAGACGCTGCCGCGCTGGAAAGGGGTCCCCGGAGGTGACGGCACCGGGCCCGAGGTGGCCGACGTGGTCCAGCTGCTCCACATGATCACGGTGAGCCGGATGATCGCGGTGCTGCCCCGTTCGCTGGTCGAGCCGGTCCCGGCCGGTCTGGTCCGCGTCCCGGTGACCGACGCGCCACCCAGCCGCCTCGTGCTCGCCTGGAACGAGCAGGACCGCCGCCCGCTGGTCGCGTCGTTCGTGACCGCCGCGCTCACCGCCCACGTCCGTTCCGATACTCCCCGAGGGCCCCACACGGCGGCAACCGAAGCGGCGGTGGCGGCGACCTGAGGCTGACAACCTGTCAGCCACCCGAGGGAGTTCACAGTGCGCTCATTCCTCGCGCGCCTGGCCACCGTGCCGGCGGCCTTGGCCGCGCTGGTCGCCGCGCCCGGTGTCGCGACGGCCGCCCCGTCGCGGGTCGCCGACGACTGGAACCCGCCCGCCAGCCTCGTACAGCCGCTGGGCGAGGTGTGGAACCACGTCGAGTCGACCTATCCGGATCTCTACGGCTTCCGCAACTACGGCTGGGACCAGGTCATGGCCAACAGGGGAAGCGTCGACTACTGCGTCCGCTGGGAGTCCGACGCCCCCGTCGGCGCCGCGCTGCGCGACCAGATCCACGCCGCGCTGAAGAAGCAGTTCGCCAAGTGGATGGCGGCCATGGTGGAGGACGGCAAGGGCCACAACGCCTGGCCGTACACCAACGTCCCGGTCAACATCGTCGGCTGGGCGGTGAAGAACCGCTCGACACTCCAGTGGACCGACAACTCGGTCGACATCTACGCCGGAAACCTCGACGACGGCGGCGCCCCGCAGTGTTCCCCCGACTGCGGCCGCTTCTTCCACCAGGACGGCAACTACTCGCGCTGCCCCGGCGGTGCGGCCCGCCACTACGACCAGTCGCTGTGGCTGACCAAGGGCTTCCAGGGCGGGGCCGGCGGGGACTGGGGCCAGCGCGTGGGACAGGAGTACTTCACCGGTGCGCTGAACCAGGAGAACATCCACATCTATCTGCACGAGGTCGGCCACACCTTCGGCCTCGACGACTTCTACGACTGGAGCCCCACCGGCCAGTGCTGCTTCCTGATGAAGGCTGGAAGCGCCACGCAGATCACGGAGTTCGACAAGTGGATGCTCCGTGACTTCTGGCGCCATCTGAAGAGCCGCTACGGCCTCTGAGCGCTTCCCCTGCCCGGGCGGGCGGGGGAAGCCGGCCCGCTCAGACATCGCATTCGCCGCGTCCTGGGCACCCCTTCCGGCGGACAGGGCACCACAGCCCACGGGGACTGGTCCCGAAGTGCCCGTCCCGGGCCGGCTACGAGGGAATCGGACCCACCCGGAACCAGTCGAACTCCGCCACCCCGTCGCCTGTGCCGCCGGTCGCCACGCCCTCCGCGCCGCCGGTCGCCACACCGCCCGTGCCGTCGGCCGTCGCGCCGCCCGTGCCGCCGGTCGCCACGCCTTCCGCGCCGCCGCCGGTCGCCGGACCGGCGGCGAAGAGCCCCAGTGTCGCCCCGATCCACTTGCCCGCGGTCGCCGGGAACGGCGCCCCGAGCGGCGCGCACCCCCGCCCGTCCACATCGGCCGCGAACTGGCACACCGCGCCCGGCCGCACACTCACCCGCAGCCGTACCGCCGAGCGTCCCCTCGGCAGCGGGACCGGCGTGACGGCGTCCACCTCGGCGGCGTCCTGGGCCGCGGTGCGGCACACGAGGACGATCCGGTCACCGTCGTGGCGCAGGCCCACCCAGGCGTAGGTCTCGCCCAGGACCACCAGCCCGGCCCGGGACCCCGCCGTCGCGGTGGACAGGCTCATCGAGGTCACCGCGGTGAACGACTCTGCGGGCAGCCGCTGGCCCAGCACATGGGGCAGCAGCCGGAGGTCATGGGCGACCGGACCCGGCCGGCAGACCAGCGCGAGCCGACCCGGGAAGCGGCGCAGCGACCACCACGCGGGATCGGCGTTCGCCTGCCACGTCCACTGCTTCCCCAACTCCGCCCCGGTGAACTCGTCGCTGGTGGCCGGTGCGGTCACCTCCGTCCGCCCCTTCACCCGCGGTTTGGTGTGCACCAGCACCGGCGCGCCCCGGCCGCTGCCGTCGTCGGTGCCCATCACCGGCCAGCCGTCGGTGCGCCACCGCATCGGCTGGAGGTGCACCACCCGTCCGTACGCCCCGCGGTCCTGGAAGTGCAGGAACCAGTCCGCACCGCTCTCGGTGGTCACCCACGCCCCCTGGTGCGGTCCGTTGACGGGGGTGTCGCCCTGGGCGAGCACGACGCGGTCCTCGTACGGGCCCCAGACGGAGCGGGAGCGGAACGCCGACTGCCAGCCGTTGGTGACGCCTCCGGCCGGAGCGAAGATCCAGTACCAGCCGTCCCGTTTGTAGAGCTTCGGGCCCTCCAGCGTGGTGTAGCCGGGGAGGTCCTCGCCGTTGATGACGATCCGGCCCTCGTCGAGCAGAGTGGTCCCGTCCGGGCTCATACGGTGCAGGATGAGCCGGTTGTTGACGCCGCTGCGGCTCTTCGCCCAGGCGTGGACCAGATATGCCTGCCCGTCGTCGTCCCACAGCGGACACGGATCGATCAGTCCCTTGCCCGGCTTGACCGGGTGCGGTGTGCTCCAGGGCCCTCGTGGGTCGGTGGCGGTCACCACGAAGATCCCGAAGTCGGGATCCGGGTAGAAGATCCAGAACTTGCCGTCATGGTGGCGCAGGGCCGGGGCCCACACCCCTTCGCCGTGCCGTGGCTCGCTGAAGTGATCCTTGGGCAGCAGCTCGGTCAGGGCGTGTCCGATGACGGTCCAGTTGACCAGGTCGACCGACCGCAGCACGGGCAGGCCGGGCACGCGGTTGAAGGTGGAGGCCACCAGATAGAAGTACCGGCCCACCCGGATCGCGTCGGGGTCCGACCAGTCGGCGTTGAGCACCGGGTTCCGATAGCGGCCGTCACCCAGATCGGCCACCCAGGGCAGGTGTGCCCGGGCCGGGTCCGGCTCGCCCCCCGTCACCGCGCCACCTGCGCCGTCCGCCCCAAGTGGGCTGTGGGGCCGTGGCGTTGCCGAAGCCGGGGTGGCGTCGCCGACGGCGCCGAGCACCGTCGATCCGGCGACCGCGCCGAGGCCGGTCCGTAACACCTGCCTGCGACCGTGTTCGCTCACTGTTCCCTCCGGGGCGGATCAGGGGTGGGGTGCGTCCGTCGGTAAGCGCTTGCTGCCGGAGTCTGTCAGCGCGTCGTGGCGTGGGCAAGACGGGGTGAGGATCCGCCACAGGACGATCGGCCCGTCCCGGCAACCTCCTGGTGCGCGGTGGCGACAGTCGCACGGCAGGAGTCGTCGAGCAGTGGGAGTGAGGGCCATGGAAGCCGGACGTCGAGGGGCGGGGCGCGGCAGGCGTCGTGTGCTGGGGGCGGCCGTCGGGGCTCTGACCTTGGCCGGTGCGGTCGCCCTCCCGGGGCAGGGGGCGTTCGCCGAGGGCGGGCG
>NZ_JAEEAP010000247.1 GCF_016103465.1 Streptomyces sabulosicollis
GGTGTGGTGACCGGGGTGGACGCCGAGGGGACGGGGGTGGATTCCACCGGAGCGTCCACCGCTTCCACCTCGGCGCGCAGCCCGGCGATTTTGTCGAGGATCGCGCGGCGGTAGTGGGTGATCGCTTCGGCCAAGACGATCAGGAGGACAGGGGGGATGGAGTGGAGCACCAGCCCCGCCGGATCCACCTGCCGGGGAACGCCGAACGCCGTTCCTTCCGGCCACAGAGAGTCCCAGCAGTTCATGACCCAGGTGCCCAGACCGGCGAACCAGCGCAGCACCGTTGCCCAGCCGGAGGGGTTCACGCCGTACTCCGACAACCGGCCGTCCACGATCAGAACGGCCCCGAGAGCCACCCCGACTATGGGGTCGAGCAGCCACGCGATCCAGGGCGATACCTCGTGCTGGATGGCGAACATCGTGACGTTGGTCGCGGTGAACGCGAGCGCCACCACGGCGACCAGCACCAGGACCATCGTCAGCCCCGACTGGAGCCGGTTCAGCGCGGCGATCTGGACGCGCGGCGGGGCGGGCCTGCCGTTCATCGGGCGTCCCTCCCCGCGGCCGTAGCCGGGGCGGGGACGTCGGCGTAGGCGACCAGGCGCAGCGCGGCACCCGCGTAGTCGGTGGTCAGGGACAGAGCGCGGGTACGGCCGCCGCCCTGCTCCCGGCACTCCACCGCGTCCGGGGCGATGCCCAGGGCCTCACGCCATGCCTCGAAGTCGGTCAGGTCGTCGTAGAACGACAGCTCCAACTGGTCCGGGTAGACGGTGGACACCCGTGTGCACGGCGCGGGCAGGTGCCCGAAGTCCGTAGCCAGCAGGCGCAGCGCCCGCAGCGGCACGGCCAGCTCATCGAGCGTCAACGCGTCGTTCACGCCCCCACCCCCGTCACCGGGGCGACCTGATTGGTCAGCTCCAGCCGGGCGGCCAGTACCTTGCGACGGGCCCGCCGCAGACGGCGCGTGTCCAGCTCGGACGCGGGCCGGTCCAGCAGGCTGATCTGCACGTCCAGCAACTCGACTTCCGCATCGATCAGCGGCATCTCGCCCTCGATGGCGTCCAGCTCCGCGGCGGTCGGCTCGCAGTCGGACAGGTCGGCGGTAACAACCGCCCGAAGTGCACCGATGTGCTTCATGGGTCGTGGTTCCTTCCAAGGTGGAACGGCCCTACAGCACCCCCGGAGCGGCCACTCCGGGGGTGCGCGCCGTTGAAGTCGGTAGATCCGGCTCCCCTCGACCCCGCCCGTACGGCACCGCACACAAGCGGCCCGGACGGACGGAGGAGGCAACCGGCCGCGGCTCTAGGGGCCGCGAACAAGTTGGGTTGCGCTGTTCCTCACGCGGGGGTCGGACCCGCGTGGTCGCCTACTTGGCCGAGGAGAGGCGGCGTGATCCCCATTCAGTTGTCAAGGAACGAGCACTTCCTTTGGACCCGTTTCACGGGGTCCTCCGGGCGCGTTTTTGCTGGTCATGCACGAGCCATCCCAGTCCCCTTTCCGGGGTCCGGCTGGCGTTGCGATTCCAGATTGACCTAGGTCAATCTGGATGTCAAGGTGCTTCGCCGAACCAGGGATTGACCTAGGACAGCTACGCTCGTGACATGGAGCTAAGCCCTGACGCGCCCAAGCCGACCGCCAAGGAGATCGCCGCGAAGTTCCGCGAGGACATCGCGAACGAGGTCTACGGGCCGGGGGACCGGCTGCCCGCGGCCCGTGGGCTCGCGAAGCAGCTCGGCGTCCAGCTCATGACCGTGCAGAGCGCCTACGGACAGCTCCGGTCCGAGGGGCTGGTCATCACCCAACAGGGACGCGGAACGTTCGTCCGCGATCCTGCTGTGCCCCTCGGCACCGAATCCGGCAGCAGCCCCGCGTTCACCGCGCTGGCGTCGGAACTCAGCACCATTCACGAGACGCTCCGACAGCTTGGTGACCGGCTTGACCGCCTGGAGCGGCTTGTCGAGGGCAACGGGACTCCGCCCGCTCAATGAGCGTGTCGGCGCGGCTCAGCAGGTTCTCCGCTGTTGCTCGCGCCGTGCGCAGACTCGCTTCGATCAATGCGAATTCGGCGGCGGTCATGCCCAGTTCAGTGATGCGGTGCTCGTTGCTCCCTGACATGCCAATGAGCATGTGGGCGCCAATGCAAAAGGACCCGGACAGACTGTCCGGGTCCGATTTCTTTGCAGGTCAGGCGGGTTGACGAGTTCTCAGGTGACCATCTCGTCCACCGCGTCGAGCACGGCCGTCCAGGGCAGCTCACGGCCGGATGGCGCCTCGCGTGGCTCGTACAGCGGCCAGACTTCCGGCCCGTACACAAGCCGTACGGCTGCCTCGCGGAGGGCGGCGAGGTGCCCCCGCCACGCGGGATGCCGGGCGTGCGCCGCGTTGACGCGGGGGAAGACGACGACCGGGAGGCCGATGGTGCCGATCGCTTCGCAGACCTGCGTGAGCGCCTGGTTGTCGGCGACGCCGGTCGCCAGCTTCGCGACGGTGTTCGCGCTCGCTGGGGCTACGACGTAGCAGTCCACCTGGGGATGCGGCCGGGCCTCGCCCGGCAGTCGGGGGGCGTCTCGAACAGGGAGCCCTGTCACCTTCTCCAGCCGCTCGACTTCGCCGATGGCCCGCAGCCACTCACCGGCGGTCGGCGTCAGCGTCACGGCTACCTGCCAGCCACGCGCGATCGCGGGCTCGACCAGCCCCGTACGCAGCAGCTCCACCCCGCCGGCACCCGTGCCGACGACCCCGAGGACTCCGCGTCCTTCCGTACTCACTGCACCGCCTTGCATCGCTGGGCCATCGCGAACAGCTCGGACGAGCGAGCGCCCCCGGTGACCGGGGCCTGTTTGATCAGGTCTCGCAGCGTCTCCCGCACGCGAGGATTGTTGCGCACAAGCTGCGGCGACGTGCCTTCGGCGGTGCGCAGCTCGGTGAAGGCATCGTCCCCCTGGCCCGCCAGCGTGAGCGCTCGGGCGAAGTCGATGCGGTGGGATACGCCGCGTTCCGGCGGCATGTGGTCCACGTCGATGTCCCCGTGCTCCACGACGTACGAGACGTTCTCAAGGTCGAGTTCCGCCGACAGCCGGTGCAGCACGACGTTCGTCGGCCCGAAGCTGGTCTGCCAGTGGTTCTCATCCGAGCCGAGCCGGTTGGCCAGCGTCTCGGCCCGGCCCAGCAGGTTCGTCGCGGTCGCCCGGTCCTGGTGGCGTGCTGCCGCGATGGCTGCCCGCAGGTGGATCATCCCCAGCAGGCTCAGCGCGGCCGGGTCGTCCTCTTCTATACGTGACGACAACCACACTGCTGTGGTCTCGCCCAGCTCCATTGCGTCGTCGTATCGGCCGTTGGCCAGCAGCGCATGCGTGCCCGAGCGGGCCGCCGACGCCAGCACGAGGGGATCACCCGACTCGTCCGCTGCCCGCATGGCTCGCTCCGCCGCGAGCCACGAGATATCGGATTCGCCGATCTTCGCGAGCGTGGTCGCGGCGAGATGGTGAGTACGAGCGGAGACGGCCCAGCAGTCGCGCCGCTCCTCCGGCGAGCGTGCGGCCCGGTCCTCGAGCTCCTGGGCGGTCTGGAGGAGACCGGGGAGCGCGGCCACCACCTTGCCCAGGTGGCCGGTCTGGTAGTCGTTCCAGCGCTGCTCCACGATCGGGACCACCGGGCCCGGTATCGGTAGCTGCGCCTCGGCCTCCGGCCCGAAGAGCAGCCGAGAGAGGCGGCGCGGGCTCATGAGCGCGTCGCGCACGGCGGGGACGTCGTCCTGCTGCTTCTCGTCCTCCAGCAGCGACGGCTGCCCGATCAGGTCTCCGAGCGGCACCCGCAGCACGCGCGCCAGCTCGGCCAGCTTGTCGATGCGGGGCGGCTTCCGGCGGCCCCGCTCCACCTTGGCCAGCCAGTCTGTGCTGTGGCCTACGAGCCCGGCCAAGACCTCTTGGGTGTAGCCGCGGCGGTTGCGGTAGAAGGCGATCCGTTCCCCGATGCTGAGGTGATCTCCAAGACCACGCATTGCGTGCTGCCTCCCGGCGAGTAGGGGCGTTGCTCACGGTACCGATCCGCCCACGGGGCGGACAGGTGATCTGTCTGCTCTCTCGGCGCGAAGCCAGCATGAGCAGCGGAACGGGCAGCGCCCCGGACAGTCTGTCCGGGGCGCTGTGGTCATACGTATCGGGTTCCAGCACGGTGATAGGCGCTGGTCAGCCACAATGGTGGAGCTCTGCCCGCTTGACGCGGTGGGGCCTGCCCTGACATCCATGGCTGACATCAACGGCGACAGGACCCCACCGACAATGACCGACACCAGCCGACACCACCCCCCGGGCAGTGGCCTGGGTCACCCTGCTCTATTGACCGGATGCGAAAATGGGATGATGTCGATATGAAGGGACGCGTCCTTGTCGTCGACGACGACACCGCACTGGCAGAGATGCTCGGCATCGTGCTGCGCGGAGAAGGCTTTGAACCGTCGTTCGTGTCGGACGGTGACAAGGCTCTTGCCGCCTTCCGTGAGACCAAGCCCGATCTGGTGCTGCTCGATCTGATGCTGCCCGGACGGGACGGCATCGAGGTCTGCCGGCTGATCCGGGCCGAGTCCGGGGTGCCGATCGTCATGCTCACGGCCAAGAGCGACACGGTCGATGTGGTGGTCGGGCTGGAGTCCGGGGCGGATGACTACATCGTCAAGCCGTTCAAGCCGAAGGAGCTGGTGGCCCGGATCCGGGCGCGGCTGAGGCGTTCCGAGGAGCCGGCGCCGGAGCAGCTGGCCATCGGCGATCTGGTGATCGACGTGGCGGGGCACTCGGTGAAGCGGGACGGCCAGTCGATAGCGCTGACGCCGCTGGAGTTCGATCTTCTGGTGGCGCTGGCCCGTAAGCCGTGGCAGGTGTTCACCCGTGAGGTGCTGCTGGAGCAGGTGTGGGGCTATCGGCATGCCGCGGACACCCGGCTGGTGAATGTGCATGTGCAGCGGCTGCGGTCGAAGGTCGAGAAGGACCCGGAGCGGCCGGAGATCGTCGTGACCGTGCGCGGCGTGGGCTACAAGGCCGGGCCCAGCTGAGATGACCGGTGGTACGGCGCCGCAGCCCGGTGGACCGGGCGGCGGGGCTCCGGAGGGTGCCCGGATGGGGCGGCCCGACCCGGCGGGCGAGATACCGCTGCTGCGCAGGTTGTGGAGCGGCGGGCATCTGCTGCCCGACGGGGCGTCCGGAGGGCCGGCCCATCCGGTGATCAGGCTGTTCGGCCGGTGGGTGCGCCGTCCGCTGCTGCCCGCTGCCCGGCTGTGGCGGCGGAACATCCAGCTGCGGGTGGTGGCCACCACGCTGCTGATGTCGCTCGGTGTGGTGCTGCTGCTGGGTCTGGTGGTCATCGGGCAGGTGCGCAACGGTCTGCTGGACGCCAAGCGCCATGCCGCGCAGGGCCAGGCCGTGGGCGGGTTCGAGGTGGCCGAGCAGATGGCCGACCGCAAGAGCGACAACCGTGGCCAGGACGGGGCCGGAGCCGGTGCCCAGGACTCCGGCGCCTGGCTGAACGCACTGGTGGAGCAGCTCGCCAGCGGCGGCAAGGGCGCCTATTCGGTGGTGGCGCTCAGCTCCGACTCCGGCGAGACGCCCTATGTGGCCAGCCGGGGGCCCCGGGCCTCTGGTGATGTGCAGCCGGACAGCGTGCCCGCCGATCTGCGCCGCCGGGTGGACGAGGGCCGGACGGCGCCGTACGAGCGCTACGGAAAGATCGTGCACGCGGGCTCGGGGGACTCCGAGCCGGCGCTGATCATCGGCAAGCGTCTGGACGACAACAACGGCGACGCCTACCAGCTGTACTACCTCTTCCCGTTCACCCAGGAGGAGAAGTCCCTGAGCCTGGTCAAGGGCACCCTGGCCACGGCCGGGGTGTTCGTGGTGGTGCTGCTCGGGGCCATCGCCTGGGTGGTGGTCCGGCAGGTCGTGACGCCCGTAAGGATGGCGGCGGGGATCTCCGAGCGACTGGCGGCCGGGCTGCTCCAGGAGCGGATGAAGGTCACCGGGGAGGACGACATCGCCCGACTGGGCGAGTCGTTCAACAAGATGGCGCAGAACCTCCAGCTCAAGATCCAGCAGCTGGAGGAGCTCTCGCGGATGCAGCGCCGCTTCGTCTCCGATGTCTCCCACGAGCTGCGCACCCCGCTGACGACCGTAAGGATGGCGGCGGATGTCATCCATGAGGCGCGTGAGGACTTCGATCCGATCACCGCGCGCTCGGCCGAGCTGCTGTGGGGCCAGGTCGACCGGTTCGAGTCGCTGCTCAGCGATCTGCTGGAGATCAGCCGGTTCGACGCGGGCGCGGCCGCGCTGGAGGCCGAGCCGATCGATCTTCGGGATGTGGTGCACCGGGTGGTGGACGGGGCGGAGCCGCTCGCCGAGGCCAAGGGCACCCGGATCCTGGTGCGGGGCGCCGAGGCGCCGGTGGTCGCCGAGGCGGACCCCCGTCGCGTCGAGCGGGTGCTGCGGAACCTGGTGGTCAACGCCGTGGAGCACGGCGAGGGCCGCGATGTGGTGGTACGGCTCGCGACGGCGGGCGGCGCGGTGGCCGTCGCGGTGCGGGACTACGGCGTCGGGCTCAGGCCCGGCGAGGCGACGCGGGTGTTCAACCGTTTCTGGCGGGCCGATCCGGCCCGTGCGCGCACCACAGGCGGCACCGGTCTCGGCCTGTCGATCGCGGTGGAGGACGCGCGGCTGCACGGCGGCTGGCTGCAGGCGTGGGGCGAGCCCGGCGGCGGTTCGCAGTTCCGGCTGACGCTGCCGCGCACCGCGGGCGATGTGCTGCGCGGCTCGCCGATCCCGCTGGAGCCCGAGGACTCCCGGCGCAACCGCCGACCCAGCGATGCCGCGCCCCCGCAGCCCCCGGCGGAGCGGCTGGCGGCGGTACCCGCGCAGCCGCGGTCGGCGCTGCCCGCCGACGCCGCGGCGCCATCGGCCGATCCCACGGCCCTGCCGGGCAATGGGGCCCGGGTGGTGCGGGGCACCCCGGAGACGCCATCCGACGGGTCGCGGGGCGGCCAGGAGCCGTCCGCCGGGCCGACGCCATCGAACGAAGGGGAGGGCCGCCCTCGTGGGCGCTGACCGTGCCGATCGTCGCCGTTCCCGCCGCCGGGCGCGCCGCCCGGGCGGCCGGGGCCTGAGCGCTCCCGTACTGCTGGCCTGCGGCGCCCTGCTGCTCTCCGGCTGCGCCTCGATGCCCGACAGCGGCGATGTGCGGCGGGTGGACTCCTCACCGCGCTCCGACGTCGATTCGCAGGTGCGGGTGTACGGGGTGAGCCCGGGCAAGGGCGAGCAGCCCGCGGAGCTGGTCTCCGGCTTCCTGGAGGCCACGACGAGCGACGAGGAGAACTTCGGCACGGCGAAGGAGTACCTGACCAAGAGCGCGGTCAAGCGGTGGCAGCCCTTCGCGGCCACCACTGTGCTGGAGCGGGCGCCTGACGTGCGGGTGGAGACGGATCCGGGCGACCGGGACGGCAGCGGTAAGACGGTCGTGCTGTCGGGCAAGCGGATCGCCGTCGTGGACGAGACCCACGCCTACAAGCCCGATGAGCAGCCGTACGAGGAGCGCATCCATCTCACCCTGAGCGGTTCGGAGTGGCGGATCGACGGCCCGCCGCGGGGGCTGATCCTCGGCGAGTCCGACTTCCAGCGCATCTACCGCTCGGTCAACAAGTACTACTTCGCCGACCTCGGCCCGGACGCCGAGGGGTCCAAGGCCGGGGACAACGTCCTAGTGGCCGATCCGGTCTATGTGCGGCGCCGTATCGACCCGGTGACCGCGACCGTCAAGGCGCTGCTGCACGGTCCCACGGAATGGCTGGAGCCGGCGGTCAGCAGCTCCTTCCCGCGCGGTGCGGCGCTCGGCCGCCGGGACGAGCGGCTGTCGCTGGACGACTCGAACGCGCTGAAGATCCGGCTGAACGACCGGGCGGCGCGGATCAGCGCGGCGCGCTGCGCCCGGATGGCGGCGCAGACGCTGTTCACGGTCCAGGACCTGGGTGAGGGATCGTCCCAGGTCAGCGCGGTGCGTCTGGAGCGGCAGAACGGTTCGGAGCTGTGCGCCCTCTCCAGCGACGCGGCCCGGGCCTACGCCCCGGACGGGGTCGAGGGCCATCCGCGGCACCAGTACTTCGTGGACTCCGAACACCGGATGGTCCGGCTGTCCGACGACGAGGACCGGCCACGGCCCGTACCGGGGCCGTTCGGCGTCGATGGCGCGGGTCTGGGCTCGGTGGCGGTCTCCCGCGACGAGCGGGAGGTGGCGGGGGTCACGGCCGACGGCCAGGCGCTGTATGTGACCGAGCTGGCGTCCGGGGTCGACCGCGGCAAGGTGCGGGTGCGCAGCCGGGGCGGCAGCGTGGAGCACGGGCTGACGGCGCCGAGCTGGGACGGGCTGGGCGGCCTGTGGGTGGCCGACCGGGATCCGCGGCAGCCGAGGCTGCTGCGGCTGCGGGGCGGCACCGGACCGGCGGACGAGGTGCGGCTGCCGGAACTGGACGGAGGCCGGATCACGGCGCTGCGGGTGTCCGCGGACGGCTCCAGGATCGCGATGCTGGTCAAGCGGTCCGGCCACACCACGCTGCGGCTCGGCAGGATCGAACGGCGGGGCACCGCCGACGCCCCGAAGCTGTCGGTGGGGGCGCTGCGGGCGATCGCGCCGAAGCTGGAGGACGTGGACACCTTCTCCTGGGCGGGGGACAGCCGGCTGGTGGTCGCGGGCCGGGAGTCGGACGGGGTGCAGCAGCTGCAGTACGTGGAGTCGGACGGCTCCCCGGCGAACGTCCCGGAGGTGCCGGGGCCGAACGGTGTGCAGTCGATCGGCGCCTCGGAGGACCAGACCCGGCCGCTGATCGCCGAGACCAGGGAGAACGGCATCGTGCGGCTGCTGCCGAACACCGACTGGAAGACCGTGGACCAGGACGGTTCGGCTCCGGTCTACCCCGGTTAGGCGGGGTAGCGGCAGCTCCTGGCCAGGTCACCGATCGGGGGTGGCTGGTTGTCCACATGTGCGCGGTTATCCACAAGGGGTGGCGCGCTGGCCCGACCGCCGGGACAGTGGTGTTCATGCGGGGCTGGTGGCAGGAGATCTCTGATCTGGTGCTGCCGGCCGACTGTGCCGGATGCGGTCGGCCGGGTGGCACGCTGTGTGACCGTTGTCGTGGGGCGCTGCGGGGGACCGGGGCGCGCCGGGTGGAGCCGAGCCCGGTGCCGCCGGGGCTGCCGGTGGTCCACGCGGCGGTGGATTACGTGGACGAGGCGCGGGCCGTGCTGCTCGCCCACAAGGAGCGGGGAGCGCTCCGGCTGGCGCGGCCGCTGGGCGAGGCGCTGGCGAGGGCCGTGCGCGCGGCCTGCCGGGGCGGCGAGCCCGGTGCGGGGTCCCGGCGGCGGATGGCCGCGGGGTCGCGCGTGGTATGCGGGGCGAGACCGGGGGCAAGATCGGCGGCGAGGCCGGGTGCCGGATCAGGGACGAGACCGGGGGCCGGGTCGGCGGCGAGGCCGGGTGCCGGATCCGGGGCGAGGCCGGGGGCCGGATCCGGGGCGAGACCTCACGGAGGGCCGCTGCTGCTGGTGCCGGTGCCGTCGGCCCGGCGCTCGGTGGGCGCCCGGGGGCATGACCCGGCCCGGCGGATCGCGCTCGCCGCGGCGGGTGTGCTGCGCGGTGACGGGTGCCCGGCGAGGGTCCCCGCGGTGCTGTGCCAGCGGCGCCGGGTGTCCGATCAGTCGGGGCTGGACGCGCGGCAGCGACGGGCGAATGTGACCGGGGCGCTGGGTACGGTCCCCGGCGGCGGACGGCTGTTGGCGGCGGGCCCGGTCGTGCTGGTGGACGATCTGATGACCACAGGCGCCTCGCTCGCTGAGGCGGCGCGCGCGGTGGCGGCGGCCGGTGGGCTGGTCATCGGCGCCGCCGTGGTCGCCGCCCCCCTGACGGCCACCAACCGGAACTGATGACGAAGCCACATCGTTGCAGGTGATAAGCGGAGCAAAGCACCTGATCGGAGGTACGTGCCGGTAGGGGGTGCCGACTTCCGACCGGTCGAGCTATGTTCGGTTGTGAGGAATGGCGGGTGCTATGACTCGCTCATCCGCTTGGCGTGTTTTGCCTGCATTCTGGTGAGGTTTGGAACAAACGGGATTGAGATCCTCCCCGTGGGAAGGAGGAGCTGAAAGCGCCAAGCCGGTGGCTCCGGAAGACGCCGGAGCCAAGTGCACAAGGGATGACGCTCCGATACTGACTGGAGCTACCCGGGAACGGAGTTCTGCGTGGACATCGTCGTCAAGGGCCGTAAAACTGAGGTGCCCGAGCGGTTCCGGAAGCACGTGGCCGAGAAGCTGAAGCTGGATAAGATCCAGAAGCTCGACGGCAAGGTGATCAGCCTCGACGTCGAGGTGTCCAAGGAGCACAACCCGCGGCAGTCCGACCGCGCCGACCGAGTGGAGATCACGCTCCGCTCGCGGGGCCCGGTGATCCGGGCGGAGGCCGCCGCGGCCGATCCGTACGCAGCGCTGGACCTGGCCGCCAGCAAGCTGGAGGCACGGATGCGCAAGCAGCACGACAAGCGCCATACGCGCCGTGGCAACGGTCGCATTCCCGCCAGTGACGTGGCCATCACCGTGCCCAACGCGGCGCGCATCAACGGGCATGGCGACATCGCCCCCCAGCGCACGACGGAGACCGTCCCCACCACCCGGATGGGCCCCCTGGAGGTCCAGGGCGAGGGCCCCCTGGTGGTCCGGGAGAAGACGCACGCCGCGGCTCCCATGACGCTCGACCAGGCTCTCTACGAGATGGAGCTGGTCGGGCACGACTTCTATCTGTTCGTCGACTCCGAGACCAACCAGCCCAGCGTCGTCTACCGGCGGCATGGTTATGACTACGGGGTGATTCATCTTCAGCCGGAAGCGTTCGTCGGAGAGGCACCCGGCGGCGCCGGAGGCGCACTCGGTGGCTGACCGAGAAATTCAGCCGAATCCAGTCTGACAAGTGAGTGGTGCCCCGGAGCGCTTGTGCGCCCCCCGGGGCACCTCCGTGCGACCACGGCGGGACCATTCCGCCGTCCGGGCATGAAATCATGGCCGGGCGGCCAACCGGTATACGGAAAGCACCGGTTGGCACCAGACCGAGTGCACCCAGGGTGCGGACCGCAAGGGCCATGGCCTTCAGGGGGAGGAACGATGGCGGACAGCTTCGGGCCCGTGTCCGACGCCGGTGAGGACCATGGCGTCGGGCCGGACGGAGGTGAGCCGCGCGGTGAGCCGCGCAAGGAGCCGATTCGGGTCCTCGTCGTGGACGACCACGCGCTCTTCCGGCGTGGATTGGAGATCGTCCTCGCCCAGGAGGAGGACATCCAGGTCGTCGGCGAGGCGGGGGACGGGGCCGAGGCCGTGGACAAGGCGGCGGATCTGCTGCCGGACATCGTCCTGATGGATGTGCGGATGCCCAAGCGCGGAGGGATCGAGGCATGCACCGCCATCAAGGAGGTGGCCCCCAGCGCCAAGATCATCATGCTGACGATCAGTGATGAGGAAGCCGATCTCTACGACGCGATCAAGGCGGGCGCCACGGGCTACCTGCTGAAGGAGATCTCGACCGACGAGGTCTCGACCGCCATCCGGGCGGTGGCCGACGGCCAGTCGCAGATCAGCCCGTCGATGGCGGCCAAGCTGCTGACCGAGTTCAAGTCGATGATCCAGCGCACCGACGAGCGGCGGCTGGTGCCCGCGCCCCGGCTCACCGACCGGGAGCTGGAGGTGCTCAAGCTGGTGGCGACCGGAATGAACAACCGGGATATCGCCAAGGAGCTGTTCATCAGCGAGAACACCGTGAAGAACCACGTGCGCAACATCCTGGAGAAATTGCAGCTGCACTCCAGGATGGAGGCCGTGGTGTACGCGATGCGGGAGAAGATCCTCGAGATCAGGTGAGGATGTCGCCTCTCCCGGAGCCCGGGGCCGGAGCCCCGGGTGAGCCGAGATCGGTTCAGGCGACCGCCGCCGAGACCGCCGCCACGAGCGGTGCGGCGAGCTCCGGGCGGTCCACGCGCTCGACCCGTACGGCGTCACAGCCCACCCATTCGGCCGCTTCCCGCAGTGCCTGTGCCATGGGGGCCACGGCCTTCGGCGACTCCAGGGACACCTGCCGGGCGACCAGGGTCGTGCCCTCCCGGGCCGGATCGACCCGGCCCAGCAGCCGCCCGCCCGACAGCAGCGGCATGGCGAAGTAGCCGTGGATCCGCTTGGGCTTGGGCACATACGCCTCCAGCCGGTGGCTGAAGCCGAAGATCCGCTCGGTGCGCGCCCGGTCCCATATCAGCGAGTCGAAGGGCGACAGCAGGGTGGTGCGGTGCCGGCCGCGCGGCGGGGTGGCCAGCGCCTCGGGGTCCGCCCAGGCCGGTTTGTCCCACCCCTCGACCGTCACCGGCACCAGCCCCGAGTCCGCGATCACCGCCGCCACCTGCTCGCCCTTGAGCCGGTGGTAGTCGGCGATGTCCGCCCGCGTGCCCACGCCCAGGGACTGCCCGGCCAGCCGGACCAGGCGGCGCAGACACTCCCGGTCGTCCAGGTCGTCATGGAGCAGGGCGTCCGGCACGGCGCGCTCCGCCAGGTCGTACACCCGCTTCCAGCCGCGCCGCTCGACGCACACCACCTCGCCGAACATCAGCGCCCGCTCGACCGCGATCTTCGCGGCCGACCAGTCCCACCACGGCCCGCCGTTCTTGGCCCCGCCCAGCTCCGTCGCGGTCAGCGGGCCCTCCGCGCGCAGCTGCTTCACCACCGTCTCGTACACCCCGTCCGGCAGCTCGTGGTGCCAGTGCGGACGGACGCGGTAGGCGCGGCGCCGGAAGGCGAAGTGCGGCCACTCCTCGATCGGCAGCACACAGGCGGCATGCGACCAGTACTCGAAGGCGTGGGTGCCGGTCCAGTACGCCGACTCGACCGCCTTACGGCCGACCGCACCCAGCCGCGCGTACGGAATCAGCTCGTGGGAGCGGGCCAGCACCGAGATCGTGTCGAGCTGCACCGCGCCCAGGTGGCGCAGCACGCCCCGCACCCCGCCACGCCGGTCGGGGGCGCCCAGCAGCCCCTGGGCGCGCAGCGCTATCCGGCGCGCCTCGTCGGCGGAGAGGGTGGCCTCTGGCGTGCGGTCCACGGCGGACCCGGCGGCGGCGTTCGTCATGCGCGCCACCGTAGTGGCACCCACTGACAACGCCCCCGATGC
>NZ_JAEEAP010000248.1 GCF_016103465.1 Streptomyces sabulosicollis
GGGGATGATCGGGCGGCGGGTCGCGGGCGAGGCCACCCCGCTGATGACCGTCGAGGGCCAGGGCACGGTGATGTTCGGGCACGGCGGCCATCACGTCCATGTGATCGACCTGGTCGGCGACACCCTCTGCGTGGAGTCGGACCGGCTGCTGGCCTTCGACGGCTCGCTGCGCCAGGGCACGATGTTCCTGGGCTCCCAGGGCGGGGTGATGGGCATGGTGCGCGGCCAGGTCACCGGCCAGGGGCTGTTCACCACGACCCTGGAGGGGCAGGGCTCCGCGGCGGTCATGGCGCACGGCGGGGTACTGGAGCTGCCGATCGGCCCGGGACGTCCGGTGCACGTGGATCCGCAAGCCTATGTCGCCCACCGGGGTGATGTTCGCAATAAGCTCTCGACGGCGATCGGCTGGCGCGAAATGGTGGGCCGCGGCTCGGGGGAGGCGTTCCAACTGGAGTTGTCCGGCACCGGCACGGTCTATGTCCAGGCATCGGAGGAGAAGCTGTGAACGGCCCCGTCATCCATGACGCCTGGACGCTGCCCGTCGACGACAACATCAATCCGTACGCCTTCAGCGTGGACCTGAACGGGCAGTGGTTCCTGCAGAAGGGGAAGATGGTCGCCTACTACGGGCAGATCGACTTCCGGGGCATCGGGCTCGGCCACCTCGACCACCTCATCGCGCACAGCTTCCACTCCCCGCTGCACGCGGCGGACTGGGTGGTGGCCGAGGGGCAGGGCAAGATGGTGCTCGCTGACCGCGCCTTCGACGTCAACTCCTATGACCTGGACGACGGCAACCTCTCCATCCGGTCCGGCAATCTGCTGGCCTTCCAGCCCTCCCTGTCCCTGAAGCAGTCCATCGTCCCGGGCTTCCTCACCCTCATCGGCACCGGGAAGTTCGTGGCCGCCTCCAACGGGCCCGTGGTCTTCATGGAGCCGCCGATCCGGGTGGATCCGCAGGCGCTGGTGGGCTGGGCGGACTGCCCGACGCCGTGCCACCACTACGACCACGAGTATCTGCGCGGCTTCCTCGGGGCCATCAGGTCGCGCACGGGGCTCGGGGGCGCCTCGGGCGAGGAGCACCAGTTCGAGTTCGTGGGCGCGGGGACCGTGCTGCTCCAGTCGACGGAGGAGGTGGTCGCCGAGATATCGGTCGGCGAGACGGGGGGTACCGGTTCGTGAGCGCGAAGGTGCGGAGTGTAACGTCGAACAGGTGACCTCTAGCCCGATACATCCATTGGTTCGGAATTCAACTTCTATAGGTAGAATACATCCCATGGAGACCGAGAACGGCACCCGCTGGCTCAGCGATGAGGAACAGCGCGCCTGGCGCACCCACCTGGACGTCAGCCGGCTGCTGACCTACCAGCTCGAAAAGGACCTGCAGCCGTTCGGCCTGACCATGAACGACTACGAGATCCTGGTCAACCTCTCGGAGTCGGAGGACCACCGGATGCGAATGAGCGATCTCGCGTCCGCGACCCTGCAGTCCAAGAGCCGGCTGTCCCACCAGATCACCCGGATGGAGAACGCCGGCCTGGTCCGCCGCGAGAACTGCGAATCGGACCGGCGGGGGCTGTACGCCGTGCTGACCGAGCACGGCTGGGACACCATGCGCAAGGTCGCCCCCCACCATGTGGCGTCCGTCCGCAGGCACTTCATCGATCTGCTCGCGCCGGAGGACCTCAAGGCGCTGTACGGATCGCTGGTGCCGGTCGCGGAGCACCTGCGCACCCAGCGGGGCCGGGTCTAGATGGTGTCCGACGGGTCTTGACGCCCGCGGCGGGCTGCTCCCCTCCCCGTCCCTTCCCTCGACTGGGGCTCCGCCCCAGACCCCGGGTAACCAGGGGCGAGGCCCCCGGCAGCGGGAAGGGGCGGAGAGACCGGCCTCACGACCTACGTCGGCAGCCGCAGCTCGAACAGCGCACCGCCCTCGGGTGCCGCCCGGACGGCCAGCGTGCCGCCGTGGCGCACCGCCACGTCCCGCGCGATGGCGAGGCCGAGCCCGGCCCCGCCATCCTCGCGGCTGCGGGCGTCGTCGAGCCGTACGAACCGCTCGAAGATCCGCTCCCGCTCGGCCTCGGGCACGCCCTCGCCGTCGTCCGCGACCTCCAGCACGGCCCAGCGGCCCTCGTCGCGCACCGTGACCCGCACCCCGCCGCGGGCGTGCCGCTGGGCGTTGTCGACCAGGTTGCCCAGCACCCGGGCCAGTTGCCCGCGCGAGCCCGGCACCGCGACCGGCGCCGTCTCGTCCCGCACCGGCACCCGGTCCCCCACCCGCTGGGCCAGCTCCTCGCGCACCAGGGCGTCCAGCGCCACCGGCGTCCCGCCAGTGGGCCGCTCCCCCGCGTCCAGCCGGGCCAGCAGCAGCAGATCGGCCGCCAGCCGCTGGAGCCGCACCACGTCCTCCACCGCGCCGTCCAGGTCCAGCAGCTCCGGATGGGCGGCGCCCACCTCCAGCTGGGTGCGGAGCGAGGCCACCGGGGAGCGCAGCTCATGGGAGGCGTCGGCCACGAACGCCCGCTGCCGCTCCACGGACGCCTCCAGCGCCGTGAGCGTCTCGTTGGTGGTCCGGGCCAGCGCCGCCACCTCGTCGTGCGAGGCGGGCTCCGGGACGCGCCGGGACAGGTCCGCGCTCGCCGTGATGGCGGCCATCTCCCGCCGGATGCCCTCCACGGGCCGCAGCGCGCGCCGGGTCACCAGCCAGGTCACGGCGGCCACGACCACCAGCAGCAGCGGCAGCCCGAGCAGCATGGCCTGCCGCACCGTGGCGACCGCGCCGCGCTCGGTGGCCAGCGGGGCGCCCGCGTAGACGGTGACGTCCTCGCCCCGGGCGTCGGTGACCTCCAGGGCCGCCCAGCGGTACTCCGCGGTCGAGTCGTCGATCCGGGCCGTGCCGGCGCTGTACTCCGGGGTCGGGGAGACCTCCCCCGCGCCGCCGTCGTCATCGCCGTCGTCCTCACCGGGCGGCGCCGGGACCGGCCGCACCGAGGAACTGCCGGTGCCCGTGACGGCCTGGAGGTCGTCGCTGACCGCGCGGACCCGGTGGTCCTCGTCCACGATCTGCACCGGGGTGTCGTCGCCGAGGTCCAGCTCCTGGTACGGCACCCCACCGGCGACCTTGGAGGCGACCGCCCGGGCGGTCGCCCCGGCGTCGACCTCGGCCCGGTCCGCCAGATTGCTCCGCAGCACGGCGAGCACCGCGAGCCCCGCGGCCACCAGCGCCACCGCGACCACCACGGTCGCGCCCAGCGCCGCCCGCGCCCGTACGGAGCCGAAGACCTTACCCACGGAGCCGGTACCCCGCTCCCCGCACGGTCTCGATCAGCCCGGCGCCCAGCTTCCGGCGCAGGGCGCTGATGTACACCTCGACGATGTTGGGGTCGCCCTCGTACGCGAAGTCCCAGACGTGCTCCAGGATCTCCGCCTTGGAGACCACGTCCCCCGGCCGCAGCGCGAGGTGCTCCAGTACGGAGAACTCCTTGGCGGTCAGCGCGATCTCGCCGCCGTCCCGCTCCACCCGCCGGGTGCCCCGGTCCACCGACAGCTCACCCACGCGCACCACCGGGGAGGCGGCGGGCCCGCGGCGGCGCAGCAGCGCCCGCACCCGGGCCACCAGCACCACATAGCTGAACGGCTTGGTCAGATAGTCGTCGGCGCCCGTGTCGAGCCCCTCCGCCTCGTCGTACTCGCCGTCCTTGGCGGTGAGCATCAGGATCGGGACGTCGTTCCCGGCCGCCCGGAGCGCCCCGCACACGCGGTAGCCGTTCAGCCCCGGCAGCATGATGTCGAGGACGACGAGGTCGTACACGCCCTCCTGCGCACGGTGCAGCCCCTCCTGGCCGTCGTGCGCCACATCGACGGCGAACCCCTCCGCCCGCAGCCCCCTGGCCAGCGACAGGGCCAGCCGCCGCTCGTCCTCCACGATCAGCAAACGCATGCGACCAGCGTCGCAGAGCCAACCTGAAGATCTCTTCAGGCGGCTTCAGCTCAGCTTCAGCATCGCTCCCCGATGGTGGTGAACGTCCGAACAGCACACGGGGAGGAAACCCTCATGAAGCGCAACATCGTCATCGCCACCGTCGCCGCGGCCGCCCTGATCGGCGGCGGTACGGCCGTCGCCATGGCGGACGGCGGGACGGGCGGCGCGCAGTCCTCGTCCACCGGTACGGCCGGGACGGCCGGGACGGCCGGGACGGCCGGGACGACCGGCGCGGCCGGGACCGCGGCCCAGGACACCGACCACGGCGCCGGACCGGTCACGACGACCGGCCGGGTGACGCTCTCCGACGCGGCGGGTACGGCCCTGAAGGCCGCCCCGGGCACGCTGTCCTCCATCGACCTGGACCACGACGCCCGCGCCACCGTCTGGGACGCCGAGATCCTGGGGAAGGACGGGAAGTGGCACGAGGTCGGCGTGGACGCCTCCAGCGGCAAGGTGCTCAGCAAGCACGTGGACCGCGACGAGGACGACGACGCCGGTGAGCGGGCCGCCCTGGAGAAGGCCGAGGTGAGCGCCGTCCAGGCGGCCAGGAAGGCCGCGGCGGGCGGTGGCACCGTGACCTCCGTCGGCTTCGACGACGACCGCGGCGCGGCGTGGGAGGTCGAGGTCGTGAAGCACCACAAGGAGCGCGACCTGACCGTCGACCCGCAGACCGGCAAGGTCACCAAGAACGTGCCCGACGACGACCGGAACGACGACCGGGCCGACGGCCGCGACGACGACTGACCGGCGCACGGCACACCACGCACACGGGCGGGCCCGCGGCGGGGCCCGCCCCCGCGCGTGCTACGGCCCTTCCGTCACCGCCGCCACCAGCTCGTCCGCCGCCGTGTACGGGTCCAGCTCGCCCGCGACGACCCGCTGGGCGAGCGCGCCCAGGCGGCGGTCGCCGTGCAGATCGCCGATCCGCTCCCGCAGCGCGGTCACCGCGATCGTCTCGACCTCGCCCGCCGCCCGGCGCATCCGGCGCTCCGCGAGCACACCGTGCTCCTCCATCCAGGCGCGGTGCTTCTCCAGCGCCTGGACGACCTCCTCGATGCCCTCGCCGCGCGCCGCCACGGTCTTCACGATCGGCGGCCGCCAGTCCCCCGGCGACCGCGCCTCGCCCAGCCCCAGCATGTGGCCCAGCTCGCGGACCGTGGCGTCGGCGCCCTCCCGGTCGGCCTTGTTGACCACGTACACATCGCCGATCTCCAGGATCCCGGCCTTGGCCGCCTGGATCCCGTCGCCCATGCCCGGCGCGAGCAGCAGCACGCTGGTGTCGGCCTGGGCGGCGATCTCGACCTCGGACTGGCCGACGCCCACGGTCTCCACCAGGATCACGTCGCAGCCGGCCGCGTCCAGCACCCGGATGGCCTGCGGGGCGGCCCAGGCGAGCCCGCCGAGGTGACCGCGGGTGGCCATGGAGCGGATGTAGACGCCGGGGTCGGAGGCGTGTTCCGACATCCGCACCCGGTCGCCGAGGAGCGCCCCGCCGGAGAACGGCGAGGAGGGGTCCACGGCGAGCACGCCCACCCGCTTGCCCGCCCGCCGGTAGGCGGCGACGAGCGCGGAGGTCGACGTGGACTTGCCGACCCCCGGCGAGCCGGTCACCCCGACCACGTACGCGCCCTGGGCCAGCGGAGCGAGCGCGGCCATCACCTCGCGCAGCTGCGGCGAGGCGCCCTCGACCAGCGAGATCAGCCGGGCGACCGCACGCGGCCGTCCCTGCCGCGCCTGCTCCACCAGCGTGGGCACATCAGCCATGGGTGCCGTACTCCTCATCGCCTTGATCACGATCGCTTGATCACAACGGAAACCGAGGCCCTGCGAGCGGAGGGCCGCCTACTTCCCCGCCGGCACCCGCAGGATCAGCGCGTCGCCCTGCCCGCCGCCACCGCACAGCGCCGCCGCGCCGGTGCCGCCGCCGCGCCGCCGCAGCTCCAGGGCCAGATGCAGCGCGATGCGCGCGCCGGACATCCCGATGGGGTGGCCGAGGGCGATCGCGCCCCCATTCACATTCACCTTTTCGGGGGAAACCCCCAGGTCCTTCATTGACTGCACGGCGACCGCGGCGAACGCCTCGTTGATCTCGATGAGATCGAGTTCGTCCACCGTCAGCCCCTCCTTCCCCAGGGCGTGCGCGATCGCGTTGGACGGCTGGGACTGGAGGGAGTTGTCGGGTCCCGCCACATTCCCGTGGGCGCCGATCTCGGCGATCCACTCCAGCCCGAGCTCCTCGGCCTTGGCCCTGCTCATCACGACGACCGCGGCGGCACCGTCCGAGATCTGCGACGACGTGCCCGCGGTGATCGTCCCGTCCTTGGTGAACGCGGGCTTCAGCCGGGCCAGCAGCTCCGCGGTGGTCTCGCCGCGGATGCCCTCGTCCTTGTCGAAGACCACCGGCTCGCCCTTGCGCTGCGGGATCTCCACCGGGGTGATCTCGGCGTCGAAGAGGCCGTTCTTCTGGGCGGCGGCGGCCCGCTGGTGGGACTGGGCCGCGAACTCGTCCTGCTCGGGGCGCTGGATGCCCAGCCGGGTGTTGTGCTTCTCGGTGGACTCGCCCATGGCGATCTGCTCGAAGGCGTCGGTCAGCCCGTCGTACGCCATCGCGTCGAGCATCTCGACCGCGCCGTACTTGTACCCCTCGCGGGACTTGGGCAGCAGATGGGGGGCGTTGGTCATGGACTCCTGCCCGCCCGCGACCACGATGTCGAACTCACCCGCGCGGATCAGCTGGTCGGCCAGGGCGATCGCGTCCAGCCCGGAGAGGCAGACCTTGTTGACCGTGAGGGCGGGCACGCTCATCGGGATACCGGCCTTGACCGCCGCCTGACGGGCGGGGATCTGCCCGGCGCCCGCCTGGAGCACCTGCCCCATGATCACGTACTGCACCTGCTCGGCACCGACCCCGGCCCGCTCCAGCGCGGCCTTGATCGCGATCCCGCCCAGGTCGGCACCGGAGAACGAGCGCAGGCTGCCGAGCAGGCGCCCCATGGGCGTGCGCGCGCCCGCCACCATCACAGAGGTCGTACGAGTCATTGGTGCGTCCCTTCGCGAGGAGAAGGAAGTTAACGAGGGTTATCGTCAATGTACTGACGAGTACCCGCGCGGTCACCGGCCCATCGGTGTGATCGCGCGCACGTTGCGTAACCGGCCGTGCGGCGGTGCACTGTTCCCATGCTGACGAGAATCGACCACATCGGGATCGCCTGCTTCGACCTCGACAAGACCGTCGAGTTCTACCGTGCCACGTACGGCTTCGAGGTGTTCCACTCCGAGATCAACGAGGAGCAGGGCGTCCGCGAGGCCATGCTCAAGATCAATGAGACCTCCGACGGCGGGGCCTCGTACCTGCAGCTCCTGGAGCCGATCCGGGAGGACTCCGCGGTCGGCAAGTGGATGGCCAAGAACGGCGAGGGCGTCCACCACATCGCCTTCGGCACCGCCGACGTCGACACCGACTCCGAGGCCATCCGGGACAAGGGCGTCCGGGTCCTCTACGAGCAGCCCCGCCGTGGCTCGATGGACTCCCGGATCACCTTCCTCCACCCCAAGGACTGTCACGGCGTGCTGACCGAGCTCGTCACCGCCGCGAACCCCGCCGCGCACCAGGACGAAGAGGATCACTGAAGCGGACCACTGACCTACCCCTTCTCCGGCCGGTAGAGTGCGTCATCGGCCGGGGTACGGAAAACGGAGAGGGATCGGGGTCCGGCCCGGGCTTCGCCGATGATCTGACACCATTTCTTCGGAAGGGCCAGCTCCGGTCCGACCCGGCACGCACCTCGCCTGGTCGGTACCGCAAGGGAATCCCTCGAGGGACCCCGGGGCACCGCAAGGGACCACGGGGGCCGGGAGGGTGACGGAGCCGGCCGCCAATGCGACCAGGGGACGGATGGGACCGCGCAGTGCGGGGCTACGACCGCTACGAGCCTGACGATCAGCTCTCGAAGTTCGAGGCCGAGATGGAGCGGCTGAAGACCGAGCGGGAGAAGGCCGTCCAGCACGCCGACGACCTCGGCTACCAAGTCGAGGTGCTGCGCGCCAAGCTGCATGAGGCGCGCCGTAATCTGGCGGCCCGCCCCGCCTACGACAGCGCCAACGTCGGCTACCAGGCGGAGCAGTTGCTGCGCGACGCGCAGATCCAGGCGGACCAGCTGCGCGCCAACGCCGAGCGGGAGCTGCGCGAAACCCGGGCCCAGACCCAGCGGCTGCTCCAGGAACAGGCCGAGCGGCAGGCCCGGCTCGAGGCCGAGCTGCACGCCGAGGCCGTGGCCCGGCGCCAGCGGCTGGACCAGGAGCTCGCCGAGCGCCGCGCCACCGTCGAATCGCACGTCAACGAGAACGTGGCCTGGGCCGAGCAGCTCCGGGCCCGTACCGAGGCGCAGGCCCGCCGGCTGATGGACGAGTCCCGGGCGGAGGCCGAGCACGCCCTGGCCGAGGCCCGCGCCGAGGCGCAGCGGATGACCGAACAGGCGCGCCAGCGGCTGGGGTCGGAGGCCGAGGCCGCCCGCGCCGAGGCCGAGGCGATCCTGCGCCGGGCCCGCGCCGACGCCGAGCGGCTGCTGACCAACGCGGGGGCCCAGGCCCAGGAGGCCACCGACCACGCCGAGCAGCTGCGCACCTCCACCGCCGCCGAGGCGGACCAGGCCCGCCGTGCCGCGGCCGAGCAGACCCGCGCCGCCGAACAGCGGATGCAGGATGCCGAGCAGGCGCTGCGCGAGGCGCGCAGCGAGGCCGAGAAGGTGGTCGCCGAGGCCAAGGACGCGGCGGCCAAGCGGCTCGCGGCCGCCGAGTCGGACAACGAGCAGCGCACCCGTACCGCCAAGGCGGAGGTCGCCCGGCTGGTCGGCGAGGCCACCAAGGAGGCCGAGCGGCTGCGGGCCGAGGCCGAGCAGCTGCGCGACGACGCCCGCGCCGAGGCCGAGCGGATGATCGCCGAGGCGGGCGACGACGCCCGGGCCAAGGCCGCCGAGGACTCCGCGGCCCAGCTGGCCAAGGCGGCCCGGAGCGCCGAGGAGGTGCTGACCCGCGCCTCGGAGAAGGCTCAGGCCACCACCAAGGCGGCCACCGACGAGGCGGAGCGGATCCGGCGCGAGGCCGAGGAGGAGGCCGACCGGCTGCGGGCCGAGGCCCATGAGACCGCCGAGCAGCTCAAGGGCTCGGCGAAGGACGACACCAAGGAGTACCGCGCCAAGACCGTCGAGCTGCAGGAGGAGGCCCGCCGGCTGCGCGGCGAGGCCGAGCAGCTGAAGGCGGATGCGGCCGCCGAGGGCGAGCGGGTCCGCGCCGAGGCGCGCCGCGAGGCGGTCCAGCAGATCGAGGAGGCGGCCAGCACCGCCGAGGACCTGCTGACCAAGGCCAAGGCCGACGCCGAGGAGACCCGCTCCGGTGCCACCGCCGAGAGCGAGCGGGTGCGCACCGAGGCCATCGAGCGGGCCAACGCGCTGCGCCGGCAGGCCGATGAGCTGCTGAAGCGGGCCCGCGGCGAGGCCGAGGAGCTGGTGACCTCGGCCGAGGAGCAGGCCGAGCGGGTCAAGTCGGAGGCGGCCACCGCGGCCGAGGAACTGCGCGAGGAGGCCGAGCGGGCCGCCGAGGACCGCCGCGCCGAGGCCGAGGGCGAGCTGAACCGGCTGCACCAGGAGGCCGAGCAGCGGCTCTCCTCCGCCGACCAGGCACTGCGGGACGCCCGCGAAGAGGCCGAGCGGCTGCGCAAGGAGACCGCCGAGGAGATCGAGCGGCAGCGCACGGAGTCCGCCGAACGGCTGAACGCGCTGCGGCAGCAGGCGGAGGACGAGGCCACCCGGCTGCGCGACGAGGCCGCGGCGGACGCGTCGAACGCGCGCGCCGAGGGCGAGTCGGTGGCCGTACGGCTGCGCGGCGAGGCCGCCGCGGAGGCCGAGCGGCTGCGCTCCGAGGCCCAGGAGACGGCCGACCGGGTGCGCGCGGAGGCGGCGAGCGCCGCCGAGCGGATCGGCGCCGAGGCCGCGGAGGCCCTGGCCGCCGCCCAGGAGGAGGCGGCCCGCCGCCGCCGCGAGGCCGAGGAGCTGCTCGCCGACGCCCGTGAGGAGGCGCAGGCGGAGCGTACGGCGGCGCGGGAGCAGAGCGAGGAGCTGCTGGCCGCCGCCCGGAACCGGGTCTCCGAGGCGCAGGCGGAGGCGCAGCGGCTGGTCGAGGAGGCCGAGCGCCGCTCGGCCGATCTGGTGGCCACGGCCGAGCAGACCGCCCAGCAGGTGCGGGACTCGGTCGCGGGGCTGCACGAGCAGGCCGAGCAGGAGATCACGGCGCTGCGCAGCGCCGCCGAGCACGCCGCGGAGCGGGTGCGCGACGAGGCGCAGGCCGAGGCCGACCGGGTCCGCGCGGACGCCTACGCCGAACGGGAGCGCGCCTCGCAGGACGCCACCCGGGTGCGGCGGGAGGCCACGGAGGAGTCCGAGGCCGCCAAGTCGCTCGCGGAGCGCACGGTCGCGGAGGCGATCGCCGAGTCGGAGCGGCTGACCGAGCAGGCCCGCGAGGAGGCCGCCAGGCGCCGCGCCGAGGCCGCCGAGCAGGCGGACCGGCTGGTCACCGAGGCCAACCACGAGGCCGAACGGCTGCGGGCCGAGGCCAACGAGACGCTCGACGAGGCCCGCCGCTCGGCCAACAAGACCCGTGCCGAGGCCGCCGAGCAGGCCGATACGCTGATCAGCGGCGCCACCGAGGAGGCCCAGCGGCTGGTCTCGGAGGCCACCACACGGGCGCAGGCGCTGCGTACGGAGGCGTCCGACGCGCGGGCGACCGCGGAGCAGGACGCGGCCCGCACCCGGGCCCAGGCCCGCGGCGACGCCAACAACATCCGCTCGGAGGCGGCCGAGCAGGCCGACCGCCTGGTCACCGAGGCCCGGCGCGAGGCCGACCGGCTGCACGCGGAGGCGAGCGCCGAGGCGGAGCGGCTGCGCAGCGAGGCGGCGGAGGCCCTCGGTTCGGCGCAGCAGCACGCGGCGCGCACCCGTGCCGAGGCCGAGCGGGTCGGGACCGAGGCGGCGGCCGAGGCGGAGCGGATCCGCAACGAGGCGCAGGCCGAGGCCGACCGGCTGATCGACAAGGCCCGCGAGGACGCCAACAAGCGGCGTTCGGACGCCGCCGAGCAGGCCGACCGGCTGGTCAGCGAGTCCTCGGCGGAGGCCGAGCGGCTCACCTCCGAGGCGCGGGAGGCCGCGCTGCGCACCGCGACCGCGGCCGAGGAGCAGGCGGACACCATGGTGGGCGCGGCCCGCCAGGAGGCGGAACGGCTGGTCTCCGAGGCCACGGCCGAGGCCAACGCCATGGTGGAGAAGGCCCGTACGGACTCGGACACCATGCTGGGCGAGGCCCGGGGCGACGCTACCGCCATCCGGGAGCGCGCCGAGGAGCTGCGGGCCCGTACCGAGGCCGAGGTCGAGGAGTTGCACGAGCGGGCCCGCCGGGAGTCCGCGGAGCAGATGAAGGCCACCGGCGAGCGGGTGGACAAGCTGGTCGCGGCGGCCACCGCGCAGTTGATGAAGGCGGAGGAGAAGGCCAAGTCGCTGGTCGCGGAGGCGGAGAGCGAAGCGAGCCGGGTACGGATCGCGGCGGTGAAGAAGGCCGAGGGTCTGCTGAAGGAGGCCGAGCAGAAGAAGACCGAGGCCGAGCGGGAGGCGGACCGGCTCCGGGCCCAGGCCACGGACGAGGCGCAGCAGATCGTGGACGAGGGCAAGCGCGAGCTGGAGTTGCTCAAGCGCCGCCGCGAGGACATCAACGCGGAGATCTCCCGTGTCCAGGACGTCCTCGAGGCGTTGGAATCCTTCGAGACCCCCGCGTCGGGCGGCGCGGGCGGCAAGGAGAACGGCCAAGTCAGGACGGCGGCGGGCGCGGGTGCGACGAGGAGTGGAAAGCGGTCGGAGGGGTAACCGTGCCCGGAGGGACGAGGCTCAGCCGCACCCGTCGAGGTTTCGCTTGAGTCTCGCGTCGATTTCGCGTAAGTCTCGCGTCGGGCTGCGTCCATCACGGCATGTCCGTATCATCCCGACGAGTGACGAGGTCTCCGTCTTACTGCCACTCAAAAGGCTGGAGATTCTGCAGATCAAACAGACGTTGACTCGATGACACGCCGTTCGGCCCCCTAGGATTCCCTCTATCACCTCACCGGTCTCTTTCGACAGGAACCCCATGAGCGACACTTCCTCCCCCTTCGGCTTCGAGCTCGTGCGGCGTGGGTACGACCGCGGTCAGGTGGACGACCGCATTTCCAAGCTCGTCGCCGATCGTGACAGTGCACTGGCCCGTATCACCTCTCTGGAAAAGCGCATCGAGGAGCTGCACCTCGAGACGCAGAACGCTCAGGCCCAGATCAACGATTCGGAGCCGTCCTACGCGGGGCTCGGCGCCCGGGTCGAGAAGATCCTCCGTCTCGCCGAGGAAGAGGCGAAGGATCTGCGCGAGGAGGCTCGCCGCGCCGCCGAACAGCACCGTGAGCTGGCCGAGTCGGCCGCCCAGCAGGTTCGCAACGACGCCGAGTCGTTCGCCGCCGAGCGCAAGGCCAAGGCCGAGGACGAGGGCGCGCGGATCGTCGAGAAGGCGAAGGGCGAGGCGGCCACGCTGCGCCAGGAGGCGCAGAAGGACGCGCAGTCCAAGCGCGAGGAGGCGGACTCCCTCTTCGAGGAGACCCGCGCCAAGGCCGCGCAGGCCGCCGCCGACTTCGAGACCAACCTCGCCAAGCGCCGCGAGCAGTCCGAGCGCGACCTGGCCTCGCGTCAGGCCAAGGCCGAGAAGCGGCTCGCGGAGATCGAGCACCGCGCGGAGCAGCTGCGCCTGGAGGCGGAGAAGCTGCGCACCGACGCCGAGCGCCGCGCCCGCCAGACGGTGGAGACCGCGCAGCGCCAGGCCGAGGACATCGTGGCCGACGCCAACGCCAAGGCCGACCGCATCCGCAGCGAATCCGAGCGCGAGCTCGCGGCCCTCACCAACCGCCGCGACAGCATCAACGCCCAGCTGACCAACGTCCGCGAGATGCTGGCCACGCTGACCGGCGCGGCGGTGGCCGCGGCCGGTGCCCCGGGCGAGGACGAGGCGGTCAACCGCGGCGTCCCGGCCCAGCAGTCCCGGTGACCCTCGGTCACACCGGAGCGCCCGATGCCCCGCGCCGCCCAAGCGGCGCGGGGCACGCGCATATCAGACCCAACGCACCGACCCACCCCGCCCACGGC
>NZ_JAEEAP010000249.1 GCF_016103465.1 Streptomyces sabulosicollis
GCTGGAGACGGTGAACACCACCGGCCATGTCCAGCTGCCGCCCGGCGGCCCGGTGCCGCTGCCGCACCCCCCGGCGGACCCGTCGGTCGCCGATGTCGCGCAGGCGGCGGTGGCGGTGCTGCTGATCGGACCGGCCGGGGCGGGCAAGACGACGGTCGCGCGCTACTGGGCCGACCACCGCCGGGTGCCGACCGCGCACATCAGCCTGGACGACGTGCGGGAGTGGGTCCGGTCCGGCTTCGCCAACCCCCAGTCGGGCTGGAACGAGAACTCCGAGGCGCAGTATCGTCTCGCCCGCCGCACCTGCGGCTTCGCCGCCCGCAACTTCCTGGCCAACGGGATCTCCTGCATCCTCGACGACGCCGTCTTCCCCGACCGCCCGGTCGTCGGCCTCGGCGGCTGGAAGCGCCATGTGGGGCCCGGGCTGCTGCCGGTGGTGGTCCTGCCGGGCCTGGAGATCGTCCTGGAGCGGAACGCGGCCCGCACCGGGAACCGCCGCCTCAGCGACGAGGAGGTGGCGCGGATCCACGGCCGGATGGCCGGGTGGTACGGCTCCGGCCTGCCCATCATCGACAACTCCACGTACGACGTGGAGACCACGGCCCGCATGCTCGACGAGGTCGTCACCCGCTCCATCGCGAGTCCCCCGAGCTGGTAACCCCCCCTTTCAGGGCTCGGTTCTCCCCAGCTGCCGCTGGGAGGTACCCCCGGCCGGAGCCTCTGGAGAAGCCGTACCCGCCAGGCGTGCGTACGCTCGGGGACATGTCCGAGGTGTACGCGGCCCGACGTGCCCGTCTGCACGATCAGTGCACCGCGGCCGGGAGCGCGGCGGCGCTGGTGTCCCGGCCCGCCAATGTGCGCTATCTGTGCGGCGCCGCGCCGCCCGGGGCCGTGGTGCTGCTCGGCCCCGTCCAGGACGTGCTGGTGGCCACCGAGGCCCCGTCCGCGCCCCCGCTCTCCCCGGGCCCGCCGCGCTCCGACGAGCCGCGGCTGCTGGTCGTGCCCGGCGCGGACGGCGATCCGGCCGTGGCCGCCGCCGATCTGGCCGCGGCGGACGGCGCCGAGTCGCTGGCCGTCGAGGAGCACGATCTGACCGTCGCCCGCCATCGCGCGCTCGGCGCCGCCGCTCCCCGGCTCCGCCTCGCCGATCTGGGCCGTGCCGTCGAGCAGTTGCGGCTCATCAAGGACGACGAGGAGATCTCCTGCATGCGGATCGCCGGGGAGCTCGCCGACCAGGCGCTCGGCGAGCTGCTGGAGTCGATCCTGGTGGGCCGCACCGAGCGGCATCTGGCGCTGGAGCTGGAGCGCCGGCTGGTGGACCACGGCGCGGACGGCCCGGCCTTCCCCACCGTGGTCGCGGCGGGGCCCAACGCGGGGCGCCCCGGCCATCTGCCCACCGACCGGAGGGTCGAGGAGGGCGACTTCCTCACCATCTGCCTCGGCGCCGACTACCGCGGCTACCGCTGCCAGGTGGGCCGTACCTTCGTCATCGGACCCTCGCCCGCGGACTGGCAGGTCGAGCTGTACGATGCCGTCTTCGCCGCTCAGCGGGCCGGGCGGGAGGCGCTGTTGCCGGGCCGGGCGTACCGGGACGTGGATCGGGTGACCCGTCAGGTGCTGGCCGCCGCGGGCTACGGAGACGGGCTGGAACCGTGCACCGGACACGGTGTGGGCCTGGAAATCGACGAGGACCCTCGGCTCACACCGTCCGCCATGGGTAAACTGGACGCTTGTGTGCCGGTCACCGTCGAGCCGGGGGTCCACCTCCCGGGCCGGGGCGGCGTCCGGATCGATGACACGCTCGTCGTCCGCCCCGAGGCGGACGGCGGACCCGAGCTACTCACCATCACGACCAAAGAGCTGCTCGCGCTCTAGCGGAACAGGGCGCGCCGGCGGCTCTCTGGTCTCCGCCAGCTGCAGTCCAGGAGATCCCGCAACCGTGGCATCCACGAACGACCTCAAGAACGGCATGGTGCTCAAGCTCGAAGGCGGCCAGCTGTGGTCCGTCGTCGAGTTCCAGCACGTCAAGCCCGGCAAGGGCCCTGCTTTCGTGCGCACCAAGCTCAAGAACGTGCTGTCCGGCAAGGTGGTCGACAAGACCTTCAACGCCGGTGTGAAGGTCGAGACGGCCAATGTCGACAAGCGCGGCATGCAGTTCTCGTACAAGGACGGCGAGAGCTTTGTGTTCATGGACATGGACACCTTCGACCAGATCTACATCACCCCCGAGGTCGTCGGCGACAACGCCCGCTACCTGCTCGAGGGCTTCGAGGCCGTCGTGGCGATGTACGAGGGCAACCCGCTGTACGTCGAGCTGCCCGCCGCCGTCGAGCTGGTGATCGAGTACACCGAGCCGGGCGTCCAGGGCGACCGCTCCACCGGTGGCACCAAGCCCGCCAAGCTGGAGACCGGCTACGAGATCGGCGTGCCGCTGTTCATCACCACTGGTGAGAAGATCAAGGTCGACACCCGCTCCGGTGAGTACCTCGGTCGGGTGAACAACTAACCGTGGCTGCCCGCAACAAGGCCCGTAAGCGTGCCTTCCAGATCCTCTTCGAGGCCGATCAGCGCGGCAGCTCCGTGCAGACCGTGCTCGCGGACTGGATCCGGCTCGCCCGGACCGACGACCGGCAGCCGCCGGTCAGCGAATACACGATGCAGCTCGTCGAGGGATATGCCCAGCACATCGACCGGATCGACGAGCTGATCGCCACCTACGCGGTGGGCTGGACGCTGGACCGGATGCCGGTCGTCGACCGGAACATCCTGCGACTGGGCGCGTATGAGCTGGTGTGGGAGGACGCGACCCCGGACGCGGTGGTGATCGACGAGGCGGTCCAGCTCGCCAAGGAGTTCTCCACCGATGACTCGCCCGCCTTCGTCAACGGCCTGCTGGGCCGTATCAAGGAGCTGAAGCCGAGTCTGCGTCGTGAGCAGGAGCCCCGGGAGCACCAGGCATAGCCGCATTCATCACACGACAAAGCCGCCGGGGGCGGTGGAGGACCCAGAAGGGCTCCACCGCCCCCGGCGGCACGTTTCTGCTGGTGAAGAGGGGAAAGAGAGGGACTCAGACGTCTTCGTGCTGGACCGCGCGGCGGGCGTCGGCACCCAGCACGCCCCAGCTGATCAGCTGCTCGGTCAGCACGGACGGCGACTGGTCGTAGATGACGGCGAGGGTGCGCAGATCGTCCTGGCGGATCGAGAGCACCTTGCCGTTGTAGTCGCCACGCTGGCTCTGGATCGTCGCGGCGTACCGCTGCAGCGGACCCGCCTTCTCGACCGGCACATGGGCCAGCCGCTCCAGGTCCAGTACCAGCTTCGGCGGCGGCTCGGCGGCTCCGGCCGGGCTCGTGCCCGGAAGCAGCTCCTGCACCGGGACGCCGTAGAAGTCGGCCAGCTCGGCGAGACGCTGCACGGTCACGGCGCGGTCGCCGCGCTCGTACGATCCCACCACCACGGCCTTCCAGCGGCCCTGGGACTTCTCCTCGACACCGTGGAGGGAGAGGCCCTGCTGGGTGCGGATGGCGCGGAGCTTGGCCCCGAGCTGTTTGGCGTATTCGCTGGACATAAAGCTCCCCGGACGCTGTATCGACGTGCGGCTGTGCCGCGCGGCTGGTCACTCACTGTGAGGTTACGCAGCGTAATTTCCATTCGTCAAGCCGAATGGAGCGGAGGGGCTCCGGCCAGGGGTGTTGACGGAGGCACTCCGTACCCCTGCTAGTGTGAATGGCGCAATTCCGACCGTCCTTTAAGGTCCGTCCCGTGAGGCGGAGAAGGAGGTCCGTTTCGTATGGACGCACGTACCTCGGACGCCGCGCGCCCCGTGCTGGAAGCACCGGATATCGCGCGCGTTCTCACCCGCATCGCCCATGAGATCGTCGAGCGCGCCAAAGGCGCCGATGACGTGGTGCTGCTCGGCATTCCCACCCGTGGTGTCTTTCTCGCCCGGCGGCTCGCCGCCCGGCTCGAAGAGATCACCGGCAAGCCCGGCCGGATCCCGGTCGGCTCGCTCGACATCACGATGTACCGCGACGACCTGAGGCTGCGCCCGGCCCGCGCGCTCGCCCGCACCGAGATCCCCGACGACGGCATCGACGGCCGCCTCGTGGTTCTGGTGGACGATGTGCTCTTCTCCGGCCGCACCATCCGCGCCGCCCTCGACGCCCTCGGCGACATCGGGCGGCCGCGCGCGGTCCAGCTCGCGGTCCTCGTGGACCGCGGTCACCGTGAACTGCCGATCCGCGCCGACTACGTCGGCAAGAACCTCCCCACGTCGCTGCGGGAGACGGTCAAGGTCCAGCTCACCGAGGAGGACGGCCGCGACAGCGTGCTCCTCGGGCTGCGCGAGACCACCCCCGCGGACGGGAAGTAGCGCCCCTCACCGACGGCGAGTGCCGCCCCGGCGACCCCGGGGGAACCCGCCCGACGGACCACCGGGGCCGCCAGGCCACCGGTCCCCGCGCCTGCCCGCCCGCACGCCCGCACACCTCCTTCACCCACGGAGCAACCGGATGAAGCGCCACCTCATCTCGGCCGCCGACCTCTCGCGCGACGACGCCGTCCTGATCCTCGACACCGCCGAGGAACTGGCCCGGCTCGCCGACCGGCCGATCAAGAAACTGCCGACCCTGCGCGGCCGTACCGTCGTCAACCTCTTCTTCGAGGACTCCACCCGCACCCGCATCTCGTTCGAGGCGGCCGCCAAGCGGCTGTCCGCCGACGTGATCAACTTCTCCGCCAAGGGCTCCTCGGTCTCCAAGGGCGAGTCCCTGAAGGACACCGCGCTCACCCTGGAGGCGATGGGCGCCGACGCCGTGGTGATCCGCCACCACGCCTCCGGCGCCCCGCACCGGCTGGCCACCTCCGGCTGGATCAACGGCGCCGTGGTGAACGCGGGCGACGGCACCCATGAGCACCCCACCCAGGCGCTGCTCGACGCCTTCACCGTCCGCCGCCATCTGAGCCCTGCCGCCTCCGGCGTCGGGCAGGACCTGGCCGGACGCCGGATCACCATCGTCGGTGACGTCCTGCACAGCCGGGTCGCCCGCTCCAACGTCCATCTGCTGTCCACCCTGGGCGCCGAGGTCACCCTGGTCGCCCCGCCGACGCTGGTCCCCTTCGGCGTGGAGAGCTGGCCCTGCGAGGTCTCCTACGACCTGGACGCGGTGGTCGGCAAGACCGACGCCGTGATGATGCTGCGCGTCCAGCGCGAGCGGATGAACGCCGCGTTCTTCCCCACCGAGCGGGAGTACGCCCGCCGCTACGGCCTGGACGGCGACCGCATGGCGCGGATGCCGGAGCACGCCATCGTGATGCACCCCGGCCCCATGAACCGCGGCATGGAGATCACCGCGGAGGTCGCGGACTCCGACCGCTGCACCGCCGTCGAGCAGGTCGCCAACGGCGTCTCGATCCGCATGGCCGTCCTGTACCTGCTGCTCGGCGGGAACGAGTCCGCCGTCGCCGCCGCCCGCACCGAGGAGAGCAAGTGACCATGAGCGACACCCACAAGACGCTGCTGCGCGGGGCGAAGGTGCTCGGCGGTGAGCCGCGCGACGTGCTGATCGAGGGCGAGCGGATCGCCGCGGTCGGCACCGGCCTTGACCCGGACGGCGCCACCGTGATCGACGCCGCCGGGCAGATCCTGCTGCCGGGCCTGGTCGACCTCCACACCCATCTGCGCGAGCCCGGCCGGGAGGACTCCGAGACGGTCCTGACCGGCACCCGGGCCGCCGCGATCGGCGGCTTCACCGCGGTCCACGCCATGGCCAACACCTTCCCGGTGGCCGACACCGCGGGCGTCGTCGAGCAGGTGTGGCGGCTGGGCAAGGAGTCCGGCTACTGCGACGTCCAGCCCGTGGGGGCGGTGACCGTGGGCCTGGAGGGCAAGAAGCTCGCCGAGCTGGGCGCGATGCACGACTCCGCCGCCGGGGTGCGGGTCTTCTCCGACGACGGCAAGTGCGTGGACGACGCGGTGATCATGCGCCGCGCGCTGGAGTACGTGAAGGCGTTCGACGGCGTCATCGCCCAGCACGCCCAGGAGCCCCGCCTCACCGAGGGCGCCCAGATGAACGAGGGCGTCGTCTCCGCCGAGCTGGGCCTGGGCGGCTGGCCGGCCGTCGCCGAGGAGTCGATCATCGCCCGCGATGTGCTGCTCGCCGCGCACGTCGGCTCCCGGGTGCACATCTGCCACCTGTCCACCGCCGGCTCGGTCGAGATCGTCCGCTGGGCCAAGTCCAAGGGCTGGCACGTCACCGCCGAGGTCACCCCGCACCACCTGCTGCTGACCGACGAGCTCGTACGCTCCTACGACCCGGTCTACAAGGTGAACCCGCCGCTGCGCACCGAGGCCGATGTGATGGCGCTGCGCGAGGCGCTCGCCGACGGCACCATCGACTGTGTGGCCACCGACCACGCCCCGCATCCGCACGAGGACAAGGACTGCGAGTGGGGCGCCGCGGCCATGGGCATGGTGGGCCTGGAGACGGCGCTGTCCGTGGTGCAGCACACCATGGTGGACACCGGGCTGCTGGACTGGACGGGCGTCGCCGACCGGATGTCGGTGCGGCCCTCCGCCATCGGCCGCCTGACCGGCCACGGCCGTCCCATCGCCGCCGGGGAGCCCGCCAACCTCACCCTGCTCGACTCGGCTTACCGTGGTGTGGTGAACCCCGCGGGCTTCGCCTCCCGCAGCCGCAACACCCCCTATGAGGGCCGCGAACTGCCGGGCCGTGTGACGTACACGTTCCTGCGGGGCCGGGCGACGGTTGTGGACGGGAAGCTGGCGTGACGACTCCGAATCATCCGGTGGCGGGCCTCGCGGATTTCGCGGGCCTCGCGGCCGAGCAGAAATCGCAGGACGTGACGGACTGGGCCGCCCGCCTCGGCTGGGTCGTCGGGCTGCTGCTGGTCATCGCGCTCGTCTACTGGCTGATGCGCGAGGGCTGGAAGTGGCGCGGCACCCTCCAGGGCGACCTCCCCGAGCTGCCCCAGGCCCCGGCCGAGCCCGGCGAGCCCAAGCTCGCCCACCCGTCGCCCGCCGCCACCCTCAACGGAAAGCCCCTTGTACTCAGCGGCCGCTACCACGGCTCCACCACCGCCGGGCAGTGGCTGGACCGGATCGTCGCCCACGGCCTCGGCACCCGCAGCCGGGTCGAGCTCACCCTCACCGACCAGGGCGTGAGCGTCGTACGGCCGGGCGCCCGGGACTTCTTCATCCCCGCCGCCGAGCTGCGCGGCGCCCGGCTCGACAAGGGGATCGCGGGCAAGGTCCTCGCCGAGGGCGGGCTGCTGGTGATCACCTGGAGCCACGGCGACCGGCTGATCGACTCCGGCTTCCGCTCCGACCACGCGGCCGAGCACAGCGCGTGGGTGGACGCCCTCACCGAACTCTCCGGCGGCCCCAGCGAAGCGGCCGCCCCCTCGCACGACACGGAAGGCGCACGATGACCACCTCCAACAGGGGGGCCACGAGCCCCGCAGTCCTCGTCCTGGAGGACGGCCGCACCTTCCGCGGCCGGGCCTACGGGGCCGTGGGGGAGACCTTCGGCGAGGCCGTGTTCTCCACCGGGATGACCGGCTACCAGGAGACCCTGACCGACCCCTCCTACCACCGCCAGGTCGTCGTGATGACCGCCCCGCACATCGGGAACACCGGCGTCAACGACGAGGACCCGGAGTCGAAGCGGATCTGGGTCTCCGGCTACGTGGTGCGCGACCCGGCCCGTACGCCCTCCAACTGGCGCTCCCGCCGCTCGCTCGACGAGGAGCTCAGCGCCCAGGGCGTCGTCGGCATCAGCGGGATCGACACCCGCGCCCTCACCCGCCATCTGCGCGAGCGCGGCGCCATGCGCGTGGGCATCTTCTCCGGCGCGGCACTCGCCGACGAGGCCACGCTGCTGGCGAAGGTGCGGGCCACGCCCCAGATGAAGGGCGCCGACCTCAGTGGCGAGGTGGCCACCGAAGAGGCTTACGTCGTCCCGGCGATCGGCACCAAGAGGTTCACCGTCGCCGCGATCGACCTGGGCATCAAGGGCATGACCCCGCACCGGATGGCCGAGCGCGGCATCGAGGTGCACGTCCTGCCCGCGACCGCCACCGCAGAGGACGTCTACGCGGTGAACCCGGACGGGGTCTTCTTCTCCAACGGCCCCGGCGACCCGGCCACCGCCGACCACCCCGTCTCCCTGATGCGGGCCGTGCTGGAGCGCTCCACACCGCTGTTCGGCATCTGCTTCGGCAACCAGATCCTCGGCCGCGCGCTGGGCTTCGGCACCTTCAAGCTCAAGTACGGCCACCGCGGCATCAACCAGCCGGTGCAGGACCGCACCACCGGCAAGGTGGAGGTCACCGCCCACAACCACGGCTTCGCCGTGGACGCTCCGCTCGACGCGCCGTCCGACACCCCCTACGGCCGTGCCGAGGTCTCCCACGTCTGCCTCAACGACAACGTGGTCGAGGGGCTCCGGCTGCTCGACCGCCCCGCGTTCAGCGTCCAGTACCACCCCGAAGCCGCCGCCGGTCCGCATGACGCCGCGTACCTTTTCGACCGCTTCGTGTCCCTGATGGAGGGCCAGCGTGCCTAAGCGCACCGACATCCAGTCCGTTCTGGTCATCGGCTCCGGCCCGATCGTCATCGGCCAGGCCGCCGAGTTCGACTACTCCGGCACCCAGGCGTGCCGGGTACTGAAGGCCGAGGGCCTGCGGGTCATCCTGGTCAACTCCAACCCGGCCACGATCATGACCGACCCGGAGATCGCCGACGCCACCTATGTCGAGCCGATCACCCCGGAGTACGTCGAGAAGATCATCGCCAAGGAGCGCCCCGACGCGCTGCTGCCCACCCTCGGCGGCCAGACCGCGCTCAACACCGCCATCTCGCTGCACGAGGCGGGCACCCTCGAGGAGTACGGCGTCGAGCTGATCGGCGCCAATGTGGCGGCGATCCACAAGGGCGAGGACCGCGACCAGTTCAAGGAGGTCGTCGAGGCCGTCCGTGCCAAGATCGGCCACGGTGAGTCCGCCCGCTCGGTCATCTGCCACTCCATGGACGACGTCCTCGCGGGCGTCGAGGAGCTCGGCGGCTACCCGGTCGTGGTCCGCCCCTCCTTCACCATGGGCGGCGCGGGCTCCGGCTTCGCCCACGACGAGGACGAGCTGCGCCGTATCGCCGGCCAGGGCCTGACCCTCTCGCCGACCACCGAGGTGCTCCTGGAGGAGTCCATCCTCGGCTGGAAGGAGTACGAGCTGGAGCTGATGCGGGACCGCAACGACAACGTCGTGGTCGTCTGCTCCATCGAGAACTTCGACCCCATGGGCGTGCACACCGGTGACTCGATCACCGTCGCCCCGGCGATGACGCTCACCGACCGCGAGTACCAGATCCTGCGGGACATCGGCATCGCCGTCATCCGCGAGGTCGGCGTCGACACCGGCGGCTGCAACATCCAGTTCGCGGTCAACCCCGAGGACGGCCGGGTCATCGTCATCGAGATGAACCCGCGCGTCTCCCGCTCCTCGGCGCTCGCCTCCAAGGCCACCGGCTTCCCCATCGCCAAGATCGCCGCGAAGCTGGCCGTCGGCTACACCCTGGACGAGATCCCCAACGACATCACCCAGGAGACCCCGGCGTCCTTCGAGCCCACGCTCGACTACGTCGTGGTCAAGGTGCCGCGCTTCGCCTTCGAGAAGTTCCCGGCCGCCGACGCCCGGCTGACCACCACCATGAAGTCGGTCGGCGAGGCCATGGCCATCGGCCGCAACTTCACCGAGGCGCTCCAGAAGGCGCTCCGCTCGCTGGAGAAGAAGGGCAGCCAGTTCGACTTCACCGGGGACCCCGGGAGCAAGTCCGAGCTGCTCCAGGCGGCGGTCGTCCCCACCGACGGCCGGATCAACACCGTGATGCGGGCCATCCGCGCCGGAGCCACCCCCGAGGAGGTCTTCGACGCCACGAAGATCGACCCGTGGTTCGTGGACCAGCTCTTCCTGATCAAGGAGATCGCGGACGAGCTCGCCGCCGCCGACAAGCTCGGCCCCGAACTGCTCGCCGAGGCCAAGCGGCACGGCTTCTCCGACGCCCAGATCGCCGGGATCCGCTCGCTGCGCGAGGACGTGGTCCGCGAGGTGCGGCACGCGCTGGGCATCCGGCCCGTCTACAAGACGGTCGACACCTGCGCCGCCGAGTTCGCCGCCAGGACCCCGTACTTCTACTCCTCCTACGACGAGGAGTCCGAGGTCGCCCCGCGCGAGACCGCCGCGGTGATCATCCTCGGCTCGGGCCCCAACCGCATCGGCCAGGGCATCGAGTTCGACTACTCCTGCGTCCACGCCTCCTTCGCGCTGCATGACGCGGGCTATGAGACCGTCATGGTCAACTGCAACCCGGAGACCGTCTCCACCGACTACGACACCTCCGACCGGCTCTACTTCGAGCCGCTGACCCTGGAGGACGTGCTGGAGATCGTCCACGCCGAACAGCAGGCGGGCCCGGTGGCGGGCGTGATCGTCCAGCTCGGCGGCCAGACCCCGCTGGGCCTGGCCCAGGCGCTCAAGGACAACGGCGTGCCGATCGTCGGCACCTCGCCCGAGGCGATCAACCTCGCCGAGGAGCGCGGCGCCTTCGGCCGGGTGCTGACCGAGGCCGGGCTGCCCGCGCCCAAGTACGGCACCGCCTTCTCCTTCGAGCAGGCCAAGGGCATCGCCGCCGAGATCGGCTACCCGGTCATGGTCCGCCCCTCCTACGTCCTCGGCGGCCGCGGCATGGAGATCGTCTACGACGAGCCCTCGCTCGCCGCGTACCTGGAGCGGCACGCCGGGCTGATCTCCGAGCACCCCGTGCTGATCGACCGCTTCCTCGACGACGCCATAGAAATCGACGTGGACGCGCTCTACGACGGCGAGGAGCTCTACCTCGGCGGCGTCATGGAACACATCGAGGAGGCCGGGATCCACTCCGGCGACTCGGCCTGCGCGCTGCCCCCGATCACCCTCGGCGGCTTCGACATCAAGCGGCTGCGCGCCTCGACCGAGGCCATCGCGCGCGGGGTCGGCGTCCGCGGGCTGATCAACATCCAGTTCGCGATGGCCGGGGACATTCTGTACGTATTGGAGGCGAATCCGCGCGCCTCCCGTACCGTCCCCTTCACCTCCAAGGCCACCGCCGTACCGCTGGCCAAGGCCGCCGCCCGGATCTCGCTGGGCGCCACCGTCGCCGAGCTGCGCGCCGAGGGGCTGCTGCCCTCCAGCGGCGACGGCGGCACCCTGCCGATGGACGCGCCGATCTCCGTCAAGGAGGCCGTGATGCCGTGGAGTCGGTTCCGCGACGCCTCCGGGCGCGGGGTGGACACCGTCCTCGGCCCGGAGATGCGCTCCACCGGCGAGGTCATGGGCATCGACTCGGTCTTCGGCGCGGCCTACGCCAAGTCGCAGGCCGGGGCGTACGGCGCGCTGCCGACCAAGGGGCGCGCGTTCGTCTCCGTCGCCAACCGCGACAAGCGCTCGATGATCTTCCCGGCCCGGGAGCTGGTCGGGCTCGGCTTCGAGCTGCTGGCCACCTCGGGCACGGCGGAGGTGCTCAAGCGCAACGGGATCAACGCGACCGTGGTGCGCAAGCACAGCGAGGGCGAGGGCCCCAACGGCGAGAAGACCATCGTCCAGCTCATCCACGAGGGCGAGGTCGACCTGATCGTCAACACCCCGTACGGCACCGGCGGCCGCCTGGACGGCTATGACATCCGTACGGCGTCCGTCGCCCGCGGTGTCCCGTGCCTGACCACCGTCCAGGCGCTCGCCGCCGCCGTCCAGGGCATCGAGGCGCTGGGCCGGGGCGCGGTCGGCGTCCGATCGCTCCAGGAACACGCGGAACATCTGACCGCCGCCCGCGAGGAGTGAGGCGAGGGAGGGGGACACCGGCCGGTGTCCCCCTCTTCATGAGCCCGCCCTTCTTCCCGAGCCCCTCGCTCACTGCCGCAGAAAGCCCCTCATGTACGCGCTCCTGTTCAACCTGATCTTCCGGCGCATGGACCCGGAGAGCGCCCACCACCTGGCCTTCTCCTGGATCCGCCTGGCCGCCCGCGTCCCCGTCCTGCGGACGTTCGCCGCCGCCGTCCTCGCCCCCCGCCACCCGGCGCTGCGCACCGAGGCGCTGGGCCTGCGGATGCACGGGCCCTTCGGGCTCGCCGCCGGATTCGACAAAAACGCCGCCGGCATCGACGGCATGGCCATGCTGGGCTTCGACCATGTCGAGATCGGCACGGTCACCGCCCAGCCGCAGCCCGGCAACCCCAAGCGACGGCTCTTCCGGCTGGTCGCCGACCGCGCCCTGATCAACCGGATGGGCTTCAACAACGAGGGCTCGGCGGCGGTCGCGGCCCGCCTCGCGGCCCGGCGCCCGGCCTTCGTCACCACGGTCGGCGTCAACATCGGCAAGACCAAGGCCGTCCCGGAGGCGGAGGCCGTCGCCGACTACGTGACGTCCACCGAGCGGCTCGCCGCCCACGCCGACTACCTCGTCGTCAACGTCTCCTCGCCCAACACCCCGGGACTGCGGAACCTCCAGGCCGTGGACCACCTCCGGCCGCTGCTGACCGCGGTCCGCGAGGCCGCGGACCGCACGGTCACCGGCCGCAGGGTGCCACTTCTGGTCAAAATCGCGCCGGATCTCGCCGACGAGGACGTGGACGCGGTCGCCGATCTGGCGGTCGAGCTCGGCCTGGACGGCATCATCGCCACGAACACCACCATCGCGCGCGACGGTCTCGGCCTCAGCTCCCCCTCCCGGCTCACCGCCGAGACCGGCGGCCTGTCCGGCGCGCCCCTGAAGGCGCGCTCCCTGGAGGTGCTGCGCCGCCTGTACGCCCGGGTGGGGGACCGGCTGACCCTGGTCGGGGTCGGCGGGATCGAGACCGCGGACGACGCCTGGGAGCGGATCCTCGCGGGGGCGACGCTGGTGCAGGGCTACAGCGCGTTCATCTACCGCGGGCCGTTCTGGACCCGCGAGATCCACCGCGGGCTGGCCGCCCGGCTCGCGGCATCCCCGTACGACACCCTGGCCGATGCGGTCGGGGCCGAAGCCGCCGCCTAGCCGGTGGGGGCTCCGCCCCCCGCACCCCCGCCGGGGCTCCGCCCCGGAC
>NZ_JAEEAP010000024.1 GCF_016103465.1 Streptomyces sabulosicollis
TCCTCGATGAGTTCGTCCTGGAGGGCCTGCTCCTTGGCCTGCTCCGGGGTGTGCTGGGCGGGGTCGGTGGTGCGGGCGGTGATGCTCTCGGCGGTGAGGTGGGGGACCGGTGCCAGGCCGAGGTCGCGGTGGATGACGGGGCCGGTGAAGGAGGCACGGAAGGACCGGGCGACCGTGCGGGAGACGGATCCGTCGCCGGGAGTGGCCGAGGAATCGATGTGGAGCAGATACGACATGTCTGTGTGGTCTCTTTCGGTTTCGGTGGGTGGCAGGAGGGACGGGCAGACGCGTCGGTACCCGGTGCGAGGCGCACGCGGACCACGCGGCGCCCGGGGCCCGCTGACGGCGCGGGCCGCGAGGCACTGCCTCGGGGAAACGAGCGGGGTGCCGGCTGCCCGGCCGGGAAGCGGCCGGTGACGGGGTGCCGGAAGTCATGAGCCACGGAGTGCCGAAGGTGATGAGCGGCGTCCGGGGACGCCCCGGGCAGAGCCGGGGCGGTTGATTGCTGTCCGTCTGCGGCGGGCGGACGCTCAGCGAGCTGCCGTGCCGGGCGCGGCAGTGGCCTTGCGCAGCGCGGACAGGAACGTGTCGACTGGCTGCGCGCCGGAGAGGCTGTATGCGCGGTTCAGGACGAAGAACGGCACTCCGCTCGCGCCGAGCGCCTGAGCCTCGCGGGTGTCCTGCAGGACGTCGGCCGCGTAGGCGTCACCGGAGAGTGCCTTGCGTGCCTCGTCGGCCGGGATCCCGACCTCGCTCCCGAGCCGTACGAGGGTCTCGACGTCGTCGAGGACCTCGCCCTCGATCAGGTGGGCGCGCATCAGCCGCTCGTGCATCTGGGAGCCGAGGCCGTGGGTACGGCCGAGCTGGTTCAGGCGGTGGGCATCGAAGGTGTTGACGAGGACGGCCCGGTCGAAGTCGTAGGCGAGCCCTTCTGCCGCCCCCAGCTTCACGAGCTGCCCGGTCATCGCACGGACCTGTGCCAGTGAGCCGCCCGTCTTCCTGGCAAGGGCGTCGTACACGGGCTCCCGCACGCCTTCACGGTGAGTGGGGTCGAGCTGGAAGCTGCGCCACACCACCTCGACCTCGTCTGCGTGCCCGAACTGGTCGAGTGCCTTGTCCAGTCGGCGCTTTCCGATGGAGCACCACGGGCACACGACGTCCGACCACACCTCGATCCGCAACCGCTGCTGCCCGCTCACCGCGGGCACACCCCGTCCCAGCAGAGGGGAGCGGCGTCGGCCCCGGCGACGGCCAGGGCGGGGGCGGGGGCCGGTTCCTCGCCGGACGGCGCGGGACCCGAATGCGCCCCGGGCGCGGGGGCTTCATCCAGGGAAATGCTCACGGGATCCTCCTTGGGTTACTTATTGTGCGTAACCCCAGTCTGCGGCAGCATGGGAGGAACTGGAAGGAGGCACTTTGATGTCAGTCACGAACATGAATGTGCCCGAGACCATCAAGCCGACCGACGACTGTGCCGTTCGTGAGGTGCTCGACCTGGTCGGCGACAAATGGAGCGTGCTGATCGTCGTCCTCCTCGGCCGGCGCACACACCGCTTCTCCGAGCTGCACCGCGCCATCGAGGGGATCAGCCAGCGCATGCTTACCCTGACCCTGCGCGCGCTGGCCCGCGACGGCCTCATCACCCGCACCCCGCACGCGACAGTCCCGCCCCGGGTCGACTACGAGCTGACCGACCTCGGCCGGACCCTGCTGGGCCCCCTCAGGGCGCTGGACACCTGGGCCAACACCCACCGCGAAGAGATCCGGGCCGCCCGCCGGCGCCACGACCAAGCCTGCTGAAGCGTGCCGGAGAAGCGTGCGTTTGGCCAGGAGGCGGGCGGCTGTCGCGGTGTCAGAGCAGGAGCCGTCACCGAGGACGGCCGCCTCCCGGACGGCACGGCCGTAAGGCCGATCCCGTCCGCTGCCGGTCGGCCGGCGGTTCCCACTGGACCGGACCGCGTCGGCCCGCGGAGGCAAAGCGCATCTGTTCGTCTGCGGGTTCCGGCCCGTCAGGAGCGGATGGGACGGCGGACCCAGTGACCGGACCGTCGCTGGGACAGCAGGATGCGGCGGCTGCCGAGCGGGCGTCCCGCGATGTGGTGGGTGCGCAGCGGCGGTTGTCCGAGGACATCGCTGGCCCAGCGGACGAGTTCACGGCCGGGGGTGCATGCCATCGCCCTTGCCGGTAGGGAAGGTGCCGGCGAGAGGGATGAGGCACACGGGTCACCCGGCTTTCCGCTGAGGTCGCAGGCGCTGGGGCTGAGGAACTCGGTCTCATCAGCAGCGCGGGGGAAGACTCTCTCACCGTGCGGGCGGGTCCAGGCGTCCAGCGCCAGGCGGGTGTTCTGGTCCAGGTGGGTGTGCTCGCCTCTGCCGCCCAGCGGGTGCCTTCCACGTTCTTCGGCAGCAGTTCGTGGCCAGAGGGTTTCGCAGACGTCCTTGGCCCGTAGCGGCCCGGTCGCGTGGTTGAAGGCGGCGAGGATGCGGCCTTCCGGCGGCTGCTCCACGGCCCGGGGATCCCGCCACCGTCCAGGTACTGCGGCCCACCGCGAAGAGGGCATTCCGGCAACCGCATCGCCGTAGACGCGGCCTCGGTCGCGGTCGCGGTCGGCAGAGGAGCGCATGATGATCGCCTCCCGCGTTTGGAGCAAAAACCCGCCCCGCCAGGTATGTCTGACCTCCGGTGATCCCTTGGCGTGGCGAAAGGTGCGGTATCCGGGCTCGCGCGGGCCGACGTGTTTTTCGCGCGGGTCGCGCGGTGGTCACACGCGTCATGTCAGTGTCCGTCACGAGCCTTGCCACTCTTCCGTTCGGGGCAGTACGCTCTCCGCAGAATTGAAGTTAGTTCAATCTCTGTTCTTCGTGCGCGATCCGCCGCCCGATGTCCAGCCTGCGGATGGAGGTGGGGGCACCATGACGCCGACACTGGAGGCCGACTGGGTGGTCGTCGGTGGTGGCAGCGCCGGGAGCGTGCTGGCGGCGCGTCTGAGCGAGGATCCGGCCAGCGAGGTCGTGCTGCTGGAGGCCGGGCGCGACTGGCGGTCCGCCGACGCTCCACCGCAGTTGCGCAGTATGAACGGCTGGCGGGCGTTGGACGAGACGGCCTGCGCGGAGTTCCAGTGGCCGGGTCTTACGTCACGGCGCAGCCGCGCCCAGGCGCCGCGGCCGCATGTGCGCGGACGGGGCCTCGGCGGTTCGTCGTCGGTCAACGGCATGATCGCCTTCCGGGCCATGCCGGACGACTACGACCGGTGGGCGGCGTATGGCTGTCCCGGCTGGGGTTACGCGGACATGCTGCCGTACCTGCGACGCATGGAGAGCGACGTGGACTTCGGCGACCGCCCTCACCACGGCGATCACGGACCCATACCGGTGCAGCGGCTCGGCCGTGAGGACTGGGGCCCTGCCGACCACGCGCTTGCCGAAGCCGCGCTGGGACGTGGCCATGCCTGGTGCGACGATCACAACGGGCCGACGGGGACCGGCGTCTCGCCGTACGCCATCAGCTCCCGCGACGGTGCGCGGGTCACAACCAACGACGGTTACCTCGAGCCGGCCCGACAGCGCCCCAATCTGCGCGTGTTCGGCGGCGCGACGGTGGACACGGTGCTCGTCGAGCGTGGCAGGGCCGTCGGGGTGCGGCTGCGCCGGGGAAACGACTGGACGGAAGTCCGTGCCCAGCACGTTGTCCTATGCGCCGGAGCCGTGCACTCTCCGGCGATCCTGCTGCGGTCCGGCATCGGGCCGGACGGCCCGGTGGCGGCGCTCCCGGTCGGTGAGGAGATGCAGGAACATCCTCTGGCGCTGTTCTGGCTGTACGCCCGGCCCGGGAGCCATCCCGACGTCGATGCCCGGCAGACCAACTGCTGTCTGCGCTACTCCTCCGGACTGGAGGGGACGGGTGAGAACGACATGATGATCGCCTCGATCAACCAGACACTCGCCCTGCCGGACCTCGGCGACTCCCATCTCGTCGCGGAAGGCACCGGCGGAACCTGGGGCGGCGCAGGCGGCGGCCACACCGCGGGCGGCCCCGGCCTGCTCTGTCTCTGGGCGAACCAGCAGTTCTCGCGCGGCGTGCTGCGCCTGGCCTCCGCGGACCCCGACGTGCATCCGGTGGTGGAGCAGGATCTGCTGAGCCACCGCTCGGACCTCGTCCGGATGCGTGACGGCGTCAGGCACTGCGTGGAGTTGCTGCGCAGCGGACCGTTTGACACCGCCTTCGAGCACATCGCCATCGACATCGACGGCCGGGGCCTCGACGCGCTGTCCGACGACGCGACGGTCGACCGCTGGCTGATGGAGACCATCGGCGACACCGGCCACATCTGCGGAACCTGCCGCATGGGCGCGCCCGACGACCCCCGTACGGTGGTCGATCCGTCCGGCCGCGTCCTCGGCGTCGCCGGGCTCTGGGTCGCCGACGCCTCCGTGTTCCCGGAGGTGCCGCGGGCCAACACGAACCTGCCGACCATCGCCGCCGCGGAACGGCTGTCGGACCTCATCCGCGGACGCCTCGCCGGTCCCCTCGCGGGCGAGAGCTCCGTCACCCCAGCGTAGTCACCAGTCACGATCACGACCGATGCACCGGAGGGCCCATGGCCGCATCACCTCTTCCCTTGGCCGCCGCGCCGCTGGTCATCGGTTCGTCGACGCTGCGGAACCGGCTGGTCGCCACGGCCCACGCCAGCGGTTTCGTACGGGACGGGCTGCCGGTTGGCGGCGACGCCGAGTACTGGGGCCGTCTTGCGGCCGGTGGCGCGGCGCTGCTGGTCTGCGGCGGTACGACGGTGGCGCCGGAGTCCGCGCCGCGGCAGGGGAACATCCTTCAGCTCCATCGTCCGGAGGCGGTGGGTCCGCTGCGGAAGCGGGTGGAGGCCATGCACGCCGAAGGCGCGGTCGCCGTCTGCCAGCTGGTTCACCTTGGCCGGGAGACGCTCGGCGCGCAGTCGTACTACGCGCCGGTCGCTCCCGCGGCCGTGCGCTCCCCCCGTGAGCCGACGGCGCCGCGTGCTCTGCCCGGCAGCGAGATCGACGAGGTGGTGGAGGCGTTCCGGGTATCGTCCGCCCACGCCTTGGAGGCGGGGTTCGACGGCATCGAGTTGCACGCCGCCCACGCCTATCTGCTGGAGCAGTTCCTCTCGCCGCGCACGAACCCGCGCGGTGACGGGCTCGAGGTACTGGAGCGGGTGATCGCCGCGATTCGCGGGCTGTCGGCGGACGCGTTGCTGGGCATCCGTCTCAGCGTCGACGCCTCGGAGGACGTGGCGCTGACGCCGGACGAGCTGGCCGCGCTGCTGCCGGAGGTGGATCCGCTGGTCGACTACGTCAACGTCACCGTCGGGGTGCGGACCACGTACGTCCGTGACATGGCCACCGAACGCCCACCGGTCCTGGACGACCTGGCGCGTCTGCGGCCACTTGTCACCCGGCCGCTCGTGGCGTCCCACGCCTTCCGCACCGCGGCCTCGATCGGCGACGCCCTGGCGGCCGGAGCCGACCTGGTGGGGATGGCGCGCGCGCTCATCGCCGACCCGGACCTGCCGCACAAGGTGCTCAACGGACGTGCGCCGGAGGTCCGGCCCTGCGTGGCCTGCAACGAGGACTGCCGGACGTTCGACCCAGTGCTGCTGTGCGTGGTCAACCCGGACCTCGCGCCGCCCGGCGAACCGCGTCGGCCCGCCGCACCGCTGGTGCGCGCGTGGGATCCGGCACGCGCCACCGGAGGGCGCGTCGCCGTCGTGGGGGCGGGGCCCGCGGGCCTGGAGTGCGCGCTGAGTCTCGCCCACGCCGGGGTGGCGGACGTCGTCCTCTTCGAGGCCGCCGACCGGCTGGGCGGACAGCTCACCACGGCGGCTCTGGCGCCCCACCGCACCGGTTGGGCCGCGCTGCTCGGCTTCTACGAACGGGGGCTGTCCGCCGCGAGTGTCGACGTACGTCTGGGGCAGACCGCGGAGCCGGGCGCCGAACTCGAACGATTCGACGCCGTGGTGCTGGCCACCGGGGCGGAGGAGGCATCACCACTGCTGGAGGCCGGGGCCATGGCCTCGTCGGTCGCGCTGGCGCGGGGAGTTCCGTCGCTGGCCGGTGCCACCCATGTGCTCGTGGCCGACGACGGGTTCGGCTGGTGGCCGGGGTGCGACGTCGTAGAACTGGCCGTAGCCGCGGGGGTTCCCCGCATCACATGCGTCACGCCGGGAACGGCCTTCGCCGGGGCGATCCCGCCCGAGAGCCGCGTCCAGTTGCTGGAACGCCTGTCGGGCACCTGCGAACTTGAGATCAAGCCGCTGTGCACGGCGACCGGCATCAGCTCGGGGGGCGTCACCGTCGCTCACCGCACCTCCGGAGGGACCACTACCGTGCCCGCGGACCGGGTCGTCGTGGTGGGGGAGCGCCGCCCGCGCGGCGCCCTGGACTGCGCCGCCCTGGACTGCGCCGCCCCCTTGGTACTGACGGTTGGCGACGCCGTGGTTCCGCGACGTGTGGCGCACGCGATCGCCGAGGGACGGGAGGCCGCCGTCAGAATCGCCACCGCTGTACGGCACCGTATGCCGCACGGACGCGCTTGACCCTTGCGCCCGGTCCAACCAAATTGATATTGGTTCAATATGGCTCAACTCGCGCGTGTGGACGAACTGGACCTTCACCTCGTGACGCCCGTCACGGTGGTACCGGCATGACGCGGACCGGACGGGAGGTCCGGGTCAGGACGTACCCGACCGGCAGCGTCAGCCCGGACGACTTCGAGGTGGTCGAGGTCGCTGTGGATCGCCCCGGGCCGGGGCAGGTGCTCGTACGCAACACGTGGACATCGGTGGACCCCGGCCTTCGACTGCGGCTACGTCCCGACGTGCCCTCCGGCTATTTCGCCGCCTTCGCTCTCGGCCGCGCCATGGACGGCATCATGACAGTGGGGGAGGTGGTCGAGTCCCGGGCCGAGGGCTTCGCCCCGGGTGACACGGTGTGGCACGCCCAGGGCTGGCGCGAGTACGCCGTCGTGGACGCGGGTGCCGAGCAGCTCAGCGGACTGGGCACCCTGACACGCCTGGACGTCGATGAATGCGCGCCGCAGTGGTATCTCGGCCCGCTGGGCGGTATGGGTTTGACGGCCTACGCCGGTCTGCACGTCGTTGACGCGCTACGAGGTGGGGAAACGGTCTGGGTCTCGGCTGCTGCGGGGGCGGTGGGCAGCTTGGCCGTGCAGATCGCACGGCTCATGGGCAACCGGGTGGTCGCCAGCGCGGGCACCGAGGACAAGGTCGACTGGCTGCGCGACCGCTTGGGCGCCGACGCCTTCAACTACCGTGCGGGGAACATCGAGGCGAGGCTGGGCGACATCGCGCCCGACGGAATCGACGTCTATTTCGACTCCGTCGGGGGGACCCACCTCGAGGCCGCCCTGTCACATCTGAGGAGGGGTGGGCGCGTGGCGATGTGTGGCTCGATCTCGGAGTACGAGTCCGGCCCGGCCGGGCCGCGGAACCTGTTCCTCGCGGTGTCCAAGGACCTGACTCTCCGTGGGTTCCGCGGGAGCAGCAACCTGCATCTCATGGGGCAGATGCGGCGCCGGATGACTGGGTGGCTTCGCAGCGGCGATCTGGATTGTCGCGAGACGGTTTTCGTGGGTCTGGAGTCGGCTCCGCATGCGCTGACGGAGATGATCGCCGGCCGAACTGCTGGAAAGACGCTGGTCAGCCTCGGCTGACTCGATGAATGAGGCGTGCCGTGCCAGCGATTGACGTGGCGATACGGGAGCGGCTTCGACGCGCGCATCGCATACGAGACCACCCCCGCATCTGGACACGGTGGACCGTGGTGGATCAGTAGCCGTAGATCATCTTGTAGGCGACCTCGGGGAGGAACTGTCCGGCCGAGGAGCCGGCGCCGACGCCGCAGTTGCCATCGGACTCGCCCGGGGTCTTGATCCACAAGAGCATCTCGGCGCCTCCGCCCAGTTGGGTGGGGGTGCCGATACGGCGGCCCGAGGGATTGCACCACTGGCCGTTGGAGCCGTTGCCGTTGCGGCTGGTGTCCACGACGAACGGCTTGGTGTAGCCGTAGCGGGCGTTGAGTTCACTGTTGACGGCGTTGCCGTAGGCGGTGTTCTCGGCCGTGGTGAAGTAGTTGGAGACGTTGAGAGAGAAGCCGTGGGCCTGTCGGAGGCCGGCTTCGTGGAGGCGCCGGGCCATGGTCGCCGGGTCCGCCCAGCCCGGGTTGCCGGCGTCGAGGTAGACCCAGGTGTTGGGGGCCTGACGGTTGAACTGGGCGAGGGCGCCGGTGAGCATGCCCTCGCGTTCGTCGATCTGAGCCTGCGTCATGCAACCGTAGTCCCCGAGAGAGTCCGGTTCGAGGATGACGACAGCCGGACGGTTGGCGATGCCGCCGGCGAACTGGCCGATCCAGGTCGCGTAGGCGGACGGCGAAGCGGCCCCGCCCGCTGAGTGCCCGCCGCAGTAGTCGCGGTTGTATATGTTGTAGGCGACGAGAACGGGTAGCTTGTCGCCGTTGTCCGCGGCGCCCACGTACGCGCCGGTGGCGGTGCCGATGGTGCCGCTCCAGGAGCCGAACCAGCGGGCCATCGGGGTATTGGCGATGGAGGCATTGATCGCGGGCGCCCGGCCGTCGCCGGGGTTGGCGGCGACCCACCTCTTCGCGCTGGAGTCGGCGTCCACGTAGAACCCGTTGGTCATGGTGGTCGGGTCGGCCGCGTGGGCGGACGGTGTGATGGCGAGAGCCAGCGGCAGAGCGAAGAGCGCTGCCACCAGGGCGCGGAGTCTGTGGCGCATGACTGTACCTCGGTTTCCTGGCAGGGATGCGTCGCACGCTCTCGGTCACGAGTGAGCGATGCGCTGAGGAAGTGCGGTGGTACGAGGCCCCCTTGTGCCGACGATTCTCCGGCGGGGACGACAGGGCCGAAGGTCGGCGGTGAGCATGGGAGCGCTCCCATAAGAAGCGCTCCCCATCGCGCTGAGAGCACTTGAGGTGTGGGGGTATCGTGTTGCGGGCGGGTGAAGCTGTCAAGGGTCGACGTACAACTCGCCTTTCACGGGGCGAGGACAAGGCTCTACAGCCTCATGACCGCGCCGGGCCGGTGACAGCCGCATCGTCGCACTTATCGGCGGACAGGGCCCCACCCAGCTGACCCTGCCCACCCGCCTGGTCACCCGCGCCAGCGCCTGACGGGCCTGTCCTGACGAACAGGTCCGTGCGGCCAAGAGGATGAAGTTGGCGAGCGCCACAGCACCTCGGGCCGTGACATGGGATGTGTTCATTCGAGCGCAGTCGAACAACCACCTATGGTTCGGGTGGCGGGACCGCACTCTCGCAGATGAAGGCCGAAGAGCATGGCCATCGACAAGCGAGGGTTCCCGTGAAGGGCTTCCCGTCTCTTTCGGAACATGGGAGGTCCTGTTAGCGTGGCATGTGCGAGCAGGGAGTGTGGAGTCTGCCTATGTCATTGACCGACAAGGCAATCGCTCGCATCAGGGAGCTGATCCAGTCCGGTGAACTGCCGCCGGGAGCCAAGCTGCCGCCCGAGCAGCAGCTGGCCACGGAGCTCGGTCTGTCCAGGAATCTGATGCGTGAGGCGGTCAGAGCGCTTGTCGTCGCGCGGGTCCTGGATGTCAGGCGGGGCGACGGGACCTATGTGACGAGTCTGGAGCCCGCGCTGCTGCTCAAGGGGCTTGGCTCGGCGGTGGAATTGCTCCACGGTGACACCCTGCTGGAACTGACCGAGGTGCGCAGGCTCTTCGAGCCCATCGCCACGAGGCTTGCCGCCACCCGGATCTCCGACGACGACCTCGTCGGGGTCAGACACCACCTTGACGCGATGAGAGCCGCCCGCGACGATGTCGAGCTGCTCAACGAGCACGACGCCGCCTTCCACAGCGCGGTTATCGCAGCCGCCGGGAACAGGACCCTGGCTACCCTGCTGGAGGGCATCTCCAGCCGCACCCTGCGCGGCCGGGTTTGGCGCGGCATGGTCGACGACCATGCCGGTGACCGGACCATAGCCGAGCACGAGGCGATCTATGCCGCCCTGCTGCGCAGGGACTCCGCACTGGCCGAGGCCGCGGCGCTGATGCATGTGAGCACGACGGAGCAGTGGTTGCGTCAGCACCTGGACCACGGCGAGAGCGCAAGCCGGCCAGGCCCGGCCGGCGACGAGACGTCGTGGCGGAGTGGCGCCGTACGAGAATGACCGGCTTGCCCGGCTTCGGCGCGCAGTTCGGGTTCGATGCCGGCCTGTTCCATGACCTGGCGCGCTGCCGTCGGCCAGTTTCCGCCGCTCACCGTGGATCAGGTTGTAGCGGACGACGTTGTCCGAGAGCGTCGTCGGCGTGGTGTAGACCGGTTGGTGGCAGCCAGGCGGGGGCGACCACGTCTTCGCCCCATTGGACGGTCCATTTGGACCGTAGGCTGGAGCCCGAGTCCTTGAAGGCCATGACCTTGCCCTGGGCGATTATCTCGTCCAGGGACGGACTTTGGGGGCGCCGGCGGTGAACCGCCACCAGTCCGCGTTGACCAGGTAGCCACTGCCGCCCACGAACCGCAGGCACAGGTCCTGGGTGCCCGTGGCGCCACCGACCGGGCAGGACACCGTCGTCCAGGTCTGCCAGCCGCCGGTGTTCGGCACGCCGCACCGGCCCACGACCGTTCCATTGGGGCCGCCCAGACGCAGTTCGATGGCGCTGCCGCCGGTCGCCGAGGCCACGCGTGCGGTGAAGGAGGACGGGCCCGCGCCGAAAGCGACACCCTTGACCTTGATGTAGTCGCCGTTCTCGGCGTACCCGATGTTCATGCCTCCCTCGCTGGACTGCTCGGTCTCGATCCCGGATTCCCAGGCGATCGTTTCGGCCTCCTGCCGGATGTATGGGTCGAGCGTGCCGACCTGGGGCGCCCCCGTACTGGTCATGTTGATCGTCGGGATGGTGCCGTCGGGGTTGTAGGAGAACTTCTCCACGCCGACCGAGCGGGTGTAGCCGCTCCCGCCCGGAAGTGCGCCGTTGTGGTAAAAGAAGTAAGAATTGCCTTGGAAGTCGGTAATGCCCGGGTGGTTGGTGAAGCTGGAGCCCTGCGTGGGCATGGTCGTTCCGCGGTAGGTCCACGGTCCGGTCGGGCCGGGGGCGGTGGAGTAGGCGATGAACTCCGGGCAGCACCTGGCGGCATACACGATGTAGTACAGGCCGCCTCGTTTGTAGACCCAGGGCCCTTCCTCGAACAGCGTGGGCCGGTTGGGATCACCGGTGCGAGTGCCGAAGCCCGCCGTGGTGAGCGGGATCTTCGCCGGGCTGCCGGAGTAGGAAATCATGTCGGCGTTCAGCCTGACGTACCAGAGGTTCGGGTTGCCCCAGTACAGATACGCCTGTCCGTCATCGTCGATGAAGACGGTCGGGTCGATCTCACCGTTTCCCACCAGCGGGTGGCCGAGGGCGTCGCGGAAGGGTCCGGTGGGACTGTCCGACACCGCCACGCCCATGGCCATGCGGCCGGTCGCGCGCTCCGTCGTCGGCACGTACCAGTAGAACTTTCCGTTGCGGTTGACGACTTGGCCCGCCCAGGCGTTGGCGGACGCCCAGCTGAAGGAGGCCACACTGAGCGGAGAGCCGTGGTCGGTCCAGTTGACCATGTCGGCGGAGGACCACACCCGCCACTCTTTCATGGTGTAGGTGGTGGAGTTGTCCTCGTCGTGTCCGGTGTAGAGGTAGACGCGGCCGTCATGGACCAAAGGCGCGGGGTCGGCCGTGTAGACATGCTGCACGATCGGGTTGTCCGCTTTGGCCTCCGTGGGATACACCGCGGCGGGCACGAGGGCGAAGGCCAGCAGGAGACTCGCCGCCCAGGTGACCGCTCGCGTCAGTCTCGTAACTCGCGGGTCCACCGCTGGTTGCCCTGACCGTTGCAGGTCCACAGGATCAGCGGGGTTCCGTCGGCGGTGCCGGCGTGGTCGACATCCAGGCACAGGTCGGCGTGGCCGTTGCGGATGGAACCGTTCGCGTCGAGTATCCACTTCTGGTTGTCCTGTCCGTTGCAGACCCAGGTGATGATGCGTGTGCCGTTGGCGGTGCCCTGGTTGTAGGCGTCCAGGCACTTGTCGCCGAAGACGCGTATCTCGCCGCCGGCCCAGGTGGTCCACGGCTGGCCGGCGGCCGTGTGGCCGTCCCGGATCAGCACCTTCGCCCCGGCCGCGGTCGAGGCGTTCTCCACGTCCAGGAAACGGCCGGACCCGTCACCGCTGTTCCCCCGAGCGAACAGACCCACGGTGACTGAGCCGTCGGACAGGGGCTTGGCGAACACTTCGGGGTCTCCGTCGTCGCGCACCCTGCGTCCGCCCGCGCCCAGCGGGTCCTGGTTCACCGCCAGCAGACGTCGACCACCACGTATCGGTAACCGGCGTCCCGCATGCCCGAGGAGACCATCGCGTCGGCGGCCTGACGGACCTGTGCCTCGGTGACCCCGGACCCGAAGCTGTTCCAGCTGTTCCAGCCCAGCGGCGGGGTGAGCGCCGGACTGCCCGGGGCCGGCCTGGGCGGTCGAGTGGACTGAGGCCGTGGTGAAGACGGTGCCGATCAGCGGCAGCCGTGAGGAAGCGGAGTAATCGTCCGCCTGGTTTCAACACGAGATGGTTCCTTCCCGCAAGGACCGGGACCGGGAGCGCCCCGGTTCAGCGGTAGCCGGCCGCGGTGATATTGGCCTGCACGGCGTCCTCCGTCTGGTCGGAGGGGTAGCCGGAGACCATGGCTCCCTCGTAGAACGTTCCGGCGCTGAGGTTGGTGTTGCCGTTGCAGCAGTCACCGCCGCTGCCCAGGATGATGGCCCCCTGCTTCTTCATGGGGTTGTAGCCACCGGGGAGGGAGCCGGCGTACAGCGTGGTCAGGCTCCCGGACTGCGCGTTGCTGCCCTTGATCGCGAACCGGGTCGCCCCGTTGTTCTTCAGTGTGGCGGTGACGAACTTGCTGGTGAATGCCCTCTGGTTCGGGTTCCAGGACTGGCTGCCCCCGGAGTACAGGCCCCATTCGAGGTCTGCCTGGACCCATGGGCCGCTCCCGGCACATCCGCCGAACCAGCACTGCGTGCTGAAGTTGATCGCGTCCATGGCTCCGGGGCCATCGGCCTTGCGGGTGGTCTCGCTGTTGCCGTAGTCGAAGCAGCAGCCGCTGTTGACGTGCGTGCCGCTGGTCACCATGTACATGCCCTCAGGCGCGGCGCCGGTGGGGACGCCCGTCGTGTGGCCGTCGCGCCAGTAGCTGTTCCTGGGGTTGATGTACAGCGAGTAGGCCCTGTTGCCCCCGACCGTCAGGGATTCACTCGTCGCGTTCGCGGCGGTGTCGGAGCCACCGACTCCGCCCGGCCCCTGGTAGCCCAGGTTGTTGCCGTGCCCGGACTGGTCGTAGACCCAGGTGATGACGCATGAGGTAGCTGCGCAGAACGAGTCCTGGGCGGCGGCGTCGGCGACGCCGCCTGTCGTCAGGGCGCCGATGTCCCGGGTCGCGTTGTCGGACGAGCGCCTGACTTGGTACAGCTTGCCGGCGTACGAGCCATAGAGCGACCGCACCGTGCTGTGCGCGGCCACACAAGGCGTGCCGCCCGACGCGTAGATGTCACAGGGGCCTGTGCCGGCGGCGGACGCCGGCCCCGGTCGGCCGAACACTGCCACCAGTACCGCGATCAACATCAGCGCCGAGCCCGTGGCCGAGGCGACGGGCGAACGCCGTCTGCGGGACACACCGCCCGGCGCGGAAACCCATGAAGACTGCACCGTTTCCTCCAGGAGGTCAGTCGTGGACATGACATAGCGCATTGCGTCGTATGTCCGCCGGATTTCGCAGGGGCGGAAATCAATGGTTCGGTATTTCGAATCATTTTCGAAGCATCGGACAGAGATGGATGATAAGGAAGCGCTGAAAACTGTCAATAGCCCGCACCGGGTCGGCTCGGTGATCGCGACGAAACCGCAGTCCGGAGGTGGTCCTGCAAGGCGAAATCGTCGGCGACATGTGATGTTTGACCTCCTCTCGCCGCCATGTCGCAGAGCTGTGGTTCCGAATGCCGCCGCAGACCCTGAATCGTTCGACGTCAGACCTCTTGACAGCCCCAAGATCTCATGGGACCCCTAGAGAGACATGGGATGTATCGGCGCCCCCTGCTGCCCATCCCGAATGTGCACTCCCCGCCTCCGCACCGGGTGACTGGACCCGCTCGCGATCCCGCTTGTGATGCTCCTTCTCCAGATCGCACACGACAGCACTCGCACCACCCGTACCGGTAAGGCCCACGCGTCGCCGCCGTGCTGGTTGCCGAGGACACAGGCGACATGCGGGTGGCGGCCTCCGACCGACCCCTACAACGACAAGGAGTACCCATGTCGATGCGACGGCGTACCTTACTGGGCCTCGGCGCGGCCGCGGCCACGGGCGCGGGCATGTCCCTGCTCGGGAGCAGCGCGGCCGCCGGCACCCTGTCGCCACGGATGGCCTCACCGCGGCAGGCACCCACCGCGCAGTTCGCCATCGGCGTGCGCCAGTTCAACTGGTCGCGCGGCAACCGTCAACTGACCACGAAGATCTTCTACCCGGCCGCCGGCACCGCGGGCGGCAACCCCATCCCGAACGCGCCCATCGCGAACGGCATCTTCCCCATCGCTGAATGGAGCCACGGCATGGGGTGCAACTCCGACTGTTACTCCTCCCAGACCCACGATCTGGCCTCCGCGGGCTTCATCTGCCCCGCCCCCTCGTTCTCCGACAACACCAACATCGGCAGCGTCTACAACGGCAACTGGTCGAAGGACGTCTCCGAAGTCCTCACCCGGACACTGGCGCTCAACAACACCGCGGGCGACCCGTTCGCCGGACACATCGACACCCGCACCGGTGTCGGTGTGTCAGGTCACTCGATGGGCGGGATGACCACCCACGGCCTGCTCACCGCCTGGCCGGACAACCGCATCGTCGCCGCTGTCCCGGTCGCCTGCGTGGACATGGGCAACCCCGCCGGCCTCCACGCCAATGTGCTGTTCATCCACGGTGACCATGACCCGACCTGCGACTACAACTCGGCGCGTGCCGCGTACGCGGAGCTCCCGGCACCCAAGGCGTTCCTCACTCACGTCGGGGCGGACCACGGCCAGTACCTGACCCCGGACTACCGGTACTACGCCCAGTCAGAGGTACCCGTACCACCGCGCGGCTGTTGGCCGGGATGGTGACGGTCAGCCGCAAGGTGCCCTCTGCCTTCTTCCAACTGCTGGCGACGCGGCCACGCACCGTCTCCTGCACGGCGGACACCTGGTCGGGGGGAGCCGGGGATCGGCGGCTCGACCGCGATGTCGCGGTAGCCGGGCTCGGTGGGTCTGATGCCCGCCAGGACGGTGGAGAACGAGGTGTTGATACCGGCGAACATCGCGTGGTCATGGGTTTCCATCGAGGAGCGGTAGAGCCACTGCTCCCAGGTGGTAGTGGCCCCGTTGGCGAGCTGGAAGCCGAAGCGGGGATAGGTGCGTTGGTGGAGCATGGCCATCGCCAGGTCGATCCTCCCGGTGCGGGCCAGCGCGTCGACCAGGTAGCGGGTGCCGAAGATGCCGGTGTCCAGGTGGCCGCCGTCGTGCTCGACGATGGTTCGGGCAAGTTGGTCGCCGACGTCGGCGACCTTGTCGGCGGGCACCGGCCCGAACGCCAGCGGGAGGACGCTGGTCACCTGGCGTCCGCTGCCGTACCTATCACCGGCTTCGTTGAGGAAGTGCGCGTTGCACGCGTTCTTGATGCGGCCTGCCAGGGACTCGAAGTGGCGCGCGTCCAGCCGGTGCCGAGGAATCCCGCGGCCTTCGCCGTGGCCCGGGCCTGCTGGTAGGAGAGGGCGGTGTTGACCAGGGAGACCTCGCTGTGCAGTCCCCGGCGGTGGGGCTGCCCATGCCGTCGCTGGCCTGCGGCCCGTGATCGGGCGGGCACCAGTAGCCGAAGCCCTTGTCCGCGGATGGAGACCGAGTCCGGGTCCTTCGAACCGATCAGGATCGACAGCCCGGTCCTCCCCCGCGCGGCCGGACAACCCGCCGCCGCCGCTGTTCGACCCGAACGACAAGTCGTGCAACCCGCACGGCCCCACCGACGGCATGTCCACCGCCGCGATCCGGGAGGCGTGCGCGGAGGTCGCCGCCGGCACCTGGTACACCTGGGGCGGCGGCCACAGCGTCAGCCCGCCGCAGGCCACCTTCGGGCACGTCGACTCCTCCGACCCCGAGCGCAGCCGGTTCGACCCTGAGCGCAAGGGCTTCGACTGCTCCGGCTTCGTGCGCTACGCGTACTACAAGGCGGCAGGGCAGGACATCCTCGGCGACCGCACCGCCTCGCAGATGTACAACGCCTATCTGGCCGGCGCCCCCCGGCGACCACCCGCGCGGCCTGGCGGAGCTGATCGCGTTCAACCGCGCACACGCCGACCGCGAGCTCCGCTATGTGCGGCAGGACGGTCTGGAGGCGGTGCACCGGTTGGACTTCACCGAGGGCGAGTACCGCGAGGCGCTGGCCACCAACCACCGGCTGTCGCGTGCCGAAGGCATCGACGCGGTGCTACGGCGCTTCCGCCTCGATGCGTTGGTGATGCCGACCACCGGACCGCCGGCCAAGACCGACCTGGTGCGCGGGGACAGCTACGGCGGCGGTGCGTCCACGCCCGCGGCACTCGCCGGATACCCCGCGATCAGCGTCCCGGCAGGCTTCGCCTTCGGCTTGCCGGTCGGCCTGACGTTCATGGGCACGGCATGGAGCGAGCCGACCCTGCTCCGCCTGGCCTACGCCTACGAGCAGGCCGGCCGGGTCCGCAGGGCGCCGACATACCGCCCCGCCGACGTGGGCTTCTGACCCTGTTGCGATGTGCGGCACCTCGGGCCGGCCGGCCGTGACAGCCCTCGGCACCGGGGCGGCGGTGGTCGCGGGTGACGGCATGTACAGCCTTGGCGGCGAGGACGACGGGCCCGCGCACCCCGGCGACTGCGTGGCCCCCACCGCCGCGGGTGGCTCCCCTGCGGCCGACGGCTCCTCGGTCGTTGTTTCGCGCGGTGTTCCCCGCCCGCGGCCCTTTCGGGTACCGGTCGTTGAGGACGGCGCGACTCGTTTCTGCCAGGCTTCCTCGGCCACCTCGTACAGCGCCGGCAGCCGGGTCGGCTCTGCCCCGGGGTTTGAGACATGACTGTCTCATACGAGTTATGGTTGTCGCATGACTCTCGACCGCAACGACGTGTTGCGCGAAGCCGCCGCCCTGCTCACCCGCAGGGCCACCGCCTCGATGGACGACATTGCCAAGGCAGCGGGGATCAGCCGCGCCACGCTCCACCGGCACTTCGCCGGGCGCGACGCGCTCATCCGGGCGCTGGAGGAGCTGGGCATCGAGCGGTTCGAGGCGGCACTGGACACCGCTCGCATCGAGGAGGGCGACGCGGTCGAGGCGCTGCGCCGGCTCGTGGCGGCCCTTCAGCCGGTGTCCGGCTTCCTCGCCTTCCTCTATGGCGAGAACCAGCTCTTCGAGGGCGAGGAGGTCAACGCGGGTTGGGCGCGGCTCGACCTCCGGCTGACCGCGCTCTTCCGGCGCGGCCAGGAGCAGGGGAACTTCCGTATCGACCTGACACCCGTGTGGCTGACAGAGGCATTGTACGGGCTGATGGCGTCGGCCGCGTGGGGTGTCTACGACGGGCGGCTCGCCGCCAAGGACGTGGAGTACATGGTGCTGGAACTGCTGCTCGGCGGCGCGCTGCGGGGGAGCGGGGACGCATGAGCGGGAGCCCCGTCGAGGTCAGGGGGAAGAGCGCGGAGGCGCACCCGCGGCCCGGCCGGTGGCTGGCGCTCGCCGTGCTCGTCCTCGCCGTCCTCCTGGTCGCCGTCGACGCGACCGTCCTGGGGCTGGCGACCCCGTTCCTGAGCGAGGATCTCCAGCCCTCCAGCACCCAGCTGCTGTGGATCGGCGACATATACTCCTTCGTCATCGCGGGCCTGCTGGTGTCCATGGGCGGCCTCGGCGACCGCATCGGCCGCAAGAAGCTGCTGCTCGGCGGCTCGGTTGCCTTCGGCGCCGTGTCCGCGCTGACGGCGTACGCGCGGAGCGCGGAGATGATGATCGGCGCGCGGGCGCTGCTCGGTGTCGCGGGCGCGACCCTCATGCCCTCCACCCTCGCCCTCATCCGCAACCTCTTCCAGGACCCCCGGGAGCGCAGCTTGGCCGTCGGCATCTGGGGTGCGACAGCCTCGGCGGGCATGGCCGTCGGCCCAGTCCTCGGCGGTTTCCTGCTCGAACACTTCTGGTGGGGCTCGGTCTTCCTGATCAACCTCCCCGTCATGGTGCTTCTCGTGCTGGTCGGGGCGAAGTTGCTCCCCGAGTCGCGTGACCCGGCGCCGGGCCCGTTGGACCTGCCCAGCGTGCTGCTCTCCCTCGTCGGCATGGTCGGCATCGTCTACGCGGTCAAGGAGGCGGCGGTGTACGGAGTGCGCGGGGACATCGCGGCCACCGGGGCGGTCGGGGCGCTGGCCCTGGGGTGGTTCGTGCGGCGGCAGCTCACGCTCCCCGTCCCACTGCTGGACATGCGGCTCTTCCGGCACCGGGGTTTCTCGGGTGCGGTCCTCGCCGACCTGTTCACCGTCCTCGGCCTTTCCGGGCTGGTCTTCTTCCTGTCGCAGTACCTGCAACTGGTGCAGGGCCGGGACCCGCTGGAGGCAGGACTCGCCGAACTCCCCACGGCGGCCGGAGCCGTGGTGGCAGGGCTGCTGGCGGGACGGGCCGCCCACCGCTTCTCCGTGCGGGCGGTGGTCTCAGGTGGTCTGACGGCGATCGGGCTCGCCCTCGCGGCTCTCCTCTGGCTGCGCACCGATACCGGTTACCCGCTCCTCGGAGCGGTGCTGCTGGTGGTCGGTGTCGGCGCGGGCCTCGCGTTCACCGTCACCGCTGACGTGATCCTCTCCACCGTGCCGAAGAACCAGGCGGGAGCGGCGTCCGCGGTATCGGAGACCGCGTACGAACTGGGCGCGGCGCTCGGCATCGCCGTGCTCGGCTCCATCGTGACCGGTGCCTACCGCGGCTTCACCCCGCCGGTGGGGGTGCCGGGCCCGGCGGCGGAGAGGGCGGACGACTCGATCGGCGGCGCCGTCGAGGCGGCCGCCGCGCTGCCGTCCGAGACGGGCACGGCCTTGCTGGCCACGGCGCGGGACGCGTTCGTCGGCGGCCTGCGGATCGCGGCCGGTGTCGGTGCGGGCGTGCTTCTGGCGACCGCGGTAGCGGCGTGGTTCCTGCTGCGCCGTCAGCGGCTGGACGGCTAGATCGCGCGTGGCGCGGTATCAGCATGGATGTATCCGGTACGCCTCCGATGAGGGGCTTGGCTGACGGAGCCCACGAGTGGGCTCCGTCCCGCCCCCTCCCGCACCGAGCGATGGGTACGCGCCGCCCGGCTCAGCAGCCCGGTCTGGGGTTGGCCCCCGCCGAGCCCGGTCATCCGAATACCACGTCATGGAAGGCGATTTCCGCCTCCAGCATGCCGGTGAACCAGCGGGTCAGCCGCTCCTGGGGGATGTCGTCCGGCAGGGCGTCGACCTCCGCCGCGAGGGCCCGTACCCCGTCCCGGAACTCCTGGTCGGCGTTCCCACCGACCTGCTCATCGTGGCCGAGCCGACCGGCAACCGGACCGTTCGCGGCCACAAGGGCGTGCTGTGGCTCGCCGTGACGGCCCGTGGGGTCTCCGCGCACGGTTCCCGCCCGGAACTGGACCGCAACGCGATCACCGCGCTCGCCGCCGCAGCGAGCAGGATCCACGGGCACCGTGACTGGCCGGTGAGCCCGACCCACGGCCCGGCCACGGTCAACATCGGCACGTTCCACGCGGGTGAGCAGCCCAACCTGGTGCCGGACCGCGCTGAGATGCGGCTGGACGTGCGCACCCTTCCCGGCTTCGGACGGGATGAGGCGATCGCGGAGATCGCCCGGCTGTGCGGCGACGGCATCGGCCTCGAACCGCTGCTGGACCTGCCCGGCGTCACCACCGACCCGTCGGCTGCCGCCGCCGCGCGGGAGATCCTGGCCCCCGGCTCCTCGGCCCGCCCGGTCGAATAAGCGGCCTACTTCACCGACGCCTCGGCGCTGACCGGCCGGCTCGGCGATCCTGCGGTGGTGGTGTACGGGCCGGGCGACCCGGATCAGGCCCATGTCACCGACGAATCCTGCTCGCCGGCCGCCATGACCGAGTCCGCGGAGGCGATGCACCGGCTGCTGCGGCGCTTGTAGTCCGACTGGCTGCCGGTGGCGGCGGTTCAGGCGGCCGAAGTGATCGCTCGGGTGACGGCCGTGATCGCCGGGCCGGGGTGGCCGGGGAGGCGCGCCACGAGCACCCGGCGGATCTCGGGGGGTGCGCCGTCGACGCGCAGCAGGCTCACCCCGGGCGGCAGCACCGGTGAGAGCCGGGACGGCACCGTCGTCACACCGAAGCCGCCGGCGACCAGATGGAGTTTCGTCAGCCAGTCGCGCGCGGAGTGGACGATGCGCGGCCGTCCGGGCAGGCCGGGCCAGACGCCGAGCAGCGGCTCGGAGCTCGATGACGGGGTGGCGATCCACGCGGCGTCGACCAGTTCGTCGACGTGCACCGTGGTGCGTCCGGCGAACTCTCCGGTCGACGGCACCGCCACGACCAGTTCGGTGTCCGCGACGGTCTCGACGTGCAGGCGCGGCGAGTCGCTGTCGAAGGGCCGGTGGGGTGGGCGGGACGTCAGCACGGCGAGGTCGAGCGAGCCCGCGCGCAGCGCCCGGACCAGGGTGGGCGTGGTGCCCTCGCTGGTGGTGACCGTGATCTGCGGGCCGGCCGCCGTGAGGTGTGCGAGCGCGGCGGGCAGGATCGCCGCGCCCGCGCTCAGGAGCACCCCGAGCCGTACCAGTTCGGTCCGCGGGACGGTGCCGGTGAGCTCGCGCTCGGCCGCTGCGAGCGAGGCCAGGACCGTGTGGGCGTGCCGCAGCAGGGTCAAGCCGGAGGCGGTGAGCCGGACCCCGTCCGTGCGGCGCTCGAACAGGGTGGTGCCCACGCTGCGTTCGAGGGCGGCGGCCTGGCGTGAGACGGCCGACTGCGTGTAGCCGAGTCGGGCCGCTGCCGCGGTGAAGCTGCCCGACTCAGCGATCTGCCGCAGGACCCGCAGCCCCGCGCTGGAGATGTCCATGCGAACTACGCATACCACAGATGCCAGATCATCGCTTCCCGCATGCCCACCCAGCTCCTAGTGTCGATGCCACGAGCACGGACGAACACGGAGGTCATCACGTGCGAGCAGCAGTTCTGACGGAGTTCGGCACCCCGCTCGCGGTGCGGGAGGTGCCCGACCCCGAGGCCAGGGGCGGTGAGGTGGTGGTCGAGGTCCTCGCCACCTGCGTGGCGCCCTACGCGGCCGAGGTCTTCGACGGCAAGCGGAACTACCCCCTCGTTCCTCCCGTCGTCCCCGGTATCGGCGGCGTGGGGCGGATCCTCCACGTCGGCCCGGACGCCACCCGGCTGCGCGTCGGCGACCTGGTGTGGTGCGACTCGACGGTGCGCTCGCGGGACGACGCCCTGACGCCCGACATCACGCTCCAGGGTTGGAGTTCGCGCGGCGAGGGCGGCGCGCGGCTCGCCCAGTACCTGCACGACGGTTCGTTCGCCGAGCTCATGCGGGTCCCGACGGAGAACGTCTTCCCGCTGCCCACCGTGGCAGAGGACGATCCGGCCCGCTGGGCCGCACTCAGCGTGCACGCCATCTCCTACGGCGGGCTGCTGGCCGGTGGGCTCGCAGCCAGCGAGACGCTGCTCGTCAGCGGGGCCACCGGCAACCTCGGCAGCAGCGCGGTCGCGGTCGCGCTCGCGATGGGAGCGGGCCGCGTGGTCGCCCCGGGCCGCAACCAGGCCGCGCTCGACCTCCTCGCCGACCGGTTCGGTCCGCGTCTGCGCCCAGTTCCGCTGACCGAAGACGAGGACACCGACCGCGCGGCGATGTCCGCGGCGGCCGACGGCCCGATCGACATGGTGATCGACCTGCTCCCGCCGAACGCACCCAGCTCGGCGTCGCGCACGGCGGCCATGACCGTGCGCGAGTACGGCCGCGTCGTCCTCATGGGCGGCGTCGGCATGCTCGGTGGCGACGACCTCGCACTCCCGTACCCATGGATCATGCGCAACTCGATCACCGTGCGTGGGCAGTGGATGTACCCGCGCACAGCCAACGTCGGGATCATCCGGCTCCTCGCCTCGGGCGCTCTGGATCTCGCCCCCGAACGGGTCCGGTCGTTCGACCTCGATGCCGTCAACGACGCCATCGCGTACGCCGCCGCGCACGGCGGCCCGTTCGACCGCACCACCCTCACCCCGCGGGCCGGCTGACAAGGCCCACTGATCCCCACCACCCGCACGACCCACCACCCTCCCATCTCAGCACGTGTTGTCGGCGCGCCACGTGACCTTGTGCACGGTCGTCGGGTTGTAGAAGAACTGCCTACTGACCTTATCCCTCGTGACGCACACCGTGCCGTCCACCGGGACGGTCCCGTTGTTCAGGTAAGTGGTGTATTCCACGTCGACGGCGCGGGACCCGGTGTTCTGGAACACGAGCCCATCGACGTTTCCGGACCAGTCACCACTGGTCACCAGGACCGGGGTTTCGACGGGTGTGGGGTAGGACGCAAAGGTGGGGCACAGGCAGAAGTTGCCGTCTGGGCAGGCACTGTTGCCGGTCGCCGACGCGCTCGGCGCGGTGGCGGCGATGCCTGCGAAGGCGGCGGATAAGACCGCGAGAGCGAGGGAGCGCTTGCGCATGACGCTTGCCTTTCGTCGTTGTGTCAGGTCGTTGCTGTGGTCACGGAGATGGGCCGACCGCCCTCGGTGATCGAGAGCCGGCGAGTAGCACGCGGTCGGCGCGGCGGGTGCCGTGGGGAAGCCCATGAGCCCAGAAGCGACGGTGACCCTATAGAGGCGTTCAGCCGCTGGTCCAGGGACATTTACGCCATGATCGGCCCGCCCGCCTCGATGGAGGACATCGGCGAGGTCGGGCGGAGGCGTGCTGCGCCCGCCGTGACACCCAGCCCGCCGCGACACCCGGATGTTCACCCGGCGGCCCCGGTCTGCGGCGTCTTCCGAATGTGCTGGGTACCGAGGAGGTGATCCGCACGCGGGACCGGCCGGGGGAGTTGATCGGAAATCACTCCGGGACGAACTGATGCTCGGGCAGGTTCCTGCTGGCAGGGCGTCGGCGAATGTTTTGATCATCGCGCAGCGTACGGAGCATGACCTCAACGCGCATGTCACGAAGGGCCCTCGCGGGCGCCGCCCTGGCGGGGACGGCCGCGCTGGCCGCCACCGTGGCGCTGCCCGCCCGTCACGCCGCCACCTCGGCCACGCCGCTTCCACCGCCCTACAGGCAACGATCGACGACCTTGAGCACCCACCGTCAACCGCGGCCCAACTGCGAGTCGGCGGCACGGCCGGATACTGGCGCGGCACCTCGGGCGTGGCCGACATATGGACGCAGCGGCCGGTGACGCCGCAGGACGAGGTTGGGATCGGCAGCATCACCAAGGCTTTCGTCGCCATGGTGGTGCTGCAACTGGTGGCCGAGGGCCGGGTCGACCTCGACACGCCGGTGCGACGCATCCTGCCGGAGCTGCTGCCGGCCCGGTTCGCGGCCGTCACCCGTTCCGTCGCAGCCCGCGCGGCGTGACGCTCACCGCATGGGGAGCGGACCTGCTCGGCAGCCACCAGTGGTCGCGCACCCCCGCTGTGCAGATCGCGGCGCCACCCCGGCCGTTCGGGCGTGGCATGTTCTGCTGCCGACCTCGCGCGGCATACCCCGACAGTTCCGGCGGCGCTGACCGGTCTCAGCGGAACGCGGCGACATTGCGGGCGGCCCAGTCGGCGAAGGGGCGCGGGGCGCGGCCGAGGACCCGCTGGATGTCCGGGCTGACGCGCAGCTCGGCCGGGCTCGGGGAACCGAGGATGTCCAGAGTGTCGTCGGCGAGCTCCGCCGGCATGCTCTGGGTCATGGCGGCCTTGGCCTCGTCGCGGGTGAGCTCGTGGAACCTCACGGGTGAGCCCAGCGCGGTGGCGATGGCCTCCGCCTGCTGGCGCGGAGTGATCACCTCCGGGCCGGTCAACTCGTACACGCCGCCGGTGTGCCGGTCTTCCAGCAGACAGGCCGCCGCGACCGCGGCGATGTCCGCCGGATCGATGATCGGCACCCCGACGTCGCCGAAGGGCGCGGCGACGACCCGTTGTGCGCGGACGGACTCGGCCCACCACAGGGCGTTGGAGGCGAAGCCGCCTGGCCGCAGGATGGCCCACTCCAGGCCGGACTCCCGCAGGGTGTCCTCCAGCGCGCGCATCGCGATCCGCGTCGGACCGAAGGGCCTGGTCACCACGCCCAGCGTGGAGAGCAGGACGATCCGGCGGACCCCGCTGACCGCGGCTTCGCCGATGATGTCGGCAGGGCTGGCTCCAGTGGCGTGCAGGTTGCCGGACAGCAGCAGGAACACCGCCTTCGCCCCGGCCAGCGCGGGCTTGAGGCTGGCCGGCTCGGCCAGGTCGGCCGCCACGTGGCGGACGCCGTTCGGCACCGCCGCCGTGTGCCGTGACACCGCCGTCACCTGCTGGCCCGCCTCGGCCAGCGCCTGTGTCAACGGCCGGCCGATGTTCCCGGTGGCCCCGGTTACCACGATCATGATCAGCTCCTTGTCGGATGTCCTCTGTGGCCTTCACGCTAGGAGCCCGGGCTAACTCTTGGTAAGGACATACCTTGAGGTAAGCTCCTGGCATGGCGGGAGGCGTGCAGCACAGACGGGCCGAGGCGGGGGAGCGGTATGACGTGTTTCACACCGACTGCCCCGCGCGCGACATGGTCGACCACGTGACCAGCAGGTGGGGCATCTGGGTGCTGATCTCCTTGCGGAGCAATGACCTCAGGTTCTACGAGCTGCGCGAGAGCATCCAGGGCATCAGCGAGAAGATGCTCGCCCAGACCCTGCGCGCGCTGGTCCAGGACGACCTGGTCTGGCGGGAGGTCGAGCCCACGACGCCGCCTCAGGTCACCTACGGGCTGACCGAGTTCGGGCGGGACATCGGCGAGCCGCTGACGGAGCTGTTCGACCGGATCACACGGCGGCTGTCGCAGCGCGGCGCGGGGTAGCGTGGCAGTGGCCGGTGCACATCCGCGACGCGGTGGACGACCTGCCGAGCCAGATCTTCGCCCTGATCCCACAGCGCCCTCTAACCGCTCTGAACGCGCTGCGTGACCTCCGGGTGGAAGATCCCGCGGCCGTGACCCATGCCCGGCGCAACGGCGAGGCGTGGCAGCAGATCGCCGACCAGCTCCGGGTCTCTCGCGTGCCGCTGAGACTGATCTCGGCGTGCGATAGTTGCCCGCCATGACTGGACTTGGGCCCGTCGCCTGGCCACCTGCCCCGATCAGGACCGAGCGGCTCGTGCTCCGCGAGTCCGAGGCACAGGACCGTGCGGCGTTCATCGAGCTGTTCACCTCGCCCGAGGTGGGCACCTACCTAGGCGGCCCTCGACCGATGGATGAGTGCGAGCGCGCTGCCTGAAACGCCCAAGAGGCGCCCCGGCCTTTTCCTGATCGAGCTCGACGGAGAGATGATCGGCACCATCGAACTCAACCGGCGCGACGCTGAGCGTCGGAGTCATGTCCGTCCGGATGCCGGGGAGGCCGAACTCGGCTACCTGCTCCTGCCGGAGGCATGGGGACACGGGTACGCCGCCGAGGCGTGCGCGGCGGCGCTCGGCTGATTCGCCGACGCGCTTCCCGGCGAGCCGGTGGCGCTCTGCACCGGACCGCCAACGACCGCTCGATGCACCTCGCGGCGAAACTGGGATTCAGCGAGGTGCAACGGTACGAGGCGTGGGGCGCCGAGCAGTGGACGGGTGTGTGGACCCCGGTCACGTCACGACGTTGATCTTCGCCTGGGCCCCGATGAACAGGCTGTCGGCCCCCCAGATGTTCTCCGCGGTCCAGGTGCTTGAGCCGACGTAGGGGTGCGGCCCGTGTCGCACGCCCTGCGCCGCAGCCGCTTCGGCCGCGGCAGAGAGGTCTTCGGCCACCATCAGCGTCCGGTCCGCATCACTGATTCCTTCCTCCACGGCGGCGGGCGTGCGGTGGAGCGAGTGGCGGGGCCGCCGGAGCGGTCGTGCATGCCTGCTGCCCCATGGATTCCTTCCGCCCCTTGACGCGGAGTTCACGCGTAGGCAACATCCTTCCACCACTGGTGAGAAAACTTATCACTGTGCGATAAGGATAAGGATGTCGATGCGTGTAGGAATCCTGGGACTGGGCGAGGCCGGGGCGCTGTACGCCACAGGCTTCTCAGAAAACGGCTGGTCCGTGGTGGGGTATGACCCCGGGGACGTGCCGACGCCGTCCGGTGTCCGCCGCGCGGGCAGCGTGGCGGAAGCCGTCGGTGAGGCCGATCTCGTGCTGGGGCTGACCGGGGCCAAAGCGGCCGCAGCGGTGGCGGCGGAGGCGGCACCACATCTACGGGCCGGTGCCGTCTACGCGGATATGAACGCCGGAGCACCTGGCCTCAAGCGAACGATCGACGACGTCGTTACCGAAGGCGGGCGGGCGGTCTTCTCGGATGTGTCCGTGATCGGTCCGGTGCCCAAGTACCGCCACCGCACGCCGCTGATGGCCAGCGGCCGGGGAGCCTCCGCAGTGGCGGAACACTTCAGGGCGCTGGGTGCGCCTGTGGAGGACCTGGGCGGGGAGCCCGGGGCGGCGTCGGCCCGCAAGCTGCTGCGCAGCCTGTTCATGAAAGGGCTGGGCGCGGTCATCGTGCAGACGGTGGAAGCCGGCCGTGCCGCCGGAGACGATCAATGGGTGCGTCGGCAGATCGCGCAGGAGCTCACCGACGGCGAGGACACCCTGGAACGACTGTATGCAGGAACGTTTAAGCACGGGTTGAGGCGGGCCGTAGAGGTGGACGCCGCAGCCGACCTGATGGCGGATCTCGGCCTGGACGCGGCGTTGGCCCGCGGCATAAGCAGGCTCCACGCCCTTACCGCCCGTCCGGGCGGACTGCACGCCGTACCGCTGGTGACCGCGGAGTTGCTGGCCGCCTATGAGGGGCTGCCGACTGCCAATATCGGCGACGCGCGCGACCGGCTGGGTCTGCTCGACTCCGGAATCAGCCCGCTGTGGTCCGGCGCCCGCGCGGTGGGCCGCGCGCTGACGGTGTTGACGCGGGCCGGGGACAACCGGGCCATCCACGAAGCGCTGCGGATTGCCGCCCCCGGTGACCTGATGGTGGTCAACGGACAGGGCGACACCTCCCGCGCTCTGATCGGCGAGCTGATCGCCGAGCGCGCCCAGGCCCGCGGGGTGGTCGGTATGGTGCTCGACGGCGCTGCCCGCGATGTAGAGGTCCTCGAAGAGATCGGCTTCCCGGTCTGGGCGCGTGCGGTCACGCCCGCCGGTCCCTACAAGGACGGCCCTGGCAGGGTGAACGTCGCCGTCGCCGTCGGGGGCGCGGTGTGCAGGCCGGGTGACCTGGTCGTCGCGGACGGCGACGGAGTCGCCGTGCTACCCGCCGAGGAGGCAGAGTCGACACTGGTCGCGGCGCGTGAGATCGAGGCCGACGAGGCGCGTCGCCGCAGCAGCATCCGGGCCGCACGGGCAACGGACACACCCGCGGGAGGCGCGGCATGATCGCGATATGGGCCCTGGTCTGCTACATGGCGGCCATCATCGTCTGGAACGCCGTGTTCAAGAGGAACATCGGCGAAGCCCTCCTCGTCGGCTTCGTGGCGACCGGCCTGTTCGCGGGCGGCGACATCGGCCACGTCATGTGGGACGGGTTCGCCGAAGCGATGCAGGAGGAGGTCACGTTCGCCGCCCTGGCGTTCGTGTTCATGAGCTACCTGCTGAGCCGTACGCCGGTCCTGGATCAGTTGCTGAACATCCTCAACTCCCTGCTCGGACGGCTGCGTGGCGGACCGGTGTACACCTCGACCGTCGCCGCGGGCGTCTTCGGCGCCATCGCCCACGTGGGGGCGGCCGTCACCGCCGCCGTCGGATCGGTGACCATCCCGTGGATGAAGCGCTCCAAGGTCAGCGGTGAACTCGCCGCCACCGTCGCTGCCGGTGGCGCCGGTATGGGCGTCACCTTCCCCTTCAGCTCCACCATGTTCATCCTGATGGGCTCCGCCGGCGTGGCGGCGCTGGTCTCCAAGGACGACATCGTGCTGCCGCTGTTCCTGGGTGGGCTGTGGTGCCTGGGCTACCGCCTGCTGGCGGCGTTCTGGATGATCCGCCGCCACAAGATCCAGCCCATGGAGCGCGCCGACCTGCTGCCGCTCCGGGTCAGCCTGGGCGCGGGGTGGACCAGCCTGTTCCTGTTCGCCGGGATGGTCGTGCCCTTGTTGCTGACCCGCGGACCGACCGGCGGCGAACTGGGGGCGTACGTCGGGGCCAACATGTCGGACGCGATCAGCCTGATCACCTGGATACCGGTCCTGCTCATCGCGATCGTGCTGTTCCTGGGCCGCCACAAGCTGCCCCGCTCCAGCCGCGCATGGTGGCGGTTGCTGGAAGGGGCCGCGCCGCAGTTCGGGGTCATCGGCGTCACGATCGTGGCGGCGTTCTCGGCCTCGAACGTCCTCGGTGAGCTGGGCCTGCCGCAACAGCTGACCGATGTGCTCGGGCAGGTGCAGGCGCCGAAGTGGGTCATGGCCCTGCTCGTGGGTGTGATCGTGGTCGCCGTGGCCATCCCGCTCACCGCCAGCGCCACCATGGCCGCCATCGGTCCGGTCGCCGTCTCATCCCTGACCGAGGCCGGAGTGCCGGCCGCCACCGCCTGTGTCGCCGTCCTGATCTTCGCGTCCACTGAGGGTGCCTCGCCGCCTTCCGGAGCCCCGATCTACGTGGCCAGCGGTATCGCGGGAGTCAATCCGGCCCGCACCTTCGTCCCCCTCGTCGGCTACTACTGCCTGCCGATCCTGCTGATCGGCGCCGCGGTGGCCACCGGCGTGCTGCCCGTCTGATCCGCCCTTCACACGAGGTCGTGCCATGCCCATCCACGTGATCAAAATCCTCTTTCGCCTCGGCGTGCTCGTCTTCCTGGCCGGTGGCCTGTGCATCGTCGTGGGCCAGGCGCTGGGACTGGTTCTCGGCGACGCCGCCTGGGTCAGCGATGTCGCGACCACCGCCGGGCCCCCGACCTTCATCGCCGCCGGTATCACCGGTCTGCTCGCCTACATTCTGACGTACGCTCGGCCCGGCGACCCGGAACCGGCCACGGCGGCCACTCCCGAGACACAGCAGCCCGCCACGACCGCGTCACAGCCGGAGTAAGCCGTACCGTTCTGGGTGGATCTTGCGCGAACCACGCCTCTGCTCGCATGCTGATAACTCTTATCAGGAAATTCCGCAGCCGAGCAGACCACCCAGGAGCCGAGCCATGGTCGCTACCCCCGCCGCCTCTCCGATGCGCTCAGTCGACCGGGCCTTCGACGTGCTGTCCGTACTGGAGGACACTCGCCACCCCCTGCGCCTCAGCGAGGTCGCCCGCCGCTCCGGCCTCCACGTGGCCACCGCTCAACGCATCCTGAACGTCCTCATCGACCGCGGCTACGCCGTCAAGGAGGAGACCGGCTACGTCGCGGGCCCGGCCGCCGTGGCCACCGCCCACGCCTTCCTGGTCAACAACCGGCTCAGCCAGGTCGCCCTGCCGGTGCTGCAGGAACTGGCCGCAACCACCGGCATGACGTCCACCCTGTACGTACGTGTCGGCCTCGCCCGTGTGCTGATCGCCCGCGTCGAGGGCCTCAATCCCCTCCGATACCAACTGCCGATCGGCGAAAAGCTCCCCCTGCACCTGGGCGCCGGGAAATCCCTGGCCGCCTGGCTGCCCGAGGAAGAACGCGACGCGTACATCGACAGCGTCACCCCCTTCACTCGGATCTCCGGCGAACGCGTCAGCGCCGAAGACCTGCGCGGCGAGCTCCAGCGCGCCAAGGACGACGGCCACGCCGTCTCCCTGAGCGAACGCGTCCTGGACGTCACCGCCATCAGCGCCGCTATCCACCGCGGCGAGCAGACCCTCGGGGCACTCAGCGTCGCCGGCCCCAGCAGCGACCTGCCCACCGCCGACCACCCGCGCGTCATCACCGAGGTACGCCGGGCGGCCGATGCCATCGCCGCCCGCTGCCCCTGAACCAGAAAGCGCCGCCACCTTGTCCCACCCCACCCTCACCTACCACCAGCTACTGCGACGCACCGACGCCCCGCCCGGCTCCAGCTGGCACCTCTTCCCCGACCAGCCCGAACGCGGTATGGCCAACTTCGCGGGCCCCGAGCAGATCCGGCAGGCGGCACACGAGGTCCGCGACGGCCGGGCCTTCAACCTCGACTACGCCCTCGATGCCTTCGACCCGCCCATGTCCCGGGCCCGCGGCATCCCCTACCACCGCATCACCGCCACACACGACCAAGCCCGCGACGACGTCCTGGAGGGGTTCTTCCTCCAGGCCAGCACCCAGGTCGATGGTCTACGCCACCGCCGTGCCTCCGGGCACGGCTTCTACAACGCCGTGCCCGATCACGAGATCGCCCCCCGAAGCCCCCGCCTGGGCGTGCAGCTATGGGCCGAGACACCGCTGGTCGGCCGGGCACTGCTCATAGACATCGACGGCCTGCTCCGCAGCCGTGGTACCCCGCTCGACCACACGACCGGCCCCGCCCTCGGCCCCGACCTGCTCGATACGGCACTCGACGCACAGGGGTGCCGTGTCGAACCGGGCGACCTGGTTCTCGTCCACACCGGCTGGGCTCACTGGTACCTCACGGCCGATCCCGACGCACGGGCCGCAGTCCGCGGCGAGCGACGCGCCACCGGGTTCGCCCAGTCCCGGGACTTCGCCGCCTGGTGCTGGGACCACCGCATCGCGCTGCTGGCCACGGACACGTTCGCCGTCGAAGTCCTCCCCGTGGTCCCGGACAGCGACTTCCACGAGAGCGCCCCCGAGGACAGCGGCATGATGCACCAGGAACTCATCGCCAAACTCGGCCTGCCCATGGGCGAGCTGTGGAACCTAACCGCTCTGACGGCCGACTGCCGGGCCACCGGCCGCTGGACCAGCCTCCTGACCGTCAAGCCCCTCAACCTCACCGGCGGTGTGGGCTCACCCGCCAACGCCACGGCTCTGCGCTGACTGGCTCTGCGCTGACGAACACGACACCTGCCGCACATCCCAAGGCCCCCGCGCGTGGCTGCCGTTGCGCCCTGGAAGCACACCATGCCCGACGGTAGATCGGCGCCGCCCCAGCATATGGGTCGCTGCACGCACGCGGGGCGGGGAACGTGTGTGGTGTGGTCACAAGGCGTCCTCCATCAAGTGGCGGTGATCTCCAGCCGAAGAGAACCACCGAGCGTCACGTAGCCGGAAGGCGCGTGGTTGTCATCGAGGGTGACTCATGAGATGGGCGAGACCGTCCAGGATGCGTTGCAGCCCGAAGCTGAAGGCATGGTCAGGGTTGTACATGCCCTGATGGGCTGCGCCCGCGGCGCTTCCGACGCGGACAGCCAGGGGGGACCGGTCGGGATCGAAAACCTTCGCCAGGAGTGGTTCATTGACGGCCCACCACTGCTGGCTCGACGACGTGGAGATGGACGCGGCTCTCACTCTCGTTCTGGACTTCGTCCAGTCCGTCGCCCGCGCAACCCTCGCCACTCCGCCGGAGTGCCCGACGCCCACCAGCGCTTCCGCGCTGGGTTGACCATCGGGCTGACCCGCACGCGGAAACCCATCCGCTCGAGTATCGCCACACCGCGAGCGAGCAGGGGTTCCTCACCCGGCTCGAGCTGGCCCGAGGGCGCGGTAACGACCACGAGGTCGCCGGAACGTAGCGCGCGGGGCCGAAGGACCGCAGGCACGGGGCCTCCTCCTTGTTGATCAATAATGGCGAGCAACAAGGCCCGTGCCGCCGATATTCCGTCTCACCGACGTGATCAAGTCAAGCCCCGAAACCCCGTCTGGGCCCACCGAATGGCGCGACTGCCAGCAGCACTTCGAACTCCGCAAGGTTTCGCTCGGCACCCTGCGGACGCCCCTGCGGAACTCCCTGCACGCATGAACACGTCTGCATCCGCTGCCCCGTTCTCCAGATGCACCCCCGTAAAAAGCCCCGACTCATCGAGATCACCAGAACCTCCGCGAACGCAGGTACTCGGGGTTGGTCGCGAACGGCCCGATCTCGGTCTCGGCGGGAGCCCACACCGCATGCGGTGTGGGTGAGCCTGTTCACGGGAGGCTTACTCCGTAGTTGTTGAGGGCCTCGATGACTGGCTGGAAGTAGGTGACACCGCCGAAGTCGCAGTCGCCGGAGCCGCCGGAGGTGAGGCCGATGGCCGTGTTGCCCGAGAAGAGCGGACCGCCGCTGTCGCCGGGCTCGGCGCATACATTGGTCCGGATCATCTGGTAGACGATGTCACCGTTGCCGTAGTTGACGGTGTAGTTGAGTCCGGTGACGGTGCCGCTGTGCAGGCCCGTGGTGCTGCCGCTGCGCTCGACGAGCATGCCGACGCTGGCATTGGCCGCACCGGTGATGGCGCGGTAGGTGCCGTTGTACAGGTTCACGTTGCTGGGGTGCGGCAACAACGCGTTCGTGTAGGAGACGTAGCCGTAGTCGTTGACCGGGAAGCTGGAGTAGGCCGTCGGGCCGATGGGCAGGCCAAGGCCGGTGCGCCAGGTCGGATAGCCCTCGGTGCAGTGCCCGGCGGTCAGGATGTAGTGCGAGGTGCCGACGTGCACGTTGAAGCCGTCTGAGCAGCGCCAGCCCGCGGATGCGTAGATCGGATCTCCGCCGGAGAGCAGTCTGGTGAGCTTGCCCCGTGTGCGCTCGAAGCGCAGCGCACCGGCGTTCCGCCCCGCCCGCTTCTTGATCTTGGTGAGCTGGGTGTTCGAGACGGTGCTGTCGGCCTGGACGACGACGGATTCGGTCTTCGTGTCGACGGTCCACGCCGTGCCGCCGACGTCCGCGGCGAGGACCGCGTCGCTGGCCGCTTTGAGGTCTGCGGCGCTGAAGGGCCGGCCCTGGTCCCCGGCGGCGGTTACGGGGGCGGTCAGCGCGATCGCGGCGACGAGCCCGGATATGAAGGCCGACGTCCGAAGCCGTCCGGCCGGGCGGCTGGCGCGGCTGACCGGGCTGTGTCTGCGGTGGGTGTGCTTGATCCTCACGACGTTGCTCCTCGTGCAGGGTGAGGGGAGGCCCGCATCGCGGCTGGGATTCTCGTCGCGCCTGAGGGCGGGGATAGTTGATCCCTTGTCGGCAACGGTGAAGTCAGTGTTCGCCCGGTGCAAGAGGGGTTGTGACGCGTTGAAGAGGTGTGAGGAATTGCGTGGTCGCGGTGAACCGCCGGTGCCCCACGAGGTGCGCTGCGGCGCTCACCTTTGCGCCGCGCCCCAACGGCCCGGCCTGATACGCCACGCCCACGGTGGCGTACGCGGTGGAACTGGGCTACGACGTCGCGCCGGTCGAGGCGTACGTCCGCTACGAGGCCAGCCGCTACCTGGATGCCTGGTACAACCGGCTGCGCGACGCCTACCTCGCGACGATGGCCGACCTGACCGGTGGCATCGTCATCGACACCCGTGCCCGGCGGCTGCACCGCACCGATCGGATCGACGGACCAGGACCGCCTCCGGCACCTGACCGTCGCCCTGCCGCCCCGCTACGCCGCCCGCCATCCGTGACCGGGTGCCACAGTTGGCCAGCTAAGCACACTTGTCGGCCCCGGGCATGACGTAGCTCCGGCGGTCCTCAACCGTCCAGCCGTCGCCCAGCTCGCGACGCAACGCCTCCAGTGCTGCGTCGACCTCACCTCGGAACGATTCCCGCTGCTCACGGGGCCAGGGCGAGGGGCCTGCCGGGTGATCCCAGTCCAGTGGGGACTGGTACAGGTCGGCGAGTCTCGTGAACTGCCCGACCCGGCAGGCGATGGAGGGGGAGTGGAGCGCCGAGTGGAGGTCGGAGGACTGCGCAGGACGCTCCCGGCGACGGCCGACCGGCTCCAGCACCGGCACCGGTGGGGGTGCCGGTGCCGGTGCCGGTGGGGGTGCCAAGCCGTCCAGTGGGCAGTTGCGCACCTGGGTTCGGCCAGCCGAGACGTGGCCGATTTTCCCTTACCAGGGGACGGGCTGACCATTGCGGTCCAGGAATGCCAGACCTTTGCTGCCAAGGTGGGAGAGCAGGACGTCGACGAGGAGCGGGGTGCTCTCTTCCACCGTGTACGGGGCGTCGTCGCCGCCGAGGGCGGTGCGGATCCAGCCGGGGGCCATGAGCAGCAGGGAGCGGTCGGTGTCGGTCTGGCGGGTGGCGTAGCTGCGCATGAACATGTTCAAGGCTGCTTTGCTGCCGCGGTAGACCTCGCGCAGTCCGTTGGTGTTGTTGGTGATGCTGCCTTGTCCGGAGGACATGACGCCGATCAGGCCGGTGGGAGCGACCAGGTCATCGAGCGCTTCGATGACGCGCAGGGGGCTGAGCGCGTTGGTCACCATGACATCGACGAAGTCCTGGGTGGGGACGGCTCCGATGGGGGTCTGCTCGTTGTTGGTGGTGCCTGCGTTGACGAACAGGATGTCGAGTTGCTGTCCGGCCAGTCGTTCGTGCAGGGGCGCGAGTTCTTCGGGCTGGGTGATGTCGAGGTGTTCGATGCGTATGCGTTCGCCGTGGCGGTCGGCGAGGTCGTGCAGCGGGGTGCGGGCGCTGCCCCGGACGGTGCCGATGACCGACCATCCTCGGTCGGCGAGTTCCGCCGCCATGGCGCATCCGAGTCCTCGGGACGCTCCGATGACCAAGGCGGTTCGGGTGTCAGTGGTGGGCTGCGACATGGCGCATCCTCTCCTTGTCGCTGGTACGTGTTTCTGTGTGGTCGGGGTTGCGGGAGTGGCCCCGTCCCGGCTGTCGGTCAGGACGTGGCAGAGTGAGGCCGAAGAGGGCGGCGGCGTTGGCCGAGCTGACCTTGTGGCGGTCGGTGTCGGTGGCGAGGTGGCCGAAGAAGGTGTCGATCTCATTTCGGGTGGGCTGCTGGAAGGGGTAGTCGGTGGAGAAGATCAGCCGGTCAGTGGTCGTCACCGTCAGAGCGTGTTGCAACAGGGCGGGGTTGAACATTCCCGACGTCGTGAGGAAGACGTTGGTGCGGACGTAGCCCGAGATCGACCGCTTGAGTCCGGCGATGCGGGCGAGGCTGTCGGCCCGGTCGAGCCAGAAGGGAAGCAACTCGCCCCAGTGGCCCAGCACGATCTGCAGGTCGGGGTGCCGGTCGAAGGTACCGCGCAGGATGAGCCGCAGTGCCGCGGTCGCCGCTTCCAGGTGCCATCCCCAGCCGAAAGTGGCCAGACCCAGGTCGGTCATGGGGTCAAAGCCCCGGTAGGTGGCGTCACGCAGCGCGTCGGAGGGGATCTGCGGGTGGATGAAGACCGGCTGTCCGAGGCCGGCGGCGGTGGCGAAGAAGTCGTCGTAGGCGGGATCGTCGAGGAACCGGTCGCCGGACCGGCCGTAGACCATGGTTCCCACGTGGCCCTGGGCTGCGGCGCGTTCGAGTTCGGCGGCGACGTGCTGCGGGGACGAGAGCGGCAGGGTCGACAGCGCCCGGAACCGCGTGGGGTGGGCGCGGACCGCTTCGGTGGCGGTGTCGTTCGCCAGACGGCTGAGCGCGACGGCCTCCTGCGCGGGCAGGGCCTGGGTTCCCGGCGGGGTGAGGGCGAGGACGGCCAGGTCGATGCCCTGGGCGTCCATGGTGGCGATCCGGCCGGCGCCGAGGTCTTCGAGACGCTCGCCGGCATCCCCGCGCTCGTTGAACAAGAGGCTCTCGTCCGGGTGGGAGGCGGCCTTGAGGGCGGAGGTCAGCTCCGGCAGCATCCAGTGTTCTTCGATGCCGATCAGGCTCATGGTCAGTGTTCCTTCGGTGCCGTGAGCGTGCACTCTGGCGCGCTGGTGGAGGGGGTGCGGGAGTGTGGGGTCTCACCCGCTGTCGGGAAGTCCTGCACGGCGGGTGCGCTCGGGGGGAAGAGCGCGTAGGAGGCGGCGGCGAGGACGGCGAGCGCGCCGATCGCGATCGCCATGGGGACGGCCGTGTGGGGGCCTGCGATGCTGATGACCGGGGTGATGAGGGCGGCCAGGCCGAACTGGGCTGCGCCGACCACGGCCGATCCGGTCCCGGCCGCGTCGGGCACGGCGTCGAGGGCGAGAGCCATGGCCGGGCCGAGTATGAAACCCAGCGAGGCGACGGCGAAGAACAGGGGCACCGTCAGCCAGACCGGGCCGAGGGGCGTGAGTGCCAGGGCGAGCAGCGCGAGCGAGGCAATGAGGAGCCAGGTGACGCCGATGGTCACGATGCGGCGCGGCTCGACGCGGTGCAGCAGCCGGGATGACAGGGCGCTGCTGGCGACGAGGCCGAGCGCGTTGAGCGCGAACAGCAGGCCGTATGGGACGGCGCCGACGCCGATGACCGTCTGGTACAGGAACGGGGAGGCCGAGATGTAGGCCATCAGGACCGCGAAGGAGAACACCAGCGTCCCGGTCGCGGACCCGTAGGCACGGCGCCCCAGCAGCCGGAACCCGCCCCGCTGGGCGGTGCCTCGCCTCTCGGGCGGCAGGCTCTCGCGCACGATCACCGCGGAACCGGCGAGCATGGCAACAGCCAGTGCGGCCAGCACCAGGAGCACACCGCGCCAGCCGATGGCACCGGCCAGCACGCTGCCCAGCAACGGTGCCACGACCGGCGCCACCCCGCTCACGATCATCATCAGGCTGAAAGCACGCGCCGCGGAACGCCCGGTCTCCAGGTCTGCGATGACCGCGCGGCCGATGACCATCCCGGCCGATGCGCTGGCCCCTTGCAGCAGGCGCGCTGTCACGAGGACGGTAATCGTCGGGGCGAGGGCTGCCAGGACACTCGCGGTGACAGACACGGCCGAACCGGCCAGCAGCGGTCCGCGTCGGCCGTAGCGGTCGGACAGGGGCCCGAAAACCAACTGCCCGGCGGCCAGTCCCAGCAGGAACGTGGTCAAGGTCAGTTCGATGGTCGTGGCACTCGTGTGCAGGTCCACTGCCATGCGTGGAAACGCCGAGAGGTACATGTCGATCCCGAACGGGGCGACGCTGGCCAGTACCGCGAGCATCGTGAGCAACGCGGGTGTGATCTTGCTGCCGGAAGACTCCTGTGAAGGTACGGACACAGCGATCCTCCGATCGGATATTTCACGCGATTGAGGGCAAAGGTAGGCGCAGATGAGTTACTTGTCAAAAGATAGTAATCGCCTGACAGGTAAATTACACTGTCGGTGTGGACGAGAAGCAGAAGGCCAGGCTGTTCGAACTCGCCGACCTGATCCTGGCGATCAGCCGGCACCTTCACGCCGCCAAGGCAGACACAGCGGAGTCGTGGACGCCACTCGAGGCAGCCGTCATGCGCTACATCGATCACCAGCCGGGCACCACGGCGACCCAGGCGGCCGAGGCGACTCGGCTGATCTCCAGCAACTTCAGCCGGGCGCTGCGCAAGCTGGAGCAGAAGGGCATGGTGCGCCGTGAGGCCGATCCCGATGATGCCCGGCGCGTACGCCTGTATCCAACGCAGAGGGCAGGCGAAAACCTGCGCCACCTCGAGGATGCCTGGAGTCGCCTCCTGGACGAGGCCGTGCCCGGTGCCGCCGAGGCGGAGGCGGTCATCAGCACACTTCGACACATCGAGTCGCAGCTACTGACTCGCACGAGCCGAAGCTGAACAGGTGACAGCGGGGCGCGGCAGGCACCAGCTGATGTGGCGCCGCACGGGCGCCCGGCACGTGCGGTGGCGCGTCGGAGGGCCGCTCCCGGGCCCGTGCCCCCGCTTCTCGTACGACGACTGGGAGGCGGAGGCGGGAGAGCAGGCCCGTGCAGCACACTCACCGGGCGTGGCCGACTGGTCCGGGACGTACTCCGTCTGTCCGGGGGTCCGCGAGCAGGCGAGGCAGAACTTCGACAACCTCCGCGTCCTGCTCGCCGACTGCCCCCGCGATCGACGAGGCGGTATCGCGCCGGACGACCTCGCTGTCGATTCCGCACGGAGCGATCATTCGCAGTTCCTCATCGCCAGCCGCGTCGTCGTGGGCCGCCGGGCGGCCGTATCGATGGCAGCCACGTCGGCAGAAGGTTGAAAGCCGCACCCGATGCCCCTGGGCGGGCGAACCATACGAAGAGCTGGCCCTCTCCCGTGAAGAACATAGGGGAAGGTTGAGCGAAGGGCGTTCCGTCCCCAGCGGAGCGCGGGGCACGAGGCGATCGGGCGTACCGGGTGTGCTCACCGGGGCAGTGCGAGCAGTTCATCGATCACCGGGTCCTCACCACCGTCACCGAGGTGGGCGATGGCCGCGAACGGCGCGATCACCTGGCTCCAGGCGCGGAGCCGGTCGCCATCGAGCCCGCGCACGCCGTCGCCACGCGCGCGCAGCGGGTCTCGACGCCCTCCAGCCCGGCGCCGGCTACGACGTAGTCCACCGCGTCGAAGCACGGATCACCGACACAGGCTTTCGGATCAATGGCCACCAGGCCGCGTTCCGCGCCGCCGTCGAGCACGTTGCCCAGAATGCAGGTCACCGTGGAGCAACACGGTTGTCGCTTCCGTGTCCAGCAGCCGCTGGCACCGCTGGATGGCCCTGTCCCACGCGGTGATGTTCATCCGTGCACGGATCGCAGGCTCGGAGAGCCGTCTGCCGACCCGGGCGAAGGCATCCTCGCACCGCCCCGCCGCCATTTTGTCGCATGAGTGCGGCCTCGGCGGTCATGGCGGTCCAGTGCGAACGGAAGTTCACGGCGAACTGCTCGGCGATGTCCTCGTCGCTGGTGGTCTCGACCGGACCGAACTGCCGCTGGGGAACCGCGCCGTTGTTGAGGGCGTCATTCAGTCGTCCGTGCAGCTTTTCGCCCTGGTCGACTGCGGCGCCGCCCCCCCCGACCGTCGGCGACGTCACTGTCGACTGCGACACCCTCACCCTCACGGACCGCGACCAGTACCTGGTGCCCTTCACCGCGCCGCCGGGATCCCCCGGCGCCGAGGCCCTGGCCCTGCTGAACGTCCTGGGAGCACAGGCCAGTCACTATCTGCCGTAACGCCACAGCCAGTCCCCGTGAGCGCCATCGCCGACAGGGCGACTTGCTGACCCGGCCGGCCGTGGTCTCCTCATCCGACACCGCTACCGGGGGGCGCCGGACTCCGCCGATGTCTCCCCGGCCGGGGTCTCACCCCCAGGGGCTCTTTGACGCAGGTGTCGGGATACTCATCCCAGGTCCGGCCATCGAGCAGGCGGCCGACGTCCTCGGCAGGGGCCGGGCGGGACGGCCTCGATGGGTTCCGCATCTGCCTGACCAGGACTCACCGACTGGATCGGACACGGCCTGCCCCTGCCGTGACCTGTGCGGGCGCCGCTGGGGCGGTTCTCAGCAGTACGGGTAGGGGGTGGTGATGAACTCGGTCAGAACCGTGCCGCCGGGGTCGAGCGCGTAGACCCCGCGACCGCCGAACAGATGGTTGATCTGGCCCTCCTTGGACTTGTGCGGGTCCGCCCAGAACCTGATCGACTTCTCCTTCAGGCGCTCCAGGATCGAGTCGAACTCGTCGTCGGTCACGAGAAAGGCGAGGTGGCTTTCGTTGATGCGGTCCGGCGGGACCAGGGCGTCGGCGAAGTCGATGCCGACGTTGTTCGATGTGTCCACCTGGGTGAACAGGCCCCAGTCGCACGGGGCCGGGGCGTCCATCAGCTCGGCCAGGAACGCGGCGGACTCACGCCGGTCACGGCAGTGGACGATGATGTGGTTCAACTCGTTGGGCATCGCGTCTCCTGGTGAAGGTGAGAGGCCCAGCGTCCTGGCTGGGCTCCCTGGTGCGCGCCGGGACCAGGTTGTTTCCCGGGCCGTTGCGCGTGCCGGGGGCGGTGCAGCCGGTTCGGTCCCGGTTCACAGACGCTGGGCGATGGCCCAGGTCCGCGTGCGGTCTTCGGTATCGAAGAGGTCGGTGTGGGTGATCATGACCTCGGTGGCCCCGGCGTCGAGATAGCGGCGCAAACCGGCGGCGACGGTGTCCTCGTCGCCGGCGATCAGCAGGTCCGCCGCGCTCGACAATCCCTCGGCCGCGATGACCTTCTGGTAGGACGGGATGCTGTCGTAGAAGCCGAGGGCGGCCGATGCGCGGTCGCGGGCGGCTGCGGCATCGTCGGTGACCACCGCGGGCACCCCGGCCACGATCTGCGGGGCCGGTCGCCCGGCCGCGGCGGCGGCTTCAGCGATGGTCGGCACGATCTGTTCGGCGAGCGTGCGAGGCCCGGCGAGGAACGGATTCGTCCCCTCGGCCAACTCGCCCGCAACCGCGAGGGCCCGCGGCCCCATCGCGGCCACCAGAACCGGGACCGCTGGGGAAGCCCCGGCCACGGCCGTCGAGCCGGCCGGGCGTGACGCCAGCGTCTCCCCTACGAAGGCGGTGTCGTCGCCGTCCAGCAGCGGGCGCAGCGCGGTGAGGTACTCGCGCAGGTGCTGGATCTGCGGCGGATACGGCAGGCCGAACTGCGGTTCGAGCACAGTGCGTGCGCCGAGCCCGATACCGAGCCGGAAACGCCCTGCGGTAGATGCCTGCGCCGTCTTCGCCGCCGATGCGAGCAGCAGAGGATGGCGAGGATACATCGGCACCACCGAGGTGCCTACGTGGACCCTGGGCTCCGCCCGGCCCACCAGCGCCGCGAGCTGGGGCGCGTCGTAGTCCGCCCCTTGCCCGAACCACACGGTGTGCACACCGGCGTCGGCCACCTCGTGCGCGAACTCCACCGCCCGGTCCACAAGGTTGGTCATGCCGGGTTCCTGCGCGAACGTGCCTCCCAGAAACACTCCGACCCGCGTTCCGGCAGTGTTCATCACGAGCTCCTTCGCCTGATCCGGTCCATAGGACTCACGTCGTCTTCATCGCCGCGGCCGCCATCCTGCGGCGCCACGGTGATTACAGGTTCTGAAATCACCGTACACGTTGATTGCAGTCTCTGCAGTCATTACTCTGTGTGCCATGGGACGATGGCCGGCTGGCACGCAGGAACGACTGCAGGAAGCTGCGATCGAGTTGTTCACCGAGCGCGGCTACGAACGCACGACAGTCGCCGAGATCGCGACGCGAGCTGGCCTGACCGAGCGCACCTTCTACAACCACTTCGCCGACAAGCGCGAGGTGCTCTTCCCCGATCAGGACCGGTTCATCGCCGAGGTCCGCGAAGCGGTGGGCACGGCACCCGCGGAGCAGTCCCCGCTCGACGCGATCACCGTGGCATTCACGGCCCGCAGTAGCTGGTTCGACCAGCGCCGGGACGCAGCACAGCGCCGCAGGCACATCCTCGACGCACATACCGATCTGCGGGAACGCGAATGGGCGAAACTGGCAGCCCTCGGTGAGGCGATCGCCGGCGCACTGCGCACGCGGGGAATCTCCGAACCGGCGGCCACGCTGACCGCCACCGTCTCCGTCGCCACGTACCAGCTCGCCTCAGCCCGGTGGCTGGCCGACCCGCAGCACGCCACCCTCGGACACCACCTCCACGCAAGCTTCGAGGATCTGCACCGCACCGCACGCACCTGGTAGCGCTCCACCGCTACCGGCTGTGGCCGTCAGGGCATCGCAGGGGACTGGTGGGGATTGTGGTTGGAGACTCGGCGTTGATCGATGATCACCGGCTGGCGTCGTCGGTGCGGTCGTGCCCTGGAACTTCCCCCTCACGCTCGCCGGCTGGAAGATCGCCCCGGCACTGGCCGCCGGCTGCACGGTCTTCCTCAAACCCTCGGAGAACTCGCCCTTGTCGGCACTGCTGCTCGCCCGCATCGCCCTGGAGGCAGGTCCTGCCCCGGGGGTACACAATGTCGTCAACGGTAACGGCCCGATGGCCGGCCGTGCCCTCGGCCCGCACCCGCACGTCGACGTCGTGGCCTTCACCGGCTCCACCGCCGTGGGGCGCCACTATGGCGTAGCTGATGGAGTGCTTATTGATCTTGGTTGTGGTCTGCTGTTGTTCAGTTGTACTGGGTGGTAGGTGCATTCTGTGGGTGGGGTCTATGTGAAACCGGGTGTCCGGTGTCGGGGGATACGTGGGTTGAGCTGGGTGTTTGGTGTTGTTCAGTGTGCTGAGTGGGATGGTGGTTTTTGCGCAGTGCGGTTGGCGCGTCTATAGGTAGTGGTGCTGGTCGGCTGTGTGAGGGCTGGGGGCGGTGTGGGGTGTGGGCTGTCACTTATACACATCT
>NZ_JAEEAP010000250.1 GCF_016103465.1 Streptomyces sabulosicollis
CGGGTCGACGGGGTGGGCCACCTCGCCGACGTCGAGCGAGAGGTTGCCGTACGGGGTGAAGTACGGCACCACCGTCACCGGTCCCCGGGAGGTGGTGACGCGGCGCCGGGTGGGGTGGGTGACCTCACCGCCCTCGCGACGGTTGCCGAACCGCACCGTACGGCTGACGCCCTGGGCGCGGACGTCCAGGTAGATGTTCCACAGCCCGCGCTCCAGCGGGGCGCCGTCGTCGGCGGTGGCCGGGTCGATCTCGGCTTGGAAGCCCGCCATCTCGTACCGCCGTCCCTCCCCCGGCAGCGGATGGGCGGACAGGCACGGCGTGGTGGGCACCCGGACCTCGGGGCGGTCGGCCCGGTACTTGCGCAGCACGACCTCGGTGGCCGGGTCGAGGGAGTCGACGTCCTCGACGTACGCGTGCCCGGCCAGCCGCAGCACCCCGCCGTGCCAGCTCGCCGCCTCCAGGTGGTGCCGGACCGGCAGCCGGTCGGTCACGTCGAAGCAGATGTCGGGGACGGCGGCGGCGTGGTCGCGGAAGAACGGGTGGAGCCAGTAGACCCGGCCCTTGTCGACGAGGTGGCCGCGCCGCTCGTCCTGTTTGGCGTTCCGGGCCACGGTCAGCACATCGTCGAAGCGGTCGGCGCGCAGCAGATGGACCAGCAGCCGGTCGGGGGCGTCGAGCCGCTGGAAGAGGGCGTCGGTCACCCAGGTCCTCGCCCAGTGCCGGAACTCCGGGAGGAATGTCTCCCGCGCGTCCCGTTCGCTCTCGCGGGGCAGCAGGGCGCGCAGCGGACCGCACAGCTCCCACTCCACATGGCGGCGCATGATCTGGTCCCGGCGCGGGCCCGGTTCCAGGTAGCGGGCCACGGTCTCGAAGCACAGCCGGGTGCCGTCCATGCGGTGGGCGAGGTCGGAGGCGGTGAGCGTGAGGTTGGCGCGGTTCTCGCGGTAGCGCACGTAGTAGCAGTCGTAGTCGGCGACCACCGAGATACCGGAGGCGTTGAGGTAGGCCGCCGCGGTGAACGGCTTGTCCTCGCAGTTGCGGTAGGGCGGGAAGCGCAGGTGCAGTCGCTCGATCAGGGAGCGGCGGAACAGCTTCCACGGGCCCAGGGTCAGATAGGCGTGGGAGGAGAAGATGTCCGTACGGGGCTGATTGCGCTGGAAGACGGCCCGGGGCACGGCCCGTCGGCCCACGGAGGCGATCTTGCCGAGGACGATGTCGGTGCCGTGGGCGTCGGCCATGGCGACCATGCGGCGCAGCGCGTCCGGCCCCAGATAGTCGTCGGAGTCGAGGAAGAAGACGAAGTCGCCCCGGGCGTGGTCCAGTCCGGTGTTGCGGGGGACGCCCGCGCAGCCGGAGTTCTCCTGGTGGAAGACGCGGAGCGCGGCGCAGGTGCGGGCGAGCCGCTCCAGCTCCTCGCCGGTGCCGTCGGTCGAACCGTCGTCCACCGCGATGATCTCGACCCGGTCCGGGCCCAGGGTCTGGTCCATCGCGGAGGTGACGGCCCGGGTCAGCTCCGGCAGGGCGTTGTAGGCGGGGATGATCACACTGACACGAGGTCGGGACAGAGCGGGCATGACGGCCTCCTGACTCCGGGCTCTCGACGGATCGGGGTCACTCCGCGGACCGGTCACTCGGCGGTCAGGACGCCGCCGCCGCGCGGTCCCGGCGGGGCGCTGTCCGCCAGGGGCCGCACCTGGGGCACGGGCGGAACGGGAAGCGCCGTCTCGTCCTGGCCCAGCATCAGGGTCCGCACCACCCGCTCGGCCGCGTGGCCGTCGTCGAACCCGCAGAAGCGGGCCCGGAAGGCGGCGCGCAGCGCGGTCGCGTCCGCGTCGCGCCAGCGGCCCTCGCGGAAGACCTCGGCCAGCTCCCGCTCGGTGCGGGCGACGGCCCCCGGGGTCTCGCCGGGGGCTCCGGAGAGCAGGTCGAAGTAGACGCCGCGGGAGGAGCGGTAGATGTCCCAGTCGTCGGCGTAGACGACGATGGGGCGGTCCAGCAGGGCGTAGTCGAACATCATCGACGAGTAGTCGGTGATCAGCGCGTCGGCCGCGAGGCACAGCTCCTCCACCGACCGGTGCCGCGATACGTCGATCACCAGCCCGGCCTCCTGGAGCCGGGCCAGCTCGTCCTGCGGCCGGTAGGAGTAGTGGGCCCGCACCAGCAGCGTGGTGTGGGGGCCGAGTTCGCGGCCGAGCCGCTCCAGGTCCAGCCGGGGCGTGAACCCCTTCTGGTAGTCGCGGAGGGTGGGCGCGTAGAGGAGGGCCGTGTTCCCGGACGGGATTCCCAACTCCTCACGGATCCGCCGGATGTCCTCCTCGGTGGCGGTGAAGAAGACGTCGTTGCGCGGATATCCGTATTCCAGCAGCCGGTACCCGGCAGGGTAGACCCGCTCCCAGATCTGGCTGGAGTGCGGATTGGAGGACAGGGCGAAGTCCCAGCGGTCGATGCGCCTGAGCAGATTGCCGAAACTCATCCCGCCCGCGGCGGCGGGATAGCGCTGCTGGTCCAGGCCCATGCATTTGAGCGGGGTGCCGTGGAAGGTCTGCAGATGCACCGTGCCCGGCCGCTTCACCACCTCATTGGGGAAGTTGACGTTGTTGATGAGGTATTTCGCGCGGGCCACCGTGCGGTAGAAGTCGCGGGTGCCGGTGACGACGTAGTCGACGCCCTCCGGAAGGGCCTCGATCTCCGACTTCTTGACCACCCACACCCCGTGGATCTCCGGCGCCAGTTCCCGCGCCTTGTGGTAGATCGCCCCCGGATTGCACAGCACTCCCCGGCCCCAGTACGCGGAGTAGACGGCCAAGTGGGGGTCGACCGGGCGCTGCCGGTGCAGCCGGTACAGGCCCCGCTTGGCGCGCGCCGCCAGCGGCGGCCGGACGGTCCGGCGCAGCTTGCGGGCCCCGGCGGCCGCCCGTACGGCCAGTTCGTGCTCGCGGTAGCGGAGGAAGGAGCCGGACGCCAGCGCCTCGAAGCGCCACCGCCCCTCGACCGGCGGGGTGAACCCGGCGGGGAGATGGGCGCGGTACCACTCGGCGGCCCGGTCGAAGAAGCGCTGCCGGTCCGCCGCCGCCACCCGGGACGTCCGGTCCAGGCAGAACAGGAAATGCGATACGGCCCGCTCGAAGAGCAGCGGGCGCAGCGGATCCAGATGCGGCCGGTCGTCGAGGAAGTCGAAGAGCCGGGCGTACTGCTGGAAGATGATGAAGTGCTTCTCGCCGGGGCTTGCCGTACTGGCTCCGACCCGCCGCTGCCGGTATTCCAGGCCCACCAGATCCGCACAGGCTATTCGCCGCGCGGTGAGCATCGTCTTGTACGAGAGCAGGGCGTCCTCGTAGATGCCCTCGCTGAACGCGAAGCCGTGGCGGGTGTAGAAATCGCGGTGGTAGACGCGATTGGACGACATCGCGAACAGCCGGAGGAATTCCGGCCGTTCGACGACGGAGAAGACATCAGTGCACGCCGAGGCCAGCAGGTCCCCGAAGAGGCTCGGGGCCCGGCGCTCCGACCAGTAGGTGCGCACATGGTTGAAGTAGAGGATCTCCGGGTCGTGGCAGAGCGCGAGCCGGTCGGCGAGGCCCTGGAGGGTGCCCGGGGCGAGGGTGTCGTCGCCGTCCAGGAAGAGCAGATAGTCCCCACTCGCCCGCTCCACCCCGGCGTTACGGGCCTGGCCCGGCCCGGAGTTGACCGGCTGGTGCACGGGCACGACCCGGTTGTCGCGCGCCGCGTACGCGTCGATGATCGCGCCGCAGTGGTCCGGTGAACGGTCGTCCACGGCGACCACCTCGAGGTCGGGATACGACTGCGTCAGCACGGAGTCCAGGCAGGCACTCAGATAGCCCTGGACCCGGTAGGCGGCGATGACGATGGTGAAGCGGGGCATAAGGCTCCTCGGGACGCGGTGGCGGTTCGAGGCGCGAAGCACTCACTGACCACCCACGCTAGGTGGGTTCGTCCCGGTATGCCCGCTCGGTCGTTGGAGGGGCGCCCAAGCGGGTGACAAACGCCCCCGGCGGACATGAAGTCCACCGGGGGCGTGTGAGCCGTGAGCCGAGCGCGTCAGCCGTGACCGACCGCGTCAGCCGTGGCCGAGCGCGTCAGCCGTGGCCGACCGTGTCAGCTGTGGGTGCGCAGCAGCGTCCGCATCGTCCGCATCGCGACCGACAGATTGGCCAGGTCGAAGGTCTCCGACGACTGGATCTCATCGAGCGTGGTGCGGGCACGCTGCAGGATCGCGGCGTTCTTCTCCTCCCACGCCTTGAAGCGCTGCTCGGGCGTGGAGCCGCCGTTGCCCACCGACAGCACATCGGCGGTCAGGGCGGCATGCGCCGCGTACAGGTCCTCGCGGATGGAGACCCGGGCCATGGACTGCCACCGGTCGGCGCGCGGCAGCTCGATGATCCGGTCCATCAGCTGGCTGATCCGCAGCCGGTCGGCCAGGTCGTAGTAGACCTCGGCGACCGCCAGCGGGTCCTTGCCGGTGCGGTCCGCGATGGCCACGATGTCCAGCGTCGGGAAGGCCGAGGAGAAGCCCGCCACCCGGGTGGCCAGGTCCTCCGGGACGCGCGCCCCCGTCAGCTCGTCGTAGATCCGCTGGTACCACTCGATGTCGGAGCCGCGCAGCAGCTTGGGCAGCTGCGCCCGGACCGCGCCGACCCGCTCGCCGAAGAAGTCGATCGTCTCGGCCAGCGCGAGCGGCTGCGGCCGGTTGTTCAGCAGCCAGCGGGTGCCGCGCTCGACCAGCCGGCGCGAGTGCAGCCGCATCCTGGTCTGGATGTCGGCGGCGACGACCGTGTCCAGCGCCTCGACCTCGTCCCACACCTGGTTCAGCTCGAAGATCGCGCGGGCCGCGGTCTGGGCGCGCACGACCTCCTCGGTGGAGGCCCCGGTCTCCTCCCGCATCCGGTGCAGGAAGGTCGTACCGGCGGTGTTGACGGTGTCGTTGACCAGCACCGTGGTGATGATCTCGCGCCGCAGGGCGTGGCCGTCGATGTGCTCGGGGAACCGCTGGCGCAGCGCCTGCGGGAAGTACGCGTGCAGCAGCCGCTGCAGATACGGGTCGTCGGGCAGCCCGGTGGTGATCAGCTCGTCGGCGACCGTGATCTTGACGTAGGCCAGCAGCACGGCCAGCTCGGGCTGGCTCAGACCGCGCCCGCCGGAGAGCCGCTCGCGGATCTGGCGGTCGGTGGGCAGGAACTCCAGCGCCCGGTCCAGCCGGCCCTCCCGGCCCAGGCGGCGCATCAGCCGCTGGTGGGCGTGGAGCAGGCTGGGGGCCTGGACGACGGAGTTGGCCAGGGCCACGTTCTGCGCGTAGTTGTTGCGCAGCACCAGCGCGCCGACCTCGTCGGTCATCTCGGCGAGCAGCTTGTTGCGCTGCTTGAGGGTGAGATCGCCCTCGGTCACCAGGGCGTTCAGCAGGATCTTGATGTTCACCTCGTGGTCGGAGGTGTCCACACCGGCGCTGTTGTCGATCGCGTCGGTGTTGATCCGGCCGCCGTTGGCCGCGAACTCGATCCGGCCGAGCTGGGTCAGGCCCAGGTTGCCGCCCTCGCCGACGACCTTGACCCGCAGGTCCTGGCCGTCCACCCGGATCGCGTCATTGGCCTTGTCGCCCACATCGCCGTGCGACTCGGTGGACGCCTTGACGTAGGTGCCGATGCCGCCGTTCCACAGCAGGTCGACCGGGGCCTTGAGGATCGTCTTCATCAGATCGGCCGGGGTCATCTTGGCGACCCGCTTCTCGATCCCGAGCGCGGCCCGCACCTGCGGGGTGATCGGGATGGCCTTGGCCGTACGGGGGTGGATGCCGCCGCCCGCCGACAGCAGCTCGGCGTTGTAGTCCTCCCACGAGGAGCGCGGCAGCTCGAACAGGCGGCGCCGCTCGGCGTAGGAGGTGGCCGCGTCCGGGTTGGGGTCCAGGAAGATGTGCCGGTGGTCGAAGGCGGCGACCAGCCGGATGTGCTCGCTCAGCAGCATCCCGTTGCCGAACACGTCACCGGACATGTCGCCGACGCCCACGACCGTGAAGTCCTGGGTCTGGGTGTCGTGGCCCAGTTCGCGGAAGTGGCGCTTGACCGACTCCCAGGCGCCGCGGGCGGTGATGCCCATGCCCTTGTGGTCGTATCCGGCGGAGCCGCCGGAGGCGAAGGCGTCCCCGAGCCAGAAGCCGTACGACTGGGCCACGTCGTTGGCGATGTCGGAGAAGGTCGCGGTGCCCTTGTCGGCGGCGACGACGAGATAGGTGTCGTCCCCGTCGTGGCGGACCACGTCCTTGGGCGGCTCGACCTGTCCGGCGACCAGGTTGTCGGTGATGTCGAGCAGACCGGAGATGAAGGTCTTGTAGCAGGCGATGCCCTCCGCCATCCAGGCGTCGCGGTCCACGGACGGATCCGGCAGCCGCTTGCCGACGAAGCCGCCCTTGGCGCCCACCGGCACGATGACGGTGTTCTTCACCATCTGCGCCTTGACCAGGCCGAGGATCTCGGTGCGGAAGTCCTCACGCCGGTCGGACCAGCGCAGGCCCCCGCGCGCGACCTTGCCGAACCGCAGGTGCACACCCTCGACCCGTGGCGAGTAGACCCAGATCTCGTACGCCGGACGGGGCGCCGGCAGATCCGGCACCGCCTGCGGGTCCAGCTTGATCGACAGGTAGTCGTGCGGCTTGTCGTGGGCGTTCTTCTGGAAGTGGTTGGTGCGGAGAGTGGCCTTGATCAGGGTGAGGAAGGAGCGCAGGATGCGGTCCTCGTCCAGCGAGGCCACCTGGTCCAGCGCCGCGTCCAGCTCCTCCAGCAGGGCGTCGGTCAGCTCCACGCCCGCCCGCTGCCGCTCCGGCGACATCCGCGCCTCGAAGAGGGAGACCAGCAGCCGGGTGGTGTGCACATTGTTGCGGAGGGTGTCCTCCATGTACGACTGGCTGAAGGTGGACCCGGCCTGCCGCAGGTACTTGGCGTAGGCCCGGAGCACCATCGCCTGCCGCCAGTCAAGACCCGCGCCCAGCACCAGCTGGTTGAAGTTGTCGCTCTCGGCCTGGCCGGTCCACACCGCGGCGAACGCGTTCTGGAAGCGCTCACGGGCGTCGTCGGCGAGGGCCTCGCCCTCGCGCAGCGGCAGCCGCAGCCCGAAGTCGTAGACCCAGGCGGTGCTCTTGTCCGAGCAGCGCAGCTCGTACGGGCGCTCGTCCACGACCTCGACGCCGAGGGTGTTGAGCACCGGGAGCACCGCGGACAGCGAGACCTGGGCCCCGGCGCGGTAGATCTTGAAGCGGCGCTCGGCGTGGGCCGCGCCCACCGGCTCGTAGAGGCTGAGCGCGAAGTCCTTCTCGCTGTCCTTCAGCCGCTCCAGGTGCTGCAGGTCGGCGACGGCGCCGCGCGGGGTGTGGTCCGCCTTGTAGCCCTCGGGGAAGGCGTGCTGGTAGCGGCGCAGCAGCTCGGCGGCGCGCTCCTCGCCGACCTCGGAGACCAGCGCGTCGGTGAAGCCGTCGGCCCAGGAGCGGGCGGCCTCGATCAGCCGGTTCTCGATCCGCTCCACATCGGAGTCGGTGAGGTCGGGCAGCTCGGTGCCGGGCTGGACGCGGACCACGAAGTGCAGCCGCGAGAGCACCGATTCGGTGTGCAGGGCGGTGAAGTCGACCGGCGGGCGGCCGCTCAGCTCCTCCAGCAGGATGTCGGTCAGCCGCAGCCGCACATCGGTGGTGAAACGATCACGCGGAAGGTAGACCAGCGCGGAGTAGTAGCGCCCGTACTCGTCCTGGCGGAGGAACAGCCGCAGCCGGCGGCGCTCCTGGAGGTAGAGCACGCTGGTGGCGATCGAGCGGAGCTGGTCGACCGGGGTCTGGAACAGCTCGTCGCGCGGGTAGGTCTCCAGGATCTGCATCAGGTCCCGGCCGTCGTGGCTGTTGGCCGCGAAGCCCGCGCCCGCCAGCACCTCGTCGACCTTGCGGCGGATCACCGGGACCCGGCGCACCGACTCGGTGTACGCGGCGGACGAGAACAGCCCGAGGAAGCGGCGCTCGCCGATCACATTGCCCTCGGCGTCGAACTTCTTCACGCCGATGTAGTCGAGGTACGAGGGGCGGTGGACGGTGGCACGGCTGTTCGCCTTGGTGAGCACCAGCAGCTTGCGCTCGCGCGCCTTGGCGCGGGCGTCGGCCGGAAGCCGGTTGAAGGCCGGGGACACCGGGGTGCCGGGGCCCGCGTGGGAGCTCTCGTCGCTGTCCTTGTGCTGCGGGTCGGAACGGAGGATGCCCAGGCCCGTGCCGGGCACCGCGGTCAGCGCGTCCTCCTCGCCACCGGCCTCGGTGGGGACCCGCGTCAGCTCGTACTCGCGGAAGCCGATGAAGGTGAAGTGGTCGTCCGCGAGCCAGCGCAGCAGCTCACGGGCCTCCTCCACCTCCTCCTCACGGACCTCGGCGGCCTTCGGCTCGTCCGGCAGGCCCTCGGCGATGCGCAGCGCCGAGTCGCGCATCTTCTCCCAGTCCTCGACGGCCTCGCGGACGTCGGACAGGACGCGCAGCAGATCGGCGGTGATCTGCTTCAGATCGCCGCGGTCGGTCTCGCGATCGGTCTCGACATGGATCCAGGACTCCACGACCGCGTCGTGCGGGAGCTTCTTCCGGGCCGGGCCGTCCGGGGAGACGTCGAGCAGCTCGATCAGCTTGCCGGTGATGTCACGGCGCACGATCACCTGCGGGTGGATCACGACATGGATGCCGCGCCCCTGGCGGGTGAGCTCATTGGTGACCGAGTCGACCAGGAACGGCATGTCGTCGGTGACCACCTCGACCACGGAGTGGCTGCAGGTCCAGCCGTGCTCCTCGACGGTCGGGGTGTGCACCCGGACGTTCGCCGTGCCCTGCGGACGCACCTCGGCGAGCCGGTAGTGGGAGAGCGCCGCCCCGAAGACATCGACCGGGTCGCGGTCGGCGAGGTCCTCCGGAGGCGTGTGCAGGTAGTAGTGCTGGAGGTATGCGGTCAGGGTCTCCGGTCCTGGGCCCTGCACCGGTTGCCCCCCGGCAGGGCTGTTCTCAGCGACCCGGGCGGCCCGTTCGAGCAACTCGGCCTTGGCTTCGTCCAGCTTGGTCTGCATGTCCTCTGGCTCCTGTCGCGCGCCGTTGCGTGACATCGATGGCGGTGGCATGACGCCGCGACGCGAAAAATCCGGTCGTGGACGACGGTATGCCGGATCGGGAAATGGCCGGGGTGTACTCGGCCGTAAGTGACCAAGACCCCACGCGCCACGGGTCAGCGGCGGCTCGGGCCCGGGGCCGCTGGGGCGCCGGGCGCGGAGCGAGGGCCTCGTTGCCCTCACGGACTATCGCGCTGATCACGCAGTAAGGCTATCGCTCCTCCCCAGGGGGTCGTCATGAGCCGTTCGTGTACAAAACCGGGCGCTGAAGTTTGACGAAATGGACAGCGACCGGGAGGGGCGCACGGGCCGATGATGCGCCGCTCATGCCCTCTTGGCAAAGCGCGGGCGCGGATGCACCGTGATCTGGACGGTGGTAAGCACGGTGGTAGGCGTGGACCTGGAGGTGCGTGGCATGGCTGCGAAGATCCTGCTGGTGACCGGCGACGCGGCCGAATCGCTGGAGGTGCTGTACCCGTACCAGCGGCTGCGCGAGGAGGGGTACGAGGTCCATATCGCGGCCCCGAGCCGCAAGACGCTGCGCCTGGTGGTCCATGACTTCGAGGAGGGCTTCGACACCTACACCGAGAAGCCGGGCTATACGATCCCCGCCGACCTGGCCTTTTCCGAGGTGGACCCCGGGGGTTACGCCGCCCTGGTGATCCCGGGCGGCCGGGCCCCGGAGTACCTGCGGAACGACCCCGAGCTGCGCAAGATCTGCAAGGCGTTCTTCGACGCGGACAAGCCGGTGGCCCAGATCTGCCACGGCCCGCTGCTGACCGCCGCCGTGGGCGGCCTGAGCGGGCGGCGGGTCACCGCGTATCCGGCGCTGGAGCCGGACATGCAGGCGGCGGGGGCGGAGTACCGGGACGCGGAGGTCGTGGTCGACGGGACGCTGGTCTCGTCGCGGGCGTGGCCGGACCACCCGGCGTGGATGCGGGAGTTCCTGGCGGCGCTGCGGTCGAAGGCGCCGGTGGTGTGAGCGGCGCGGCGCGGCGCCGGGCGGGGAGCGGTTCCGCGCTCTGGTGGGCGCGTCCACTCCCCGCCTCCCCGCGCGACATGTGGGTGCGGCATCAAGAAGCGCTGGCGGCCGCGACAGCGGACACCAGCGACCGCCCCGTGGGCGATGTGAGCTGCCGCCCCGCGGGCGATGTGAGGTGAGCTGCCGCCCCGCGGGCGATGTGAGGTGAGCTGCCGCCTCGCGGGCGATGTGAGCGCTGCCCCGCGGCACTCTTTCGCCCCGCGGACGGCGTTTTTTCGCCCTGCGGACGGCGCTCTTTCGCCTCGCGGACGGCGCTCTTTCGCCCCGCGGACGGCGCCCTTTCGCCCCGCAGACCCTTGAGACGGGAGCCCGAGGGGCCCGGCTCACTCGTCGGCCATGCGCTCGGCTTCCCGTACGGCCTCCTCGAGCGTGTCCACGACCGGCACCCCGGCCGCTTCCAGGCTGGTCCGGCTGTGCGAACCGCCCGTGTAGAGCACGGACCGCGCCCCCACGTGCCGCGCCGCCACCGCGTCGTCCACCGCGTCCCCGATCACCATTATCCGCTGCGGCGGGACCCCTTCCAGCGCGGCGATATGGCGCATCATCTGCTCGGCCTTGCCGGTGTTGCTCTGGCCGATGCGGCCGTCCACCCGGACGAAGTGGCGCTCGATGCCATGCGTCCGCACCAGGGGGAGCAGATACTCATGCGGGGCCAGTGAACACAGCGACTGGGTGAGACCCGCCTCCTGCCACTCGGTGAGCAACTGCCGGGCGCCGACCGCCAGTCCGGCGCTCTCGGCCAGCGCCCAGTAGTGCCGGTGGAACGCCTCGTCCATGAGCACCCACTCCTCGTCGGTGGGCAGCCGCCCCATCAGCCGTTCGTAGAAGCGGGGCACCGGGACGCAGTACAGGTCGCGATAGCGCTCGAGGGTGATCGGTGGCAGCCCGATCTCCTGGAACGAGGCGTTCGTCGCCGAGATCACGGCGTCGATGTCGTGGAGCAGCGTGCCGTTCCAGTCCCAGACGAGGTGCGTCACGTGGTTCTTCCCCATCCCACGACCGTACCCGGAGGGTCGGACAGCGGACATCACTCGATCAGATTGGGGATCTCCTGGGTGGCGTACCAGAGCAGCTCGTGGTCCTCGGCGCCGTCCACGGTGAACTGCGCGTCGTCGTCACCGAGGTCCGCCGCGCCCAGCGCGTCGGCGGCCGCGGAGATGTCCGGCTCGGCCTCATCGGCGTCCAGGTGCACGGCGGCGGCCTTCGCCAGCGGCACGGCGGCCGCGATCCGCACCTCACCCAGCGCGGACTGGTCCAGCCCCCGGTCCGGATCGGCGACCGCCTGCCCGTCGGGCACGTCCACGGCCACCACGACCCGGCGGCGGGGCGCCCGGGGGTCGACGGCGAGCAGCCGCAGCGACGCCTGTGCGGCCCGGCTCAGCGCCGCGTACTCCAGCTCCTCGATGTCGTCGGACACGTACCACTCGCGGAGCGCTGGGGTGACCGCGTAGGCGGTCAACGGCGTCGGCCCCAGTTGGCCCTCCTTGTACGCCTCGGCGAGAGCGGAGAGGGTCAGGGGGACGTAGACGCGCATGGCTGCCGCTTTCATCAGAGACCAATAGGCCCTCAGCATACGATCGCCCCTCCCCTCCCCCGAGCCTTCCGCGAAGGGCCGGTGGTCCCCTTTCGGGGGACAGCGGCCGACAGGGCCGTACGAAGTCGAGACCGAGCCGCGCTCGAGCCGGTGACCAGGCCCGACGAACCGCGGCCTGCCCCGAATAGGTGAACCGCGACATGGACGCGCAGCGGGCCCGACGCTCATTGCGTCCCCCGAAAACCCGCCGATAGATGTCTCTCCGACGCAAGCTACCGCCCGGTATTCGACCGGGCCGGAGAGAACGGGGCGAGAGGCATGGGCGAGGGCGTCCGCGCGACGGACCGAACCACGGCGGCCGGGGAGGCCGCACGACGGCGCGGCCGAAGCGGCCCGCCGGGCCGCAGGGACCCCCGCCGCCCCCGCACCCCACCGAAGACGGCGGCACCGCCCACAACGTCGGCGCCACGCGCCACACCGGCACCGCTCACAGCACCGACACCGCCCACCACACCGGCACCAACCACACCAGTACCGCCCACAACACCGACACCGCCCACCACACCGGCACCGCCGACCACACCGGCACCGCCCACGACACCGGCGCCACACACCACACCCACAAGTGGCACGACCGCCGCAAGCGGCACCGTCGCACCACATGCCGCGGCCGCGGCGCCCACCACGACGGCCGCACCTCACAGCGCCAGCCGCGCCGCAGCGGTATCACGCACCACCACCGCCGCACCGCCCACCACGGCCCCCGCCCCGACCGCGTCCCGCGCCGCGGCCGTCTCGCGGTCCGCGGCCGCCGCCGCGGCGTGGCGGGAGCGGGACCGGCTGCCGCGCTACTGGTTCGCCAACCGGCTGGTGCTCACCCTCAGCGGTCAGCGCCCCGTGCACACCCTCCTCGGGCACGCCCTCCCGGCCGCCTACGACCAGCTGATCGAGCTCGCCCCGCGCGCGCCGCTGCGCCCCGCCGGAGAACGGGCCACAGCGCCCGTCGTACGGCGCTGCGGCGAGTACCAGCCCCGCCACGGGGTCATCGAGGCGTTCGCCCGGATCGCCTCGGGAGACCGGCTCACAGCGCTCGCCTTCCGGCTGGAGCTCGGCGCCGACGCCCGCTGGCGCTGCGCCGCCATCGACCTCGGCCCACTCGTCTAGCTAGGGGCACTCCGACGGATCGAGACCCCTACGGCGGGCTGCTCCTCCCCGCCCCTTCCCACAGCGTCGATATGCGGCTCCGCCGCATGGCCCGGAGTCCAGGGGCGAAGCTCCTGGTTACGGGATCGGCGCCGACGCCCGCTGGCGCTGCGCCGCCATCGACCTCGGCCCACTCGTCTAGCTAGGGGCACTCCGACGGATCGAGACCCCTACGGCGGGCTGCTCCTCCCCGCCCCTTCCCACAGCGTCGAT
>NZ_JAEEAP010000251.1 GCF_016103465.1 Streptomyces sabulosicollis
AGATGGGTATAAGAGACAGGGAGCGGGGAGGCCGAGGGCGGGTTGAGGAGGGTGACGGGGGCCACGTAGGCGGAGAGGTCCTGGCCGGGGAGGAAGTGGCCGTCGGCGAGGTCGCCGCGGTGGAGGGGGACGGCGCCGCGGTCGATGGCCTCGGACACCTGGTCGGCGAGCTCCTTGGCCTTGGCCGCGTTGATCAGCGGGCCGAAGTCCAGGTCGGGGAGGGGGTCGGAGGGGTTCTCCACGGCCAGCGGGTGGCCGACACGGATGGCGCGCACCGCCGGGAGGTAGACGGAGAGGAAGGCGTCGAAGGAGGAGCGCTGGACGACGAAGCGCGGATAGGCGGTGCAGCGCTGCTTGCCGTAGTCGAAGGTCTTGCGGATCAGCGGGGCGAGGGCGTCCCAGTCGGTGAAGTTCCAGATGCCCCAGGCGTTGAGCCCCTCCTGCTCGAGGATGTGGCGCTTGCCGAGGTCGGCGACGGCGGTGGCGACCCGGGCGCCGGTGTCGCGGCCGCCGACGAAGGAGACGCAGCCGATCTCGGGCGAGCGGACGAGGGCCTCGGAGAGCTCACCGCCGCTGCCGCTGACGAGGGTGACCGGGATGCCCTCGCGGGCGGCGAGCGCGCAGGCGAGGGTGAGGCAGGCCAGCCCGCCGTCGGTGGGGGTCTTGGCGATGACGGCGTTGCCGGCCAGCGCCTGGACGAGCATGGCGTGGGCGAGGACGCTCATCGGGTAGTTCCAGCTGGCGATGTTGGAGACCGGGCCGGGCAGCGGGGTGCGGCCCTCGGCCATGCGGTCGATCTCGTCGACGTACCAGCGGACGCCGTCGATGGCCCGGTCCACATCGGCCTGGGCCAGCCGCCAGGGTTTGCCGATCTCCCAGACCAGGAGCAGGGCGAGCAGCTCGCGGTGTTCGCAGAGCGCGTCGAGGGTGGCGGACACCCGCGCCCGGCGCTCCGGGAGGGCGATGTGGCGCCAGCGCCGGTGCTGGTCGAGGGAGGCGCGTACGGCCTGGTGGGCGGTGGTGGCGTCCAGCCGGGGCGGGCCCGCGATGGGGGTGCCGTCCACGGGGGTGGTGGCGGGGAGGGCCCGGCCGTCGCGGTGCCAGGTGCCGTCCCAGAGGTTGAGGACTCGGTCGTCCTGGAACGCCTCCGGGGCGACGGCCAGGCAGCGCTGCCAGGCGTCGCCCCAGGCGGTTCCGGGCTTGAGGGTGAGGGTGGGTGCCATCGGTGATCTCCGCTCTCGTTGCACAGGCGGGGCGGGATGTGGCGGTCCGTACGGCAGGGGCGCCCGTACGGCACGGGGTGCGCACGGCATGGTGTGCGCACCCCATGGTGTGCGCACGCCATGGTGTGCGTACGGGAGGAAGGTAGTGGCACGGGGCCTGACAGTGCCCCGATCGCGGATCGGGTATGGCTCACATCACGCGGGGTTGCCGGGGGTTTCGGCCAGAAGGGTCAATACGAGCCCGGCGGTCTCCGTGGGGGTCGCCCCGACGCTCACGCCCGCCGCCTCCAGCGCCGCCTTCTTGGCCGCTGCGGTGCCCGAGGAGCCGGAGACGATGGCGCCCGCGTGGCCCATCGTCTTCCCCTCGGGGGCGGTGAAGCCCGCGATGTAGCCGACGACCGGCTTGGTGACGCGGTCGGCGACGTACCGCGCGGCGCGCTCCTCGGCGTCGCCGCCGATCTCGCCGATCATCACGATCAGGTCGGTGTCGGGGTCGGCCTCGAAGGCGGCGAGGGCGTCGATGTGGGTGGTGCCGATGACCGGGTCGCCGCCGATGCCCACGCAGGTGGAGAAGCCGATGTCGCGCAGCTCGTACATCAGTTGGTAGGTGAGGGTGCCGGACTTGGAGACCAGCCCGATCCGGCCCGGCTTGGTGATGTCGGCGGGGATGATCCCGGCGTTGGACTGGCCCGGGGAGATCAGCCCGGGGCAGTTCGGGCCGATGACCCTGGTGGCGCGGGCCCGGGCGTACGCCTGGAAGGCGACCGCGTCATGGACCGGGATGCCCTCGGTGATGACGACGGCGAGCGGGATCCGGGCGTCGGCGGCCTCGGTGACGGCCGCCTTGGCGTGGGGCGGCGGGACGAAGAGGACGCTCACATCGGCGCCGGTGGTGTCCATGGCCTCGCGTACGGAGCCGAAGACGGGCACCGTGCGGCCGTCGATGTCGACCCGGGTCCCGGCCTTGCGCGGATTGACACCACCGACGACATCGGTGCCGGCGGCGAGCATCCGCCGGGTGTGCTTCATGCCTTCCGCGCCGGTCATGCCCTGGACGATGACCTTGCTGTCCTTGGTGAGGAAGATGGCCATGCGAGGAGCCCCCTTATGCGGCGGACGTGTCGGACGCGGCGGACGCGGCGAGTTCGGCGGCGCGCGCGGCGGCGCCGTCCATGGTGTCGGCCTGGTGGACCAGTGGATGAGCCAATTGGCCGAGGATGGCCCGGCCACGTGCGGCGTTGTTGCCGTCGAGCCGGACCACCAGCGGTTTGGTGAGGGTGACGGTGTCCAGGGCGCGCACGATGCCGTCGGCCACCGCGTCACAGGCGGTGATGCCGCCGAAGACGTTGACCAGGACGGAGCGCACATCGGGGTCGTCGAGGACGAGGGAGAGCCCGTCGGCCATCACCTGGGCCGAGGCGCCGCCGCCGATGTCGAGGAAGTCGGCGGGGCGGGCGCCGCGGCCGGCGACGACGTCCAGGGTGGACATCACCAGGCCCGCGCCGTTGCCGATGACGCCCACCTGGCCGTCGAGCTTGACGTAGCCGAGCCCGGCGGCCGCGGCCCGGGCCTCCAGCGGGTCCCGGGCGCGGTCGTCGGCGTCGTCGTCCCATGACGGCTGCCGGAAGCGGGCGTTGTCGTCCAGGGTGACCTTTCCGTCCAGGGCCACGATGGCGCCGTCGCGGGTCACCACCAGCGGGTTGACCTCGACCAGGAGGGCGTCGTGGGCGGTCAGGACGGTCCACAGCCGGCGGATGGTCCCGGTCGTCTCGCGCGGCAGTCCCCCGGCGACGGCGATCTCGGCGGCCTTCGCCTCGGTCACCCCCTCGGCCGGGTCGACGGCGATCCGGGCCACCGCCTCGGGGCGGCGCGCCGCGACCTCCTCGATCTCCATACCGCCTTCGGCGGAGGCGATGGCCAGGAAGCGGCCCGCGGCCCGGTCCAGGGTGAAGCCGAGGTACATCTCCCGTACCACCTCGGCCGGTTCGGCCACCATCACCCGGTGGACGGTGTGGCCCTTGATGTCCATGCCGAGGATCCGGCGCGCGGTCAGCTCGGCCGCGGCCGGGTCCTCGGCGAGCTTCACCCCGCCCGCCTTGCCCCGGCCGCCGGTCTTCACCTGGGCCTTGATGACGACGCGGCCGCCGAGCCGCTCGGCGGCCGCGCGGGCGGCCCCGGCCGAGTCCACGACCTCGGCTCGCGGCACCAAGACGCCGTTCTCCCGCAGCAGTTCCCGCGCCTGATGTTCGTACAGGTCCATTGCCAGCTCCCTGGTGGTCCGTCAACAGCGCTTGGTCCAGCGCTGGATGGAACGAGTGGCGCACGCCCCCTGGACATCGCTCGGCCGATGGTGGGATAACAAAGTTCATACAGGATAACGTCGACTGTATGCAATCCAGCGATCCATCCGCGAGGCACGCACCGACCCCTACGAAGGGACGCGATTCGCCATGCCCGACGACAGCCAGGACCTCATCTCCGGCGGGCACTTGGTCGCCAAAGCACTCAAGGCAGAAGGCGTCGAGGTCATCTACACCCTCTGCGGCGGCCACATCATCGACATCTACGACGGCTGCGTCGACGAGGGCATCGATGTCATCGACGTACGCCATGAACAGGTCGCCGCCCACGCCGCCGACGGCTACGCCCGGATCACCGGCAAGCCCGGCTGTGCCGTCGTCACCGCCGGCCCCGGCACCACCGACGCGGTCACCGGCGTCGCCAATGCCTTCCGCGCCGAGTCACCCATGCTGCTCATCGGCGGCCAGGGCGCCCACAACCAGCACAAGATGGGCTCCCTCCAGGACCTTCCGCACGTGGACATGATGGCGCCGATCACCAAGTTCGCCGCCACCGTCCCGGACACCGCCCGCGCCGCCGACATGGTCTCCATGGCCTTCCGCGAGTGCTTCCACGGCGCCCCCGGCCCCTCCTTCCTGGAGATCCCGCGCGATGTGCTGGACGCCAAGGTGCCGGTGGACCAGGCCCGCGTCCCACAGGCCGGGCACTACCGCGCCTCCACCCGCAACGCCGGCGACCCCGAGTCCGTCCAGAAGCTGGCCGACCTGCTGGTCCAGGCCGAGAAGCCCGCGATCCTGCTGGGCAGCCAGGTGTGGACCACCCGCGCCACCGGCGCGGCCACCGAGCTGGTGCGCGCCCTCAACGTGCCCGCGTACATGAACGGCGCGGGGCGCGGCACCCTGCCACCCGGCGATCCGCACCACTTCCAGCTCTCCCGCCGCTACGCGTTCTCCAATGCCGACCTCATCGTCATCGTCGGCACGCCCTTCGACTTCCGGATGGGCTACGGCAAGCGGCTCTCCCCCGACGCCACCGTGGTCCAGATCGACCTCGACTACCGCACGGTCGGCAAGAACCGGGACATCGACCTCGGCATCGTGGGCGACGCGGGGCTGATCCTCTCCGCCGTCACCCAGGCCGCCTCCAACCGCATCAACGGGGGTGCGGGCAAGCGCAAGGAGTGGCTGGACGAGCTGCGCGCCGCCGAGCAGGCGGCGATCGAGAAGCGGCTGCCCAGCCTCCGCTCCGACGCCTCCCCCATCCACCCGTACCGCCTGGTCAGCGAGATCAACGACTTCCTCACCGAGGACTCGATCTACATCGGCGACGGCGGCGACATCGTCACCTTCTCCGGCCAGGTGGTCCAGCCCAAGTCGCCCGGCCACTGGATGGACCCGGGCCCGCTGGGGACGCTCGGCGTCGGGGTGCCGTTCGTGATGGCCGCCAAGCAGGCCCGCCCCGACAAGGAGGTGGTGGCGCTCTTCGGCGACGGCGCCTTCTCCCTGACCGGCTGGGACTTCGAGACGCTGGTCCGCTTCGACCTGCCGTTCGTCGGCATCGTCGGCAACAACTCCTCGATGAACCAGATCCGTTACGGCCAGAAGGCCAAGTACGGCGAGGAGCGCGAACGGGTCGGCAACACCCTCGGCGACGTGCCCTACGACCAGTTCGCGCGGATGCTCGGCGGCCACGGCGAGGAGGTCCGCGACCCGGCCGACATCGGCCCGGCGCTGCGCCGCGCCCGGGAGTCCGGCAAGCCGTCGCTGATCAACGTCTGGGTGGACCCGGACGCGTACGCCCCCGGAACGATGAACCAGACCATGTACAAGTAGGGAGGCGCCACCATGTCCCAGGCTCTCGAGGCCCATCAGGCTCTGACGGGCATCCGCGTCCTCGACATGACGCATGTGCAGTCCGGTCCCTCCGCCACCCAGTTGCTGGCCTGGCTCGGCGCGGATGTGATCAAGCTGGAGAACACAGGCGGCGACATCACCCGCAAGCAGCTGCGCGACCTCCCGGACGTGGACTCGCTGTACTTCACGATGCTCAACTGCAACAAGCGGAGCATCACCCTCAACACCAAGAGCGAACGCGGCAAGGAGCTGCTGACCGAACTGATCCGCCGCAGCGACGTGCTGGTGGAGAACTTCGGCCCGGGCGCCGTGGACCGCATGGGGTTCACCTGGGAGCGCATCCAGGAGATCAACCCCCGGCTGGTCTATGCCTCGATCAAGGGGTTCGGCGAGGGCCCGTACACCAAGTTCAAGGCGTACGAGGTGGTCGCCCAGGCCATGGGCGGATCGATGTCCACGACCGGCTTCGAGGACGGCCCGCCGCTGGCCACCGGCGCCCAGATCGGCGACTCCGGCACCGGGGTGCACTGTGTGGCGGGCATCCTCGCCGCGCTCTACCAGCGCACCCGCACCGGGCGCGGCCAGCGGGTCAACGTGGCGATGCAGCACGCGGTGCTCAATCTGTGCCGGGTGAAGCTGCGCGACCAGCAGCGGCTGGCGCACGGACCGCTCGCCGAGTACCCGAACGAGGACTTCGGCGACGAGGTGCCGCGCAGCGGCAACGCCAGCGGCGGCGGTCAGCCCGGCTGGGCGGTCAAGTGCGCGCCCGGCGGGCCCAACGACTACGTCTACGTCATCGTGCAGCCGGTCGGCTGGGAGCCGATCACCCGGCTGATCGGCCGCCCCGAGCTGGCCGACGACCCGGAGTGGGCCTCGCCCGAGGCGCGGCTGCCGAAGCTGGCCAAGATGTTCCAGCTGATCGAGGAGTGGTCCAGCACGCTGCCGAAGTGGGAGGTGCTGGAGCAGCTCACGGCGCACAACATCCCCTGCGGGCCGATCCTGTCCACCAAGGAGATCGTCGAGGACGCGTCGCTCGTGGCCAACGAGATGATCGTCGAGGTCGACCACCCCGAGCGCGGCTCCTTCACCACGGTCGGCTCCCCGCTGAAGCTCTCCGACTCCCCGGTCCGGGTCGAGCGCTCCCCGCTGCTGGGTGAGCACAACGAAGAGGTGTACGTCGGGGAGCTGGGGCTCGGCGACGAGGAAGTGCGGCTGCTCAAGACGAACGGAGTGATCTGACGGTGACGTATGACAACGATGCCGTGCGCGCGGTGCTGGACGCCGCCCGCGCCGAGGGGCGCACGGCGCTGACCGCCCCGGAGGGGAAACGGATCACCGACGCATACGGCATCCCGACTCCGGCCGAGGGGCTGGCGGAGTCCGCCGACGAGGCGGTGGCGCTCGCCGACCGGATCGGCTTCCCGGTCGTTCTCAAGATCGTGTCCCCGGACATCCTCCACAAGACCGACGCGGGCGGGGTCCGGGTGGGGCTGGCGTCCTGCGCCGAGGTGCGGGGCGCGTTCACCGCGATCGTCGACAACGCCCGTGCGTATGACCCGAAGGCCCGGATCCTGGGCGTCCAGGTGCAGCAGATGATCCCGGACGGCGGGCAGGAGGTCATCGTCGGCGCGGTCACGGATCCCACCTTCGGGAAGGTGGTGGCGTTCGGGCTCGGCGGGGTGCTGGTGGAGGTGCTCAAGGACATCACCTTCCGGCTGGCCCCGGCGACCGAGGACGAGGCGCTGTCGATGCTGGACGGGATCCGCGCCGCCGAGGTGCTGCGCGGGGTGCGCGGTGGCGAGGCGGTGGACCGCGCGGCGCTCGCCGACCTGATCGTGCGGGTCTCCCGGCTGGTGGCGGACTTCCCCGAGATCACCGAGGTGGATCTCAACCCGGTGTTCGCCACCGCGAGCGGGGTGCTGGCCGCCGATGTGCGGCTGCTGATCGGCGACCCCGCCCCGCGGACGCGCCGCCGCTACTCGCGCGAGGAGATCCTGGGCTCGATGCGGCGGCTGATGCAGCCGCGTTCGGTGGCGGTGGTGGGCGCCTCCAACGAGCCGGGCAAGATCGGCAATTCGGTGATGCGCAATCTCATCGACGGCGGCTTCCCCGGCGAGATCCACCCGGTGAACCCCAAGGCCGACGACATCCTGGGCCGCAAGGCGTACAAGAGCGTCACGGACGTCCCCGGCGAGGTGGACGTGGCGGTCTTCGCGATCCCCGCGAAGTTCGTGCCCGCCGCGCTGGAGGAGGTGGGCCGCAAGGGCGTCCCGAACGCGGTGCTGATCCCGTCCGGCTTCGCCGAGACCGGTGAACACGAGCTCCAGGCGCGGATCGTGGCCATCGCCGAGGAGCACGGGGTGCGGGTGCTGGGGCCCAACATCTACGGCTACTACTCCACCTGGCAGGACCTGTGCGCCACCTTCTGCACCCCGTACGACGTCAAGGGGCCGGTGGCGCTGACCTCGCAGTCCGGTGGCATCGGGATGGCCATCCTCGGCTTCGCCCGGACGACCAGGACCGGTGTCTCGGCGATCGTCGGCCTGGGCAACAAGTCGGATCTGGACGAGGACGACCTGCTCACCTGGTTCGGTGAGGACGAGCGCACCCAGTGCATCGCGATGCACCTGGAGGACCTCAAGGACGGCCGGGCCTTCGTGGAGGCGGCGCGGGCCACGGTGCCCCGGAAGCCCGTGGTGGTGCTCAAGGCGGGCCGTACGGCGGCGGGCGCCAAGGCGGCCGGCTCCCACACCGGCGCGCTGGCCGGGGACGACGCCGTCTACGACGACATCCTGCGGCAGGCCGGGGTGATCCGGGCGCCGGGCCTGGCCGAGATGCTGGAGTACGCGCGGGCGCTGCCCGTGCTGCCCACGCCACAGGGTGACAACGTCGTCATCATCACCGGCGCCGGGGGCTCGGGGGTGCTGCTGTCGGACGCGATCGTCGACAACGGGCTGTCGCTGATGGAGATCCCGGACGACCTGGACGCCGCGTTCCGCCGCTTCATCCCGCCGTTCGGCGCGGCCGGGAACCCGGTGGACATCACCGGCGGCGAACCGCCGTCCACCTACGAGGCGACCATCCGGCTGGGCCTGGAGGATCCGCGGATCCACTCGCTGGTCCTGGGCTACTGGCACACCATCGTCACCCCGCCGATGGTGTTCGCCGAGCTGACCGCGCGGGTCGTCGAGGAGTTCCGCGCCCGGGGCGTCGCCAAACCGGTGGTGGCCTCGCTCGCGGGCGACACCGAGGTCGAGGAGGCGTGCGCGTACCTCTTCGAGCGCGGGGTCGTGGCCTATCCGTACACCACCGAGAAGCCGGTGGCCGTCCTGGGCGCCAAGTACCGCTGGGCCAGGTCGGCGGGGTTGCTCACCTAGGCGCTCCGCTGGAAGTGCCCCGACCTTGCCGTCTTTTTTCTGCGGCGCCGTCGTGGCTGGTCGCGCAGTTCCTCGCGCCCCTTGCGGGCGCCACCGAACCGCGGCCGACTTCCGCAGATCCGCTGAGCCACCCGCGTTTCCCGGAGCACGAAGAGTTTGGACAGGGGGCGCTGGCCGGGTTCCTTCGAAGCCAAGGGGACGACATGAGCACAGCAGAACAGCCGGAAGGGGTCCTTCCCTTCCGTGAAGTGCAGGACAGCAAGGGGCGTACGTATCGCATCGGCGAGACCGACCGCGACATCCTGGGCCACAGCAGGAAGCTGATGGTCTATCTGCCGTGGGTCGCGATGATGGCCATCAGCGTGTCCGAGTACGCGTACGGCTCGGCGGAGGACACGCTGTCGGAGGCGCACGGCTGGACCCAGAGCAACACCTTCTGGATCCTGAGCGTCTGGGTGTTCTTCCAGGCGGGCATCGCCTTCCCCGCCGGGTGGCTGCGGGAGAAGGGGATCCTGACCGCCCGCAAGGCGATGTTCCTGGGGGCGGGGCTGTGTCTGATCGGCTTCCTGGCCCTCTCCCACCTCGACAACGTCTTCGCGGCGATCGTCGGCTTCGGTGTCATCGGCGGTCTCGGCTCCGGGTTCGTCTACGCCACCTGCATCAACATGGTGGGCAAGTGGTTCCCGGAGCGGCGCGGGGCGAAGACGGGTTTCGTCAACGGAGGGTTCGCCTACGGCGCGCTGCCGTTCATCTTCATCTTCAACTACTGGTTCGACACCGGTAACTTCGACGAGGTCCTGGACCTCATCGGCGTCTATGTGCTGATCATCGTGGCGGTCTGCGCCTGGTTCTTCAAGGACCCGCCGAAGAACTGGTGGCCCGCCGACATCGACCCGCTCAGCTACACCGGCAACGCCAAGAGCGCGGCGAGCCTGGCGAAGAACCCGCCGGCGGTGCGGCAGTACACGCCCAAGGAGGCCATCAGGACCGGGATGCTGCCGCTGATGTGGTTCTCCCTGGTGCTCACCGCCGGAGTGTCGATCTTCGGGATCTCCTTCCAGGTCGACTACGCCAAGGATGTGGGCTTCGGTCCGCTGGTGGCGGCCTCGTCGATGGGCATCATGTCCGTCATCAACGGCATCGGACGCGGAGTGGTCGGCTGGCTCTCGGACCTGTGGGGGCGGAAGACGACCCTGGTGTTCGTCATCGTGGTGCTGGGCCTCGCCCAGTTCGGGGTGATCTGGGCCGGCAACATCCACAACGAGGTGCTGTTCCTCTTCTTCGCCTTCCTCTCCGGATTCGGCGGCGGCGCCTTCTATCCGATGTTCGCGGCACTGACCCCCGACTACTTCGGGGAGAACTACAACGCCACCAACTACGGCCTGGTGTACAGCGGAAAGCTGATCAGCGGGCTGTTCGGCGGCGGCCTCGGCTCGATGGTGGTCGACTCCTGGGGCTACGACGGCGCGTACGCGCTCGCCGGAGGCATCTCCATGGTGGCGGCCGCGGTGGCCCTGCTGCTGCGGCAGCCCGGCCGGCCGCGGATCCGGGGCATCGCCCCGAACCCGCAGCCGATCAGCCGCGAGGCCGTCTAGATCCGCCCGGGACCCTCGCTCAGCCCCGTCCGCCGCACCGCAACGACCGCAGATAGCGGGCGGAGCGGCGGGCGGTGGTGAGCGAATCGGCGGGCTGGTCGTGCTCCACCAGCCAGTGGTGGTCACGGCGCCCGCCATGGGTCCTGCCGACCGCGCTCAGGAAGCGGCGGTAGTCGATGTCACCGTCCCCGACGTCCACCATCCGGTAGCCGTCGGTGGCGGTTTCGTCGTGCTCCCCGTCCTTGACGTGGAAGAGCGGATAGCGGTGCGGGGCCCGCAGGACGTAGTTCAGCGGCTCGAAGGGCGCCGGGGAGCCGTCGGCCCTCTTACCGAAGCGGTACTGGCCCACGTACGCCCAGTAGATGTCCATCTCCAGGTGGACCAGCTCGGGGTCGGTCTCGGCGAGCAGCACGTCGTAGAGGCGGACGTCCGGCCGGTCGGTGGCGAAGGAGAACTCCTCGGCGTGGTTGTGCTGGTAGAACTTCATCCCGCGCGCCTTCGCCGCCGCGCCGTAGGTGTTGAACTCCTCCGCGCAGCGCTTCCAGCCGTCGACCGTGGAGCCGTAGCGCCAGGGCCCGGAGGCGGTGCCCACATGCGGCAGGCCGAGCGCCTCGGCGTCGTCGAGCACCTGGGTGAGGTTGGTGGCGAAGGTGTACGCCTTCGGGTCGTCGGAGTAGTAGCCGACGTGGCTGCCGATACCGCGCAGCCCGTTGTCCCGCATCAGCCGCCCCAGCTGCTTGAGGGTGATGTCGCCCGTGCCCTGGGTGTAGCCGGCGAACTCCACCTGGTCGTAGCCGTACCGGGCCAGCTCCTCGAAGACGCGGGCGAAGCCGATGGACTGCACCTGGTCGCGGAGGGTGTAGAGCTGGATGCCGAGGTGGCCGCGGGGCACCAGCGGGCCGCCCCGGCCGTTCCGGGCCGACGCGGCGGTGGTGCTGCCCGTCTGGGCGGCCGCGGCGGTGCCGGTGCCGAGCAGACCGGCGGCCGTGGCGCCCGCGGCGACGCCGAGGAATCTGCGGCGGCGGAGCGTCTCGGCGAGTTCGGGGTTGTCCTGGGCCCTTGTCACGGGGTGTCTCCTTCGGTTGCGTTCGTCAGGCCGGCGAGGCGGAGGAGCAGGTTCTTGACGTCGGTGGCGGCCACCTGGCCGCTCACCGCGCCGGGCTGGGAGCAGAGGAGGACGGGCCCGTCCTCCTCGCGGTCCGGGAGGCGGCCGTGGCTGCCGCGCACCGGGGACGGGTCGAGCGGGACGACGGCCATGCGGTAGCGCATCCCGGTCTTCTTGCGGGCCAGCGCGGTGGCGGCCCGCACCTTCACCAAGGGGTCCTTGGGGTCCATGAACAGCTCGGCCGGGTCATAGCCGGGCTTGCGGTGGATCTCCACCAGCTGGGCGAAGTCGGGGGCGCGGGCGTCGTCGAGCCAGTAGTAGTACGTGAACCAGGCGTCCGGCGCGGCGACCGCGACCAGATCCCCGGAGCGCGGGTGGTCCAGGCCGTGGGCCTTCTTCCCCTCGTCGTCGAGGAGTTCGGCGATCCCTGGCAGACCGGCCAGGGCGGCGCGGGCCGCGTCCAGGTCCTCCGCGCGGCGCACATACACATGGGCGAGCTGGTGGTCGGCGACCGCGAAGGCGCGGGAGGCGCCGGGGTCCAGGTACTCCATACCGTCCTGGGTGTGCACCTCGAGCAGCCCGGCGCGGCGCAGCGCCCGGTTGATGTCCACCGGCCGGGAGACCCGGGTGATGCCGTACTCGGACAGCGCCACGACGGTGCGGCCGCGGGCGGTGGCGTCGTCGAGCAGCGGGCCGAGGGCCGTGTCGAGTTCGGCGGCGGCGGAGTGGGCGCGGGGGTCGTCGGGGCCGTACCGCTGGAGGTCGTAGTCCAGGTGCGGAAGGTAGGTCAGCACCAGATCGGTGGGGCTGGTGCGCAGGATGTGGCGGGTGGCGTCGATGATCCACTGCGAGGAGACCAGGTCCGCGCCCGGCCCCCAGAAGTGGAAGAGGGGGAAGGTGCCGAGCTTCGCGGTGAGTTCGTCGTGCAGCGCGGGGGGCCGGGTGTAGCAGTCCGGCTCCTTGCGGCCGTCGGCGTAGTAGACGGGGCGCGGGGTGACGGTGATGTCGGTGTCCGAGCCCATCGCGTACCACCAGCAGATGTTGGCCACGGTGTAGCCCGGGTGGGCGCGGCGGGCGGCGTCCCACAGCTTGTCGCCGCCTACCAGTCCGTTGTGCTGCCGCCACAGCAGCACCTCGCCCATCTCGCGGAAGTACCAGCCGTTGCCGACGATGCCGTGCTCGGCGGGGGTGGTGCCGGTGAGGAACGTCGACTGGGCGGCGCAGGTGACAGCGGGCAGCACGGTGCCCAGCGCGGCGCGCGAGCCGGAGCGGCCGAGCGCCCTGAGGCGCGGCATGTGGTCCAGCAGCCGGGGGGTGAGCCCGACGACGTCGAGGACGAGGAGGGGGGTGGGGCCGGTCCCGGTGCTCCTGTCGCTCCGGTGGCTCGGGTCGCTCATGGCAGCTCCTTGAGGCCGAGGTCGGTCAGCAGGTCGCGGGCGAGGGCCAGTTCGGCGGCGATGCCGTCGGCGAGCCGGTCGCGGGTGCGCGGACGCAGCTCGGGCGGGAGCGCCTGCCAGGTGTAGGTCTCCACTTCGAGGTGGCGGGTCAGCGGGGCGGGCCCGCCGACGAGCCGGGCC
>NZ_JAEEAP010000252.1 GCF_016103465.1 Streptomyces sabulosicollis
CCCGGCCCCTCAGGCCCCGCCGGTACCGCGACCGCCCAGGGCGACCGCAGCCCGACCACCTTCCACCAGCTGGCCGCCGGCCGGGTGATGCGCATCGGCCGTGCGCTGGAGAACGACCTGGTCGTCTCCGATCTGCAGGTCTCGCGCCACCACGCCGAGTTCCGGGCGCTGCCCGACGGCCGCTTCGAGATACGTGACCTCGGCAGCCACAACGGCACCTATGTCAACGGTCAGCCGGTCCGGCAGCAGATCATCGGCCCCACCGACACCGTCGGCGTCGGTCACTCCACCTTCCGGCTGGTCGGCGACCGCCTCGAGGAGTTCGTCGACACCGGTGAGGTCTCCTTCTCGGCCCGCCATCTGACGGTGACGGTCGACGGCGGTAAGCAGATCCTCAAGGACGTCTCCTTCGGCGTCCCGGAGAAGTCCCTCGTCGCGGTCATCGGCCCGTCCGGCTCCGGCAAGTCCACGCTGCTCAAGGCGCTCACCGGCTACCGCCCGGCCAACCAGGGCGATGTCCTCTACGACAACCGGAACCTCTACAAGCAGTTCGCCGAGCTGCGCCAGCGCATCGGTCTGGTGCCCCAGGACGACATCCTGCACAAGGAGCTGACCGTCCAGAAGGCCCTGCGCTACGCGGCCAAGCTCCGCTTCCCCGGTGACACCGCCGAGGCCGAGCGCGAGGCCCGGATCGACGAGGTGCTGCGCGAGCTCAAGCTGGACATCCACCGGGAGAAGAAGGTCACCGCGCTCTCCGGCGGCCAGCGCAAGCGGGTCTCGGTCGCGCTTGAGCTGCTCACCAAGCCGTCGCTGATCTTCCTTGACGAGCCGACCTCCGGTCTCGACCCGGGCATGGACCGCGATGTCATGCAGCTGCTGCGCGGTCTCGCCGACGACGGCCGCACGGTGCTGGTGGTCACCCACTCGGTGGCCGAGCTGGCGCTGTGCGACAAGCTCCTGGTGATGGCGCCGGGCGGCTCGGTGGCCTACTTCGGCCCGCCGGACGAGGCGCTCAACTTCTTCGGCTACGACAGCTGGGCCGATGTCTTCTCGGCGTTCGAGAACTACCGCGACTACGACTGGGCGGGCCGCTGGCGCGGTTCGCAGCACTACCAGATGTACGCCGCGGACCTGGACTCCGTCGCCCCGCAGTCCGTCCACGTCCAGGCGCCGCCGACCCGGATGCAGAAGCCACAGAGCTGGGGTTCCCAGCTGTGGACGCTGATCCGCCGCTATCTGTCGGTGATCGGCTCCGACAAGGGCTTCATGGGGCTGATGGTGATCCTGCCCGCCGTGCTGGGGTCGGTGAGCGTCGTCATCCCGGCCAAGTTCGGCCTCCAGATGGCGCCGAAGGGCAGTTTCAACCAGGCCGCGGGGACGGTGCTGCTGATCCTCGTGGTCGGCATGTGCTTCACCGGCGCGGCCAACTCCGTACGAGAACTGATCAAGGAACGGGTCATCTACGAACGGGAACGGGCGGTCGGCCTGTCCCGCTCCGCGTATCTGATGTCCAAGGTGATCGTCCTCGGCGTGATCACCGCCTGCCAGGGCGTCATCATCTCCGCCATCGGTCTCTCGACACGCAAGCTGCCCGAAGAGGGCCTGTTGATGCCACCGGCCGCCGAGCTCTGCGTGGCCGTCATCGCGATCGGCTTCACCTCGATGATGGTGGGTCTGGTCATCTCGTCCCTGGTGAAGACCGCCGAGAAGACCATGCCGCTGCTGGTCATGTTCGCCATCGTCCAGGTGGTCTTCACCGGTGTGCTGTTCAAGATCTTCGGATCGCCGGGTGTGGAGCAGTTCGCTTGGCTGATGCCGTCCCGCTGGGCGATCGGCGCGGCCGGAGCCACGCTGGACCTCGGCCCGGGCGCCGGTCACATGATGGCGCCGTGGGACAGCAAGAAGCCCCTGGACACCGATCCGCTGTGGGAGCACACCACCACTCAGTGGGGCATCGACATGGTCGCTCTGATCGTCCTGGGCATCGTGTGCGGCTTCGCGGTCGCACGGCTGCTGCGCCGCCATGAGCCGGAGGTCATGCGCAAGTAGCCGCCACCCGCGGTCGGGAAAGCCCCGCCACGAAAAGGCCGTCACGAAACGCCGTCACGGAGACACGGCCGCGGAAACACGGCCACGAAAGCACGGCCGCGAAGGCACGGCCACGGAAAAGGGCGACGGCACCCCTCGCACACAGGGGGTGCCGTCGCCCTTCGGCGTCGGAACGCCGGGCTTTTGAGGGGCCGTTCAGACTCAGTACGGGCCGTTCACGTTGTCCATCGAGCCGTACCGGTCGGCCGCGTAGTTGCAGGCGGCGGTGATGTTGGCGACCGGGTCGTAGGGGTCCCAGGAGGTGCCCTCGACGTGGTACGCCTTGAAGGTCGGGGCTATCACCTGGAGCAGGCCCTTGGAGGGCACGCCGTTCTGGGCGTTGATGTCCCAGTTGTTGATGGCGCGCGGGTTGCCGCCGGACTCCCGGATGATGTTGCGGTGGATGCCCTCGTAGGAGCCGGGGATGCCCTTCTCCTTCATGATGTCGAGGGACTCGCGGATCCAGCCGTCGAGGTTGTCCGGGTAGGTCTTCTTCTCGGCGGCGACCGTCTCGATACGCGCGGCGGAGCGGCTCGCGGCCTGCTTGACGGCGCGCTCCTTGGCGGCCTTGGCCTCGGCCGCCTTCTTCGCCGCGGCCTCTTCCGCCGCCTTCTTCGCGGCGGCCTCCGCCGCGGCCTTCTTCTTCGCGGCCTCCGCCGCGGCCTTCTTCGCGGCCTCTTCCTTGGCCTGCTTGTCGGCGAGGGCGGACTGCTTCACCAGGGCCTCGTGGTGGGCCTGGGCGTCGGCCTTCTGAGAGGTGAGGGCGACCGGCTTGTTCGGCAGGTCCTGGGCCGTGGTCTGGGCGCCGGTGTCACCACCGGGGACGACCGCGAAGGCTATGGCGGCCGCACCGGCGGCCGCGATTCCGGCGGCGGAGTACTTGTGCGTCTTGGTGAGACGGTGGTAACCGGGGATGTTGGGCAGGGGCATGGCGGAGTAGACCTCTTCCAATCGCTTGAGTCGCAGGCCAAATCGGCGCGCAGAGCGCCGTTCCTGGATCTACGGCGCCGTGCGACTGGGGGAAATTCTTAGCTGCCGCAAAAAGCTGTCGCAAAGGCGTGACATACGATGCTGCTTAGTGGATAAGTAGGCCGTTCATGCCCGCGCGGACGGCCGTCATCCCCGCTCAGTCGCCTATGAAACGTCCACTAAGAAGCTTCGTACGTGATTTAGGTCCTGTGTTCGGGCTCACATCGCGGAGCTTCTCATATTGCGCGCTGTGCCCACGCAAATGCTTAGGGTGTTTGTTTTTTCCACCCCTGTAACAGCCCCTTTGGGGGTCCCGTGTGCGCCGTTCGACCTAGGGCTCAGGTCTTATCAGGTGGCCGCCGACCGGCCGATATGCCCACCGGATGGCGGTGGGTACGGTAATGCTCATGACGAAAGGACGGGGCGGCGGAGCCGAGGCCGGGCTGAGCCGGGTGAGCGCCGCACTGCTCGCCATGAGCCGACATCTGGAAGTCCGTGATGTCCTAAAGACCATCGTTGTGTCCGCCCGTGAGCTGCTCGATGCGGAGTATGCCGCTCTGGGGGTCCCGGATGATCACGGGGGTTTTGCCCAGTTCGTAGTAGATGGGGTGAGTGAGGAGCAGTGGAAGGCCATCGGGCCGCTGCCCCGGCAGCACGGCATTCTCGCCGCCATGCTCAAGGACGCCACTCCACAGCGGCTCGCCGATGTGCGCTTGGATGTCCGTTTTGAGGGATGGCCATCGGCTCATCCTGTTATGTCGGATTTCCTGGGACTTCCCATTGCCGACGGCGATGAAGTTCTCGGCGCGGTATTCCTCGCCAACAAGCGATGCCCCAAGCCCGAGGGCGGCTGCGGTTTCACCGCCGAGGACGAGGAGCTGCTGTCGATCCTGGCCCAGCACGCCGCCATCGCCCTGACCAATGCCCGGCTCTACGAGCGCAGCCGCGAGCTCACCATCGCCGGGGAGCGGGCCAGGCTGGCCCATGAGCTGCACGACGCGGTCTCCCAGAAGCTCTTCTCGCTGCGGCTGACCGCCCAGGCGGCCACGGCCCTGGTGGACCGCGACCCCGGCCGCGCCAAGGACGAGCTCCAGCAGATCGCGCTCCTCGCCGCCGAGGCCGCCGACGAGCTGCGCTCCGCCGTCGTGGAACTGCGCCCCGCCGCCCTCGACGAGGACGGCCTCGTGGCGACCCTCAGGACCCAGGTGCAGGTGCTCGACCGGGCCCACTCCGCCCGCGTCACCTTCGCCTCCCGCGGCGTGCGGGCGCTGCCCGCCGCCCAGGAGGAGGCCGTGCTGCGGGTGGCCCAGGAAGCCCTGCACAACGCGCTCCGTCACGCCGACGCGCGGCAGGTGGACGTCACCCTCGCCCGGCATGGCCAGGGCGCCCGGCTCCGTGTCGCCGACGACGGCAGGGGATTCGACCCCTCGGCCGTCCGGCGGGCCGGACGCCACCTCGGGCTGGTGTCGATGCGATACCGGGCCGGTGGCGTCGGCGGCGGTCTGACGGTGGAGTCGGCGCCCGGCAAGGGCACCGTGATCGAGATGGAGGTGCCCGGTGGCTGACCCGGGACGGATTCGGGTGCTGCTCGTCGACGACCACCAGGTGGTGCGGCGCGGCCTGCGGACCTTCCTTCAGGTCCAGGACGACATCGAGGTGGTCGGCGAGGCGTCGGACGGCGAGGAGGGCGTCGCCCGTGCCGAGGAGCTGCGCCCCGACGTCGTCCTCATGGACGTGAAGATGCCCGGCCTCGACGGGATCGAGGCGCTGCGCACCCTGCGCGACCTCGACAACCCCGCCCGGGTGCTGGTGGTGACGAGTTTCACCGAGAAGCGCACCGTGGTCCCCGCCCTGCGCGCGGGCGCCGTGGGCTATGTCTACAAGGACGTGGACCCCGAGGCGCTCGCCCGCGCGATCCGGTCCGTCCACTCCGGGCACGTGCTGCTCCAGCCGGAGGTGGCCCTCGCCCTGCTCTCCCAGGAGGAGGGCGGCGGCCAGGGGCGTGGCGGGTCGCTCACCGAGCGCGAACGCGAGGTGCTCGCGCTGATCGCGGACGGCCGGTCCAACCGGGAGATCGCCCGTGCGCTGGTGTTGTCCGAAAAGACCGTGAAAACCCATGTGTCCAACATTCTTATGAAATTGGACCTCGCCGACCGCACTCAGGCAGCTCTATGGGCTGTACGGCACGGGATCGGAGCATGAACAGCGTTTCTCCGTGAAATCACACCAACGTGTGGCGATCACTCGAACAGCGCAACTCGCCATCGGCCGGACCGTTCTTCACGGCGTACCGCGGCGGACCGCCGTGGTGACGCGCTGATGAATGAAGGGTCTTGAGAAGTGAAGAACATCAAGAGGTTCGCTGCCCTCACGATCGTGGCCGGCGGACTCGCCGTCGCCGGTGCCGGTGTCGCCTCCGCCCACGGCCCCCAGGCCGACGGTGGGGCGATGACGTCCCCCGGTGCCGTTTCCGGCAACAACATTCAGGCGCCCATCCACGTGCCCGTGAACGTGTGCAGCAACACCATCTCGGTCATCGGGGCCATGAACCCGGCGTTCGGCGTCCCCTGCGGCCGCTGACCGACCCCCTGGCGGATATCCCGGACTCACCACCGGCCGGCCCCGGAGGCACCCGCCTCCGGGGCCGGCCCCATGACGGCCTCCGAGCCCCGCCCCGACAGCGGCCCGGGAGGGACCGGTAAGGCCGGACGGCCAGGCCGAGGGAGGCCCGGACCCGGGAAGGCGAGCCCCCGGGAGGCCAGCCCCGGGAAGGCGAGCCCCCGGGAGGCCAGCCCCGGGAAGGCGAGCCCCCGGGAGGCCAGCCCCGGGAAGGTCAGAGACCGCCCCGCTCCCGCTCCTCCACATACGCGTTGTACGCCGCCACCTGAGCCCGCCGCGAGGTGCGCTCCACCGGCCGCAGCGCCTCGGCCCGTGCCGTGATCTCCGACGCGCTCACCGCCCCGCCGTGCTCCCGGCCGTCCCCGCCCGCCGTATGCGCGATGTCCACCAGCGCACCCACCCGCTGCGCCAGCTCCAGCACCCGTATGGCCCGCGGCGGATAGCCCGGGGCCAGCACCTCACGCCCCCGCTCGGCCCGCGCCCGGTACGCCTCCAGCGCCGCCTCGGCCACCGGGCCCGCCCCGGCCACGTTCAGCCGCGAGAGCACCTCCGTGGCCTCCCGCAGCGCCTCGGCCAGCTCCCGCTCGGCCTCGCTCAGCGACGGCACATCGGCCGGCGGCGCCTCCCGCACGGCCTGGCACCGCCACACCACCTCGACATGCTGATCGCCCGCGGGTCCGGCCGCCGACACCTCGGGCACCAGGCCGAGCGCCGCCCCGGTGGCGATCACCGCCTCGCCCGCCTCCAGCGCGTGGGCGTTGAACTCCGGCGGACCGCTCAGCCCCAGGGGATGCCCCGCTATCGGCAGCGCCACCCGCAGCCCCTTGGCCCCGAGCGCCCGCAGCCGCCCCAGCGCCAGCGTGAGCCCCACCTGCGCGGACTCCCCCGGAAGCCCGGCCACCCGGTGCGACGCGTCCTCACCCGCGATGCGATGCGCCGCCTCATCGGGGGAGACAAGTCCGGCGAGAAGGGCATTTCCCCAAGCTGCGAGGCGCCCTGAGCGTGGTTCATCGAGCATGGAACCAGCCTAAGGACTGCCACCGACAACGTGTGGCGTAGGTTTTCCTCAGGGGGCTGCGCCCACAGGCGCACGCACGACTCGAGACTGCAATGGGAGACAACGCGCTCATGAGCGAGGTTCTGGAGCTGCTGGACGTATCGGTGGTCCGCGATGGGCGGGCTCTGGTGGACGAGGTCTCCTGGTCGATCAAAGAAGGGGAGCGCTGGGTCATCCTCGGGCCCAACGGCGCCGGTAAGACCACCCTCCTCAACCTCGCGTCCAGCTATCTCTTCCCGAGCGGCGGGAGCGCCCGGATCCTCGGCGAGCAGCTCGGCCGCGTCGACGTCTTCGAGCTGCGCCCGCGCATCGGCATGGCGGGCATCGCCATGGCCGAGAAGCTGCCCCGCAGCCAGACCGTCCTGCAGACCGTCCTCACCGCCGCGTACGGCATGACGGCCCACTGGCAGGAGGACTACGACGCGGTCGACGAGACCCGCGCCCGCGCCTTCCTCGACCGCCTCGGCATGACCGAGTACCTGGACCGGAAGTTCGGCACCCTCTCCGAGGGCGAGCGCAAGCGCACCCTCATCGCCCGCGCCATGATGACCGACCCCGAGCTGCTGCTCCTCGACGAGCCCGCGGCCGGACTCGACCTCGGCGGCCGCGAGGACCTCGTCCGCCGCCTCGGACGGCTCGCCCGCGATCCGCTCGCCCCGTCGATGATCATGGTGACACATCATGTCGAGGAAATCCCCCCCGGCTTCACCCATGTTCTGATGATCCGCCAGGGGAAGGTGCTCACCGCCGGACCGGTCGAGACCGAACTGACCTCCCGCAACCTCTCCCGCTGCTTCGGCCTCCCGCTGGTCGTCGAGCGCAACGGCGACCGCTGGACCGCCCAGGGACTGCCGCTGACCTGATGTCCGCCCCCTGCGCCCACCGTGCCACCGGCAGGTGATCCGCGCACTGTCCCCGGCGACTCGCGACAACTACCATGACCATGTGGATCCATGGGTGTGGTGGCTGATCGCCGCCGTAGGACTGGGCATCCCGCTCGTGCTGACCGCGATGCCCGAATTCGGGATGGTCGCGGTCGGCGCCGTGGCCGGTGCCATCACCGACGCGCTCGGCGGCGGCATCGTGCTCCAAGTCGTCGTCTTCTGTGCCGTCTCCGTGGCGTTGGTCGCCGTCGTACGCCCGATGGCGGTCCGCAGCCGCCGTCAGCAGCCCGAGCTGCGCAGCGGCATCGAGGCGCTGAAAGGCCGCCAGGCCGTCGTCCTCGAGCGGGTCGACCACGGCGGAGGCGGCCGGATCAAGCTCGCGGGCGAGGTGTGGTCCGCGCGCTCGCTCGACCCCGAGCAGGCTTATGAACCGGGGCAGCAGGTCGACGTGGTGGAGATCGACGGTGCGACGGCCGTCGTCATGTAGACGCCGTACCGGGAGTGTCCTACCAAGAGTTGAGGGCGCCCCGGTTGAGCTGCGGAGTCGACCGTCGATCTGACAGACTCCACCCTCGGGAACCGCCAGACTTGATCATCCCGACCATCCGAATCGCCGCATGAAGGGCACGGGGAGCCGCTGTGGAACCGATCATCATCGTCCTGATCATCCTCGTGGTGCTGGTCTTCATCGCACTGATCAAGACGATCCAGGTCATCCCGCAGGCCAGTGCCGCCATCGTGGAGCGCTTCGGACGCTACACACGCACCCTCAACGCGGGCCTCAACATCGTGGTCCCGTTCATCGACTCGATCCGCAACCGCGTCGACCTCCGGGAACAGGTCGTGCCCTTCCCCCCGCAGCCGGTGATCACCCAGGACAACCTGGTCGTGAACATCGACACCGTCATCTACTACCAGGTGACCGACGCCCGCGCCGCCACCTACGAAGTGGCCAGCTACATCCAGGCGATCGAGCAGCTGACCGTCACCACCCTGCGGAACATCATCGGTGGCATGGACCTCGAGCGCACCCTGACCTCCCGCGAGGAGATCAACGCGGCGCTGCGCGGCGTCCTCGACGAGGCCACCGGCAAGTGGGGCATCCGCGTCAACCGCGTCGAGCTCAAGGCCATCGAGCCGCCCACCTCCATCCAGGACTCGATGGAGAAGCAGATGCGCGCCGACCGTGACAAGCGCGCCGCGATCCTCCAGGCCGAAGGTGTCCGGCAGTCCGAGATCCTGCGGGCCGAGGGTGAGAAGCAGTCCTCGATCCTGCGGGCCGAGGGTGAGGCCAAGGCCGCCGCGCTGCGCGCCGAGGGCGAGGCCCAGGCCATCCGTACGGTCTTCGAGTCCATCCACGCCGGAGACCCGGACCAGAAGCTGCTCTCGTACCAGTACCTCCAGATGCTGCCGAAGATCGCCGAGGGCGACGCCAACAAGCTCTGGATCGTGCCCAGCGAGATCGGCGACGCCCTCAAGGGACTCGGCGGCGCCATCGGCAACTTCGGCCCGATGACCGGTGGTGGAAACGGCGGCGGCACCCCCACGGCCACCGGTAAGGAGCCGGCCCCGCGCCGCGAACAGCCCACGATCGACTGAACGGACGGCGGCGGGGCGGCCCTCGAACGCCTTCTGCCAGGCGGCCGTGAGACGGGCCCGGGCCGCCCGACCCGGGCCTCGAGCAGGCGACACCGCCTTGCGCGGGCGGCACCGGCTCAGGCAGGCAGCGCCAGCCACTCCGGCAGACCGTCCCGCTCCGCCGCCCCCAGGGCAAGCAGCAGCGCATCCGAGGGCGTCGGCTCGAAGGGCGCCTTCAGCAGCCGCATCCCCGCCTGCTCCGGAGTCCGGTCCGCCTTACGGTGGTTGTCCTCGGCACACGAGGCCACCGTGTTCAGCCAGGTGTCCCCGCCCCCGCGCGACCGCGGCACCACATGGTCCACGGTCGTCGCCCGGCGGCCGCAGTACGCGCACCGGTGCTGGTCCCGGACCAGCACCCCGCGCCGCGACCACGGGGCACGTCTTCGGAACGGCACCCGTACGTACCGGCAGAGCCGGATCACCCGCGGCAGCGGCAGATCGACGTCCGCGGCCCGCACCCGCAGCCCGGGGTGGGCGTGTTCGACGACGGCCTTGTCCTGGAGGACCAGCACCACGGCGCGCCGCAGTGTGACCGTCGCCAGCGGCTCGAAGCTCGCGTTCAGAACCAGCGTCTCGCGCATCCCGACCACCCCCGCGTCCCGGTGTCCCGGTCCCGCGCTCGGAGATCGGCGGGACCGGGATCAACTCTGGCCGGGAGCATGGCCGAGAACAACGCAATTTCGCCGCGTCAGCCCGCGGCCGGCACCTCGTACTCCCCGATCAACTGGGCCCGTCCCAGCGTGTGGAACCGCAGATTGAAGCCGACCACCGCGGGCGAGGCGTCCGCGTCCGGGCCCAGCTTCTCGGTGTCCACCGCGTAGACGGTGAACACATAGCGGTGCGGACCGTCCCCGGGCGGCGGCGCGGCCCCGCCGAAGTCATGGGTCCCGTAGTCGTTGCGCGCCTGTACGGCACCCTCGGGCAGGCCGGTGAAACCACCGCTGCCCGCACCCGCCGGAAGCTCGGTGACCGTGGCCGGGATGTCGAACACCACCCAGTGCCAGAACCCGCTGCCCGTCGGCGCGTCCGGGTCGAAGCAGGTGACGGCGAAGCTCTTCGTCCCCTCCGGGAAACCCTCCCAGCGCAGCTGGGGAGAGGTGTTCCCCTCCGCCTGCACCTGGGCGGACTTGAGCGTGCCGCCCGGTTCCACATCGTCGCTCACCACCGTGAACGACGGCACCGGCGGATGGAAGTCGTGGGGGAGCGGGGGCCGGTTCTGCTCGGACACGTCGAGAACCTCCTCGTAGTCGCAGTGGATCATCTCCGCGGCCAGCCTAACGAGACCGGTACCCGGCGGCCTGGCACCATGGCGCCCATGACCGGCCCCACCCTCGCCCTCCACCTGCGCCTCGACGGCGTGACGGACAAGGACGGCTTCCTCGCCCGCTGCGCCCGGGACCTGCGCTTTCCCGACTGGTACGGGCGGAACTGGGATGCCCTCGCCGACTGCGTCACGGATCTGTCCTGGTGGGCCGAGGGCCGCGAGCCCAGCGGCTGTCTGCTGGACATCCAGGGCTGGCCGGCCTTCCGTGACGCGGACCCGGACGCCGCGGCGATCGCGGCGGACATCCTGGCCGACGCCGAGGCGTACTGGGCGGCGCGGGGACGGCCCCTGGTGGTGCGCTACGACGACGGCCCCTGACGGTACGGGGACGGCCCCCTGACGGCATGAGGACCGCCCCTGACGGTACGAGGACTGCCCCCCTCACCCACGAACGCGGGGCGTGCACCGAGCTGCCCTCGGTGCACGCCCCGCGCGGAAGTCCGGTCCCGGGGAGGGAAACCTCAGAACCAGTTGCGCTTGCCGCCGACCTGGGCGAGCCACTGGTTCAGATAGGCGGCCCAGTCGGTGTCCTGGAAGGTGGCCAGGTTCATCGTGAACGACCGGTAGGTGTCACTGCCCTCGGAGAACAGCCCCGGCTTCTTGTCCATCTCCAGCACCACGTCCATCTCGCGGTCGTCCGCGACGAAGGACAACTCCACCTGGTTCAGGCCCCGGTACTGTTCCGGCGCGTAGAACTCGATCTCCTGGTAGAAGGGCAGCCGCTGGCGGGTCCCGCGGATGTGGCCACGCTCCAGGTCGGCGCTCTTGAACCGGAAGCCGAGGGAGCCGAAGGCGTCCAGGATCGCCTGCTGGGCGGGGAGCGGATGCACATTGACCGGGTCCAGGTCGCCCGAGTCCACCGCGCGCGCGATCGCGAGCTCGGTGGTCACCCCCACGTTCATACCGGTCAGGTGGCGACCCATGAACATGGTGATCGGGGTCTCCCAAGGAATCTCCAGGCCGAACTGCACCGCGTGCACCGCACCCGGCTGCACCTCGAACGCGCCGCCCAGCCGCTGCCGGGTGAACTCCACGTCCTGCTTGTACTCCTGGTCGTTGCCCTCCACCTCGACCCGCGCCTGCAGGCCGACCGAGAGTCCCTCGATCTGCTGCACGACCGAGCCACCCTGGATCCGGACCTCGCCCTGCACAACGCCGCCCGGGACGACGTTCTCCTCGGTCAGCACCGTCTCCACCGAAGCGCCACCGGCACCCAGACTCGCGAGCAGCTTCTTGAAGCCCATGTTCTCCCTCTCAAGGACGCGACCGCGTCTTGACTTGATCGCACTCGATCACTGTTGACACCTAGGAACGCGAAACAGCCGTGGACGGTTCCGCTGCTCATACCCTTCCAGCGGACCGGTGCCGCCTCCAACCACCGGTTCATATCTGTTCCACTACGCTCGGGGCGCGTGACAGCAGGACCTGACCGCACCCCCCTCGACCGCGCCTTCTTCGACCGACCCGTCCTCGAGGTCGCGCCCGACCTCCTGGGCCGCGTCCTGGTCCGGCGTACCCCGGACGGACCGATCGAATTGCGCCTGACCGAGGTCGAGGCGTACGCGGGCCCGGCCGACCCCGGCTCGCACGCCTACCGTGGCCGCACCGAGCGCAACGCCGTGATGTTCGGCCCACCGGGCCATGCGTACGTCTACTTCACCTACGGCATGTGGCACTGCCTCAACCTGGTCTGCGGACCGGAGGGCCACGCCAGTGGGGTGCTGCTGCGCGCGGGCGAGGTGCTGCACGGCCATGAGCGGGCCCATCAGCGCAGGCCGAAGGCGCGCAACGACCACGAGCTGGCCAAGGGACCGGCCCGGCTGGCCACGGCCCTGGGCGTGGACCGCAGGCTGGACGGCAGCGATGTGTGCGGGAGCCCCGATGACCCGCTCGGCATACTCACCGGGCGTCCCGCCCGGCCCGAGCAGGTGCTCAGCGGACCGCGCACCGGGGTGGGCGGCGAGGGCGCAACCCACCCCTGGCGCTTCTGGATCGACGGCGATCCCTCGGTGAGTCCCTACCGCGCTCACACCCCGCGTCGCCGGAATTCGACGCGCCGTCAGGTCGGAACTTGACTCTGCCGGACGGGACGCCTAACGTAGCCCGAGCCGCTTGAGACGGGCAGCGCTGTCGTCACGGTCCCAGGATCGAGTCACCGCAGCTTCGGAGCGGCCAACCACTACGACGATTCCCGAGCAGGGTCCTATTTCGCTGCGCGAAATCAGGACCCGGGCCCCGATTAGGAGCCCGGAGGGAAATTCGCTAAAGTGGTGGACACGCCGGAAGGCGCGAAAGACCCCGCTCCAGCAGGGGGCCGGAAACGGAATTCGGATCGGAAACGGACCGGAAATCGGATCTGGTAAGGTTGGAAACACCGAAGGGAAGCGCCCGGAGAGACCGGTGAAACGGTTTCGAAGGAAGCGTCCGTTCCTTGAGAACTCAACAGCGTGCCAAAAGTCAACGCCAGATATGTTGATACCCCGTCCATCTCGGAC
>NZ_JAEEAP010000253.1 GCF_016103465.1 Streptomyces sabulosicollis
GCCTCCGTGCCGGGGCGGGGGCACGAGATGGTCGCGGAGAGGGGCGGCGGCCGCTGAGGGATCCCTGGCCACCAGGGCGCGGAGCGCATCGGGCCGGACGGCGCCGGTGACCTCGGACACGTCGGTCGTCGCGTGGCCGCCGGAGCGGGGGAGGCGCACCGGGACGAGCCCTCCGGCGGCGGTGAGCGCGTCGCCCACCGTGGCCGTGGACGGAAGGGCGGTCAGGGGCGCCGGGCGGTCGCCCAGGATATCGGCGACCGTCGGCGCCCCCGCTCCGGGCCGGTCGTGGTCCGGTGGGCCGCCGCCCGGACAGCGGAGTGCCGCCCGCCGGGTGGGATCCGGCGGGCGGCGGGTGCGATCAGCGGAGGTCCGGTGCGCCGATCAGGGTGTCACTGCACGATCTTGAGCAGCTTGTTGGGAGAGCCCGAGCCGATGCCGGAGAGCGCCCCCGAGGTGGCCCCGTCCACCAGCGCGCTCCCCACCTCGGACGGGGACGCGGTGGTGTGACCGGCGAGGTAGATCGCCGCGGCGCCCGAGACGTGCGGGGCGGCGAAGGAGGTCCCGGAGCCCGTGTACGTGGCCGTGTCGGAGGTGTTCCAGCCCGCCGTGATGTTCGAGCCCGGGGCGAACAGGTCCACCGTCGAGCCGTAGTTGGAGTAGCTCGCCCGCGCGTCGGTGTTGGTGGTGGCGCCGACGGTGAGGGCGGTCGGCACCCGGGCGGGGGAGTAGTTCGCGGCGTCGGCGTTGGAATTGCCGGCCGCGATGGAGTAGGTCACGCCGGACGCGATGGACTTGGTCACCGCGTTGTCGAGGGCGGTGCTGGCGCCGCCGCCCAGCGACACGTTGGCGACGGACGGGCCGGAGTGGTGGGCGGTGATCCAGTCCACGCCCGCGATGACACCGGCCGTGGTGCCGGACCCGTCGTTGCCGAGCACCCGGACCGCCACGATCTTCGCCTTCTTGGCCACGCCGTAGGTGGTGCCGGCGACGGTCGTGGCCACGTGCGTGCCGTGGCCGTAGCCGTCCTGCGCCGTGGTGTCGTTGTCCACGAAGTCGTAGCCGTATGACGCCCGGCCACTGATCTGCGCGTGGGTGATCCGCACACCCGTGTCGAGGACGTAGACGGTCACGCCGCCGCCGGCGCTGTCCGGGTAGGTGTACGTGCCGCTCAGGGGCAGGGCGGACTGGTCGACGCGGTCCAGGCCCCAGGGGGCGTTGGTCTGGGTCGCGTCGGCGTGGACCTTCTGGTCCTGCTCGACGGAGGCGACCGCCGGATCGGCGGCGAGTCTCCTGGCCTCGGTGGGCTCGAGCTTCGCCGCGTAGCCGTTCAGCGCGGCGGTGAAGGTCCGCTTCACCTCGCCGCCGTAGCCGGATATGAGCTCCTTGCCCCGGACGGAGGAGGCCGTGAAGTCGGCCGTCTTCTTCAGGGTGACGATGTAGCTGCCCGGCACCGCTTCCGCGGCTGCGGCGTTCAGCACCGTGCCTTCGGCCGGGGCGGCGTGGGCGGGGAGCACCGTGGCCGCTCCGATCGCCGCCGCGGCGGCGATTCCTGCGGCGATCCGCCGCTTGGTGGTACGCATCACTGCCATCGCGAGGGAGTCCTCCTCGGTCGGTGGCGCGCTGTGGTGCGTGCGCGCTCTGCGGCTTGTGGGTCGTGCGCGGTTCGCGGGGAGCGCATGGTCACGCTTCCGGCTCGTCGAGGATTCGCCGGGCCGTGTGCGGGCGGCAAGGGCTGACATCAACCCGACACGCACCCGTGGCGGGGCGTCATGTGCCGTTGCGGGAAGTTAAATTCCCGCAATGCCCCGTCCACACCGCGACTCCGTCGGCGGAGTCGGAAGGGACGGCCACCGGCCGTCCCGGGTGGCTGCCCGTGGCCGCTGGAGCACGCCCCGCGTGAGCGCCCGCCGGTGGTGTCACGACCCCGTGCGCGGTCCTGCACCATGGGCAACGACGCCGTACCGCTGAAACTGCTGACCTCCGCGAACGCGGTATGCGGACTCCTGCGCACGGCGACCACCTCTCGGCTGCGACGGAAGACCGGGCAGGGGCGCTGCGGCGGCCGACACGTATGACCGTGGCGTCCGGTGCGGGGGAGGGGTGTGCGGCGACGACATGGTGGGTGAGCTCGGGCGACGCCTGAACTTTCGCAACAGACCCTAGTCGCGCGCGGTCACGGCCTTGAGTTCGGCCAGCGATTCCCGCATCGATTGCGACATCTCACGTTCCTCCGGTGCCGTCAGCCAGAGCTCGAAGCCGACCTTGAAGACGGCGATCCCCGCCTCAGCGGTCAGGGTCGCGGCCGGCTCCGCGACACCCCGTCGGCGCAGGGCGTCGGCGAGCGCGGTCGACATCGAGGCGAGCTTGACCAGCTCGCGCTCCCGGAGTTCCGCGTTCGCCACGATGACGGCCTGTCGCCGCCGGGCGTGTTCGCGCCGACCGTCGAACGCCGCGCAGATCGCCTCGAGCCCCGCCGTCACCGCGTCGATCGGCGCCATGGATTCCGGCGCCTCCGCGACCGCGGTCACGAACAGCTCCTGCAACGCACTCGATCCGTCGAACAAGACCTCGCGCTTGTCGGCGTAGTGCCGGAAGAAGGTCCGCTCGGTGAGGCCGGCCCGCTTGGCGATCTCCGCCACTGTGGTCTGTTCGTAGCCGAGCTCGCCATAGAGCTCCAACGCTGCCTGCGCCAGGCGTCCGCGCGCGTTCGGCTCCCATCTACCCATGGTCAGATCCTACGCGATGGCAGTGACTGACATCAGGTGCTAGGGTCTGATGACAGTCACTGACATCGATGATTCGGGGTATCCCTCATGCGCGTCTTCGTGACCGGTGCGTCCGGTTGGATCGGCTCCGCCGTCGTTCCCGAGCTCATCGGCTCGGGGCACCAGGTTGTCGGGCTCGCCCGCTCCGACACCTCCGCCGCCGCCCTCACCGCCGCCGGGGCGGAAGTGGTCCGCGGCACCGTTGACGACCTCGACGTCCTGGGGAGCACCGCGGCCGTGTCGGACGGCGTGATCCATCTCGCTTTCAAACACGACATCGCCTTCAGCGGCGATTTCCAGGGTGCCGCCGAGGCCGACCGCCGCGCCGTCGACACCTTCGGCGACGCGCTCTCCGGCACCGGCCGCCCCTTCGTCCTCGCCTCCGGTCTGGTCGGCCTCGCGTCCGGGCGCGTGGCGAACGAGCGGGACATGCCCACGATCGACGGTTCGCCGGTCTCGGTCCGGTCGGCCACCGCCCAGGCGGTGCTCGCACTCGCCTCGCGCGGCGTGCGCTCATCCGTGGTGCGACTGTCCCCGACCTGCCACGGTGAGGGGGACAACGGCTTCATGGCGGCCCTGGTCGCCATCGCCCGAGCCAGGGGTGTCTCCGGCCACATCGGCGACGGCGCCAACCGCTGGCCGGCCGTCCACCGCCTCGATGCCGCACGGCTGTTCCGCCTGGCGGTCGAGAAGGCCCCGGCGGGATCGGTGCTGCACGGCGTCGCGGAGGAGGGTGTCCCGATCCGGGACATCGCCGAGGTGATCGGCCGTCACCTCGAGGTACCGGTGACCTCTGTGGCCCCCGAGGCCGCGGCCGAGCACTTCACCTGGCTCGGCGGCTTCCTCGGCCAGGACGTCGCGGCGTCGAACGCCCTGACCCGCGAACTGCTGGATTGGCGGCCGACCCACCCCGGCCTCCTCGAAGACCTCGACAAGGGTCACTACTTCCGGGTCCCCGCCACGCCCGCCTGATCCGCATCCGCCCCGACCTGATCCGCATCCGCCACGTAGGGGTCAAGCGCGTCGCCGCCCGGGTCATCTCCTGTGCGGGCGGGCCGAATACGGTGTGTTAAGCTCCCGATCGGCTTCTCACCGTTGGGCATTCCGCCTCGCCAACCAGCTTCACCCGGGTCCCGATGGCACGGGGAAGGTGGAAGTCACTCATCACATCCTGGACAAGGGTGTTCTGTGATGGTGGCGACGCGTGTCGACCCTTCTCGTCCTTCTGGCTCCCTCCGAGCCCCGGAGGAACTGCCCGGGACCGGGCTCCTGCCCTCGCGCCGTTCCGGCGTCAGCGGCCCGGTCCGTGTCACCACCCCGCAGACGGTTCCCCTCAGGGAGGTCTCCGGAGTGCCGGAAGTCAAAAGCCCCGAGCAGCCCGCCACGCGGCGTCCGTGGCTGGTTCTCGCGATCATGTGCATCGGCTTCTTCATGTCGTTGCTCGACGGATCCATCGTCAACGTGGCCATCCCCACGCTGATCCACAGCATGGACGCCTCCTACGACCAGGTGCTGTGGGTCATCGACGGCTATCTGCTCCTCTTCTCGGTGCTGCTGATCACCACCGGGCGGCTGGGTGACATCTTCGGATACCGGCGGCTGTACGTGGTCGGCACCATCACCTTCACCATCGCCTCGGCGCTGTGCGGGCTGGCCGGCTCACCGTCCCAGCTGCTGGCCGCCCGGCTGCTGCAGGGCGTGGGCGGCGCGCTGTTGTTCCCGCAGGTCATCTCGTCGATCCTGACGATCTTCCCGCCGCAGCTGCGCGGCAGGGCGTTCGGCTTGTTCGGCGCGATCGCCGGCTTCGCCCCGATCATCGGCCCGGTCCTCGGTGGCTTCCTGCTCGCCCGCCTCAGCTGGCGCTGGATCTTCTTCATCAACGTTCCGATCGGGATCGCCACCGCGGTGCTGGCGCTGGCCTTCGCCCCGCCCATGCGCTCGGACCGCCGACACCGACTCGACCTGGTCGGTGTCGCGCTGGCCACCGCCGGACTGAGCGGCATCGTGTTCGGCCTGATCGAGGGAGAACGCTACGACTGGGGCACCATCACCGGGCCGATCAGCATCACCTCGGTCATCGTCGCCGGTGTCGCGCTGCTGGTGGTGTTCGTCTTCCGGCAGCACCGGCAGCGGGACGAGCCCCTGATGCCCCTGACCCTGTTCGGCGCGCGCAACTTCGCGGTCGGCAACTGGGTCGGGTTCGTCTTCCAGCTGGGCATGATCGGCATCATGTTCGTGCTGGTGCTGTACCTGCAGATGGCGTGCGGGTACTCGGCGCTGGAGACCGGTCTGGTGGTGCTGCCGAACGCCGTGCTCACCGCCGTCGGCTCGATGTACGCCGGGCGGCTGTCGGACACGTTCGGCGGCAAGTACATCCTGCTGGCCGGGATGACACTGCTGGCCGTCGGCCTGTTGGTGCTGGTCGCCATGGTCGGCCCCGGCAGCGGCGCAGGGAGCCTGCTGCCCGGTTTGACCATCATCGGGATCGCCAGCGGCGCCACGTTCGCGCCACTGCAGCAGGCCACCATGGACGGCGTCGATCCCCGGCTCGTCGGGGCGGCCTCCGGTGTCTCCAGCACCACCCGGCAGATCGGCGGTGTCCTCGGCACCGCCGTGCTGGGCGCCCTGCTGTCGGCCCGCCTCTCCTCGACCCTGCGCGACGAGGCCGAGAAGCGGGCCGGTCGGCTACCGGAGGATCTGCGCGCCCGGTTCATCGACAACAGCACCGCCGCCGCACATGACTACCGTCCGCCCACGCCGCCCGGCGGCCTGAACCCCGCCACGACCGGCCTGTACGAACGCGTCACCGCGGACACGTTCGCCACCGGCTTCGTCAACGCCATGCAGACCACCCTCGTGGCGTGTGCCGTGGTCCTGGTGACCGCCGCCCTGTGCTGTTTCCTGTTCAGCCCGCACAAGGAGCCGACCGACACGCCCACTCCCGCGAAACGGGCCGAAACCACACCGCACGACTGACCCGGCGGTGACGGCGGTCGCGGCCCGGTGGCCGCGACCGCCGTCGGCTCAGCGGCCCGTCGACGACTTGGACACCACCGCGCAACTTCTGGGCGGGCAGCGCGCCCTGGGCCAAGGTCGCCACCTGGCTGGGTGTTGCGGTCCCCTCCGCGGCTGAGGTGTCACCGGCATCGCGGTCCGCGGCTCAGGAGAAGGTGGTCCAGCGTGGCGCGGTCTCGGCCCACTTGGCGTCCCACTCGGCCAGATTGCGCCGGCGCAGGAACACGGGTGACGCCGCGGTAGGCGGCGGCACCGGCGGCGACGCCGGGTTCCTCCGCGCGGTCGTGCAGTCCTCCGGGGACACCGGACTCACGGTGCGCGCCGAGAACCTGACCAACGCCGACGACGCCACCGTCACCGCCACTCCGCTTGCCCGCCTGACGAACCGGGCGATCCTGCAGACCCTGCCCCGTACCGTCAACACGGGCATGGGTGCCGCACTCATCCTCACCACCCTCACCACCCTCACCGCCCTCGCCGACGACACCCTCGCCGACTTCGCCCTCGCCCTGCTCATCGGCCTGGCGGTCGGCACCTGCTCCTCCGTCTTCACCGCCGCCTCACTCACCATCGAGCTGCACCCGCACCGGAAGGCGTCGCGGCCGTCGCGGTTCACCCGACGAGGCTCCGCCTCGGGGCGGAAGGTGGTGTCGACTTCCGACGGAGCCCCTCGATAGGACCACCGTCGTTTCCGGGCTCACGTCCTCCCCCACGGCGTCCGCCGCGCCGACCGCTTGCCACTCGCTCGGTTGCTCATCGAGCACGGCGGGCCCGTCCCCGTGACACAGCCACGAATGGAACGCGACGAGATCGCCATCCCGCCCTCCGCCATCGCGTCCGCGATCGGTTACGCGATCGAGCGGTCCGTCGGCATCGGCATCAGCGAGGTCGTCGTCCGGCCCACCGTGCGGGCCCGACAACCAGCCGAGACGACTACGTCTGGAGCGGCCGGTTCGGGTTGCCTGCCATCGCCGGTCATGACACGTTTGACGTAGTTGATGGCTTGTCCTCCTTTCCGGGCGCCATCGAGCGTTTCCGCCGTGCGAGATCCAGAGGAGTACGGCGATGGCTGAGGAATCAGAGAGAAGCAGGAACGGGGACAGGGACCGCGACATCGAGGGCCCGCAGGATCCGGTCGTCGAGAGACGCCGCCCCGAGCCCAGGAAGCCGGCTGCCAAGGGGCTGACCCTCAAGGGATTCCTGGGTGACAGTGACCGTGCTGGATATCGGCGCCTGTACTTCACGCGAACCCTCGACTACTACGCGGAGTTCAGCGTCCAGGACGTCGTGGACACCGCGCGGATACCGCCGGAACGCCTGCCGTTCCCGGGCGAGGAAGCCACCGAGGTCATGCTGAAGAAGGGCGCGAACATCGAGTACACCCACAACAGGGTGGTCCGCGTACCGGACGAGTTCGACCTGGACTTCCGGCGCCTTCACCGTACGCGGCGCCGGGCCACGCCCTTCGAATGGACCGAATCCCCCGAAGGGGAGTGCCCGCCGGCCACATGGGAGAAAACCTGTGAGGCGACCTGCGGTGACCAATTCACGTGTTACGACACGTACTGCATGGGCGGCAGCTGCGATACCTGCTGGGAGACCTGTTACACGTGCGGGACCTGCGGAAAGACCGGCTGTACGGGGTGCTGCCCGATGCGGACGGACGACCCACCGTGCGGCCCGAGCGCGATTGAAACCGCGTGCGAGACCGGATGCTTTGTCTGCCACTAGTCACTTCTGCCGGTGGGCGCCCGTGCCCCTGCCCCGGGGAACCGCATTCCCCCGATTGCGAGATCCCGATGAGCGAGAGCGACCACAGCCCGGCTTCACTCACCTCCAGCCCCTGGAAAGGGACGCTGAGCGGGCAACGCCGCGACGCGGCGTTGGCGGTGGCGCAGGACGTGGCCGCGCGCGCCGTGGACCGGCGGCGCGTCGCCGAGGCGCTCACAGTGGCCGGCCGACAGACGCGGTACCCGGGTACCGTCAGGTGGCTGCCGTACTCCGTGGCCGAAGGCGATGTCGGGACCGCGCTGCTCTGCTCCTACCTCGACCAATGCCGTCCCCAGTTCGGATGGGACGCGGCCGGTCACAGCTTCCTGGCCGCCGGAGCCCGCGCGGCCGAACAGACCGCGTCCCTGGACTGCGGTCTCTACAGCGGGCTGAGCGGCCTGGCGTTCGCGGTGGCATCGCTGAGCCGGAACGGTGAGCGCTACCCGCGCCTGCTCACGGTGCTCGACGACGAACTGGCGCCACTGGTCGCGGCACAGGCGAGCCGCTTGAGCGCATACCGCGGAGGAATGCCGGTGCGTGGCTTCGACCTCATCTCCGGTGCCAGCGGCACCGCGGCCCGGCTCCTGGCGCGCGATCCCCGCGGAACATTGCCGCGGCTGCTGGCCGCCCTCGTACGGCTGGTCGCCCCGACGGACGGGCCGCCGCTGTGGGCGACCCCGCCACACCTGATGAGCAACGAGGCCATGCGGCGCTCATTCCCGTCCGGCAATCTCAACCTCGGGCTGGCACACGGGATTCCCGGACCGCTGAGCATACTCGCCCTGGCCCTGGGGGAGGGGCACGAAGTGCCGGGCCAGGCCGATGCGGTACGCCACGTGGCCGACTGGGTCGCGGACCACCGCAGTGACGATCGCTGGGGCGTCAACTGGCCCTGCGCGGTGCCCCTGCCGAACGGCCGGAAGCGCTCCGCGCCCGGCCACTCGGCGTCCAGTCGGCCCGCTCCGCCCGTCCCCGCCCGCAGCGCCTGGTGCTACGGCGCCCCCGGCGTGGCCCGCGCGCTCTGGCACGCCGGACAGGCACTGGACGACGACAGCCTGCGCCGGCTCGCCGTCGATGCCATCGCCGCCGTACTCCGCCGCCCTCCGGAGGCCCGCGACATCGACTCGCCGACCTTCTGCCATGGCGTGGCGGGGCTGCTCCAGGTCGTCCTGAGATTCGCCGCCGACACCGGGCTGCCACTGCTGACCAAGGCCGTCGACCCACTCGTCGATCAATTGCTCGCCGCCTACGAGCCCGACCGCCCCATGGCCTACGCCGACCTGGAGCAGGGACGCAACCCCGTGGATCGCGCCGGACTCCTGGACGGCGCGTCAGGCATCGCCCTCGTCCTTCTCGCCGCCGCCACCGACACCGAGCCCACCTGGGACCGGTTGTTCCTCCTCTCATGACCTCCTGTGCGTACCGGCCGCTGGGGTGGGCGCTGGTCCGCGCCCCCCTGCTGCCGGTCCCCACGCCCGCCGTATCCGCACCACCGGGCCCCGGCGGCTGTCTGCTCCCCACGGACCCACGGGCTCGCCTCGCGGTCCTGGTGGCCAGCCGTGACCTGACCGCGGCCCTGGAGCGCGCCCGCCCGGACGATGCCGCGGCGGCCCGGGTGCGGCGCAAACTCATCCGGTACCTCATCCGCATGAGCACCCGGCCGACCCCCTTCGGCCTCTTCGCCGGCGTCGGTCTGGCCCATTGGGCCGACACCACCGACCTGGCCCTGACGGCGGAGCCGCCGCGTACTCGTACCCGTCCGGACATGGCATGGCTGCTGGACCTGGTCGCACACCTGGAGCGGGACCCCGTCGTCCGCGACGAGCTCCGGCTGGTGGCCGACCCGGCGGTCACCGTACGCGGCGACCGCGCCTGGCTGACGGACGGCCCGGCCTCCGAGACCTCCATCAGGGCCACCGCGGCGGTTCTCCGGGTACTCGAGGCAGCCCGGTCGCCCACCCCGGCCGCCCATCTGGTGGAGACGGCCGGACGACTTCCCGGTGCGACACCCGAAAGGGCTGCGGGACTGGTCGACCGCCTGTGGTCCCAAGGGTTCCTCTTCTCGGAGCTACGGCCTCCCCTGACCGGCGGGGACCCGACAGCCCATGTGCGCCGGTGCCTGCAGGGCGTTCCGGGCGCCCGGGACGTCACCGCACAACTCACGGCCCTCACGGAAGACCTGGCCCGATGGGACCGGCTGCACCTCGAGGCCCGCGCCCGGCCCTGGGCCGACCTCCTGGAGCGTGCCAACAGCCTCCACCCGGCCCCGGACGGCGCCCCGGTCTTCCAGACCGACCTGGCGCTCCCCCTGGGATCCACCAGCCTGCACACGACCGTGGGGGCCGAGGCGGCGCGCGCCGCCGACCTCCTGCTCCGCCTCAGCCCGTATCCGGTGGGAAACCAGGAACTGGACGGCTACCGACGGGCCTTCCTCGCCCGGTATGGGCCGGAGCGTCAGGTCCCGCTGCTCGAATTGCTCGATCCGGACACCGGGCTCGGCCCGCCCACGGAGCACACTACGCACAACACGGTCCCACCCGGAGAGCAACAGCGCGGTCGGCTTCTGCTGGACCTGGCCCTGTGTGCCAACCGTGACCGCCGTGAGGTGCTGGAGCTGACCGACGAACACATCGACAGCCTCACCATCACCCCTCCTGTGCCCGAGGACTGCCCCCTGTCACTGGACCTGTCGCTGCTCGTCGCGGCCACCTCGCCCGCCGCCCTGGACGCCGGGGACTTCCAGCTGGTCGTCGGTCCCAACCCGGGAGCGCCCGCGGCCGGCCGCCACCTGGGCCGGTTCGCCGACCTGCTGGGCCCCGTCGCCCACCACGCCCTGGAGGAGGCGGCCCGAGCCGAAGAAGAGCTACGGGCCGGCGCCCTGCCCGTCGAAGTCGTATACCAGCCGGACCCCGCCCGCTCGGCCAACGTCGCCATCAGGCCCGCCCTGCGGACCCACGAGACCGTCCTCGCCACTCAGCCCGGAGTGCGTCGGGAGGGCGTCATACCGCTGAACGAGCTGGTCGTCGGGGTCCGGTCCGGGCGCTTCGTCATCAGCTGGCCGCCACGGCACGCCGAAGTGGTCGGAGTGCAAGGACACATGCTCAACCCGTGGCGGGCACCCGCCCCGGCCCGCTTCCTGCTGGCCGCTGCCACCGATGGCCGCCGCCAGTTCACCTCGTTCTCCTGGGGTCCCGCCTCCGGTTCGCTGTTCCTGCCCCGGGTGCAGCGGGGGCGCGTCGTGCTCGCGCCGGCGCAGTGGCGTCTGGACCGCACCGGCCCGCTCGCGGTGGCGTCCGACGGCCGGTTCCACGCCGCCCTCGCCGACTGGCGGGCCGACTGGCACGTCCCGCGTCATGTCTATCTGACGGTCGGCGACAACCGACTCCTGCTCGATCTGGAGCAGCGGGACACCGCCGAGGTGCTGCGGGAAGAACTGCGAAGGGCCTCCGAGGGCCGATCGATGCTCATCCAGGAGGCGTTGCCGGGGCCGGAGCACGCCTGGTTGCCGGGAACAACGGCCGGTGGTCACATCTGCGAGATCGTGGTGCCACTCGTGCGCCGCGGGCCGACTCCCCACCAGGGCCCGTCCGCACCGTCCGCACCGTCCGCGCCCACCGTTCCGCCCGTTCACGCCGTTCCTCCCGAGGCCCGACTGCGTCCTCCGGGCAGTGACTGGCTCTACCTGAAGCTCTACTGCGGCTCCTGGCGGCAGGATGAGCTCGTGGCCGGTCCGCTGCGCACCTTCGCGGAGACCGTCACCGCCGCCGGCTTCTGCGACAGCTGGTTCTTCCTGCGCTACGCCGATCCGGAGAGTCATCTGCGCATCCGATTCCACGGCGACCCGACGACACTTCTGGGACCTCTGCTCGAGCACGTCTGCTCATGGGCCGCCGACCTGATGCACGCGGGCGACTGCGCCAAGTTCTCCTTCGACACCTATGAACCCGAGATCGAGCGGTATGGCGGTGAGGACGGCGTTCGCGCGGCGGAGATGGTCTTCGCCGCGGACAGCCCGATCGTCGCACGCCTCCTGCACGCGAGCGGTGGAAGCCGACTCTCCCTCGATGCCCTGACCCTGGCGGTCGTCACCGTCGACGACTTGCTGGACGCTCTGGGCATGTCCGTTGAGCAGCGCGTGGCGCATTACCGGAGCACGGCCTCGGCGTCCCGGTCCGGCGGTGCCGTGTATCGGGAGCGGAAACACGGACTGCGGCGGGCCCTCGGTTCTCCCCAGACGCCCGACCCCATCCTGGCCCCGCTCCTGGCCGCCCGCCGTGCGGCCCTGGCGTCCGCCGCTGATCTGCTGACCGCCCTGCGGCACACCGGCCGGCTCCACCGCCCGTACGGGGACCTCTGCCGGGCCTATGCGCACATGCACCTCAACCGTCTCCTCGGCGCGGGCCCCGCCGAGGAACACACCGTCCTGGACCTCCTCCGCCGCACCCGCGAGGGTCTCGCCCGGTCACCGGTCGCCCGCTGACCCGGCTCCCTGCCGACGGCCGTGGTTCAGGCCGCCGGGGCGACCGGCACCGTGGCCATCCCGGCCGCCTGGCGCAGCGCCTCGACCATGCTGCCCGCCTCCGCCGTGCCCGTTCCGGCGATGTCGAAGGCGGTGCCGTGGTCGACGGAGGTGCGGATGACGGGCAGGCCCACGGTGAGGTTGACACCCGCCTCGATGCCCAGGACCTTCACCGGGCCGTGGCCCTGATCGTGGTACATCGCCACGATCAGGTCGTAGTCGCCACGTGAAGCGAGGAAGAAGGCGGTGTCGGCGGGGAGCGGGCCCCGGGCGTCGACGCCGTCGGCGCGCAGCTTCTCCAGGGCCGGGACGATCTTCTCGTCCTCCTCGCCGTAGCCGAACAGACCGTTCTCGCCCGCGTGCGGGTTGATGCCGCAGACACCGATGACGGGGTTCGGGACGCCGGCGCGGACCATCGCCTCGTGGCCGCGGCGCACGGTGCGCTCGACCAGGCCGGGCTCGATGCGGTGGACGGCGTCGATCAGGCCGATGTGCGTGGTGACGTGGATGACCTTCACCTTCTCGGTGGAGAGCATCATCGAGACCTCCTCGGTCCCGGTCAGGTGGGCGAGGAGTTCGGTGTGGCCGGGGTAGAGGTGGCCGGCGGCGTGCAGGGCCTCCTTGTTGAGAGGTGCGGTGCAGATGGCGTGCACCTCGCCCGCCACGGCGAGTTCGGCGGCCCGCTCGATGTACGCGTACGCGGCGTCCCCCGCGACCGGCGACAGCTGGCCCCAGGGCAGGTCGGCGGGGAGCAGACCGAGGTCGACCACGTTGACCCGGCCGGGTGTGAACCCGGCGTCGCGCGGGTGGCCGACGGCGGCGATCTCGCAGTCCAGGCCGAGGACGCTGGCGGCCTCGCGCAGCCGTCGCGCGTCACCGATGACGACGGGGCGGCAGCGGGTCAGGACGGCGTCGTCGAGCAGGGCCGCCACGACGACCTCGGGGCCGATGCCGGCGCCGTCGCCCATGGTGACGGCGATGAGGGGGAGGGGGGTGGGC
>NZ_JAEEAP010000254.1 GCF_016103465.1 Streptomyces sabulosicollis
AGCAGTCCGGCTCGGGCGAACACACGGGGCGGGGGCGTCGTTCGTCGGCATCGCGGTCCAGGGTGCTCAGGGCCGGGCGGGACAGCCCGTACGACCGGGCAGGCTATCGCCCGGCCCGGTCAACGGCCGCGGAGGCGGCGCACCAGGATGCTCGCGTCGCCGCGCGACTCGAGGTCGGCCAGGACGACCGCGACCGCCTCGCGGACGATCCGGCCGCGGTCGACGGCGAGCCCGTGCTCGCCGCGGAGCACCAGACGCGCGTGCTCGAGGTCCATCAGCTCCTCGGCGGAGACATAGACCGTGATCTTCTCGTCGTGGCGCTCGCGCCCACTGGGCCGCCGGTTCGCCGTACGGGCGCGGCGGCGGGCCGGGCCGTTCTGCTCGGCCGCGGCCGAACCGCCCTGGGGCGCGCGGCCCTTGGGCCGGTCCCCGGCGGCGGGGCGCCGCTCGCCGACCGCGTCCTGGGAGGCCGTCTCCCGCCCCGTGTGTTCGCCCGAGCCGGACTGCTCACCGTCCGCGCGCTGCTCCTGCCCTTCGCGCGGCTCGGCGCCCGCGTCGGGGTCGGCGGCGGGCGGGGGCACCCGGTGGCCCTCGCCGTTCGCCTGACGGCGCCCGGCGGCGGGAGAGGAGGACTGGAGGCCCATCCCTCCCGTGGTGCGGAACAGTTCGTCGGCTCCCGGCAGACTCACTCGGCGTGACACCGGGCGAGCACCTCCCTGGCGAGCTGGCGATAGGCGGCGGCACCGACGGAGTTGGACGCGTACGTGGTGATCGGCTCGCCCGCGACCGTGGTCTCGGGGAAGCGGACCGTCCGGCCGATGACCGTGTGGTAGACGTGATCGTCGAACGCCTCGACCACGCGGGCGAGGACCTCGCGGCTGTGCACGGTGCGCGAGTCGTACATCGTGGCGAGGATGCCGTCCAGCTCCAGGTCGGGGTTGAGCCGCTCCTGGACCTTCTCGATCGTCTCCGTGAGCAACGCCACACCGCGCAGCGCGAAGAACTCGCACTCCAGCGGCACGATCACCTTGTGCGCGGCGGTCAGCGCGTTGACGGTGAGCAGACCGAGCGAGGGCTGGCAGTCGATGACGATGTAGTCGTAGTCGGCCATCAGCGGCTTGAGCGCGCGCTGCAGGGTCGACTCCCGGGCGACCTCGCTCACCAGCTGCACCTCGGCGGCCGACAAGTCGATATTGCTGGGCAGCAGGTCCATGTTGGGCACGGCCGTCTTCAGCAGCACCTCGTCGGCCGACATGCCCCGCTCCATGAGCAGGTTGTAGACCGTGAGGTCGAGCTCCATCGGGTTGACCCCGAGGCCGACCGACAGGGCGCCCTGCGGGTCGAAGTCGACGAGCAGGACCCGGCGGCCGTATTCGGCCAGGGCCGCGCCCAGGTTGATGGTGGAGGTGGTCTTGCCGACCCCGCCCTTCTGGTTGCACATCGCGATGATCTTCGCGGGACCGTGGTCGGTCAGCGGCCCGGGGATCGGGAAGTACGGCAGCGGACGCCCGGTGGGGCCGATCCGCTCGCGGCGCTGCCGGGCAGCGTCGGGCGCGAGCGTGGCCGCGTATTCGGGATCTGGCTCGTACTCCGCGTCCGGGTCGTAGAAGTGCCCGTCGGGGAGGTCGTCGTAGTCGGCGAAGCGGGCGGGATCCGTGCCCCCCTGGTCGCCGGCCATGGCGTTCACGTGATGGCCGTCCATGCTGTGGCTCTGGTGGGCTGTCGTCGGGCTCTGGTGGGTTGCGAAGGTACGGACAGCGACGGAGCCGACAGCCTCGAGCCCCGAGGGACCCTGGCCCCGCGCAGCCGATCCTGGTTGACCACCCCCGGGAGAAAATGTCGACTCATTCACAAGTCGTCCTACCTCCTTGGTGACCAGGAAATTTCTCTATAGGTCAGCGTGACACCATGCCGACGGTTGGCGACTCTATGGCGTGTCGGCGGTCCGCAGCAACACAATCCACCGGACACGGCACGATGTGTCGGCAATCGAACACCCCGATGTCAAGGGCGTGTGAACGGTGCCGCGGAGATTTCACCACCGCATAAAGCGTCTGAATAGTTGCATTTAGGGCGAGTTGACCGCGTCGTGGTCCACACCCGATACGGGGCACAGCGGACACGCCTTCGGCCGGGCCTCGTCCTTCGACAAGACCCGGCCGGATGCCCGGTATTGACGTGTGGTTGACGGTCCGGGTTGACCGCCCGGCAACCGGAGTTCACGGGTCCCGGCGGCCGGGAACGGTGAACTCCTGGCGTCATTCAGCCGATCAGCGAGCTCAGTTCGACGACGGGCAGCTCGTGGGCCTCGGCGACCGGGCCGTAGACGACCTGCCCCTCATGCGTGTTGAGCCCCTTGGCCAGCGCGGCGTCCCGGCGCAGCGCGTCCCGCCAGCCGCGGTTGGCCAGCTCCACGATGTACGGGAGCGTGGCGTTGGTGAGCGCGTGGGTGGAGGTGTTCGGCACCGCGCCCGGCATGTTGGCCACGCAGTAGAAGACCGAGTTGTGGACCTCGAAGGTCGGCTCGGCGTGGGTGGTGGGACGGGAGTCCTCGAAGCAGCCGCCCTGGTCGATCGCGATGTCGACAAGGACACTTCCCGGCTTCATCCGGGACACCAGCTCGTTGGTGACCAGCTTGGGCGCCTTGGCGCCCGGGATGAGCACCGCGCCGATGACCAGGTCGGCCCCGAGGACGGCCTTCTCCAGCTCATAGGCGTTGGAGGCGATGGTCTGCACCCGGTTTCCGAAGATCCGGTCGGCCTCGCGCAGCTTGTTGATGTCCTTGTCGAGCAGGGTGACGTGGAAGCCCATGCCGATGGCGATCTGGGCGGCGTTCCACCCGGAGACGCCACCGCCGATGACGACGGCCCGCGCCGCGGCCACACCCGGCACCCCGCCGGGCAGCACACCGCGGCCGCCGGCCGAGCGCATCAGGTGGTACGCGCCGACCTGCGGCGCGATCCGGCCCGCGACCTCGGACATCGGCGCGAGCAGCGGCAGTGCGCGGTTCGCGGTCTCCACGGTCTCGTAGGCGATGGCGGTGGTGCCGGACTCCAGCAGCGCGTCGGTGCAGGCCCGGGAGGCGGCCAGATGCAGATAGGTGAAGAGCGTCTGGCCCTTGCGCAGCCGGTGGTACTCCTCCGCGATGGGCTCCTTGACCTTCAGCAGCAGGTCGGCCGTGGCCCAGACCTCGTCGGCGGTGCCGAGGACGCGCGCACCGGCGGCGGTGTACTCCTCGTCCGTGATGGACGAGCCGAGGCCCGCACTCCGCTCGACGACGACCTCATGGCCGCCTCGGACCAGCTCGTGCACACCGGCGGGGGTGATGGCCACACGGAACTCGTTGTTCTTGACCTCGCGGGGGATACCGACCTTCACGTCGATCACGGTCCTTGAATGGGGGAAAAGGAACATATCGCCATAGCCAGCCACGGGTCGATACACCATCGACCATAGACAAGCAAACCGGAACGCGCGTCCGCATACCGGAGACGGCCGCAACAATCGCGGTACGGCCAGTCTAATGAAGGACGTCGCGCTGTCTAGCCTTGCAATGCATCAATCTTTTGGGAGACCACTACTGATTTCGTAGGTCGGCGAAGTTTCAGTCGTCACATTGAGGTGACGGACCGGTGTCCTCCGCCTGGCCCGCGTCGATCCTCCGGGCGGTGCGCCGCAGCGACCGCGCCACCGCGGGATCCCCTCCGAGCCGGTCCATCGCGTCCGCCGCGTGGCGCGCCAGCTCGGCGTGCAGCCCGGTGTCACCGCAGGTCCGGGCCGCCGCGGCGGTCTCCGCCCAGGTGCGCAGCGCCTCCCTCGGCCGCCCCGAGCGCTCCTGTGCGTCCGCGGTGCCGCTGAGCGCCCGTGCGTACCCCGGCCGGTCGCCCGCCCGGCGGCAGGCGGCCGCGGCGGCGCGCCAGTCGCGCAGTGCCTCGCCCCACTGACCGGCGTAGCCGTGGACGGTGCCGAGCCGGGCGTACAGCCGGGCGGCCGCGGGCGTATCGCGGCGGCTCAGCCGCAGCTCCAGGGCGCGTCCGTACCAGTCGGCCGCCCGGTGCCAGTCCTCCAGCGCCTGGTAGGTGCCGCCGATCGACTCCAGCGCACGCCCGGTCGTATACGGATCACCCGCCTCGCGGGCGGCCTCCAGGGCGCTCTTGTAGCGGGCGAGGGCCTTGTCCACCCGGCCCGCCCCGCCGTCCAGATCGCCGAGGTTCAGCAGCGCGGCCGCCCGCTCCACCGGCAGATCGCGGCGCCGGGCCACGTCCAGCACCAGCTGGTGCAGCCCGTACAGCTCCACCGCGGCGCCCTCGAAGCCCCGGTGGGCGGTCAGGGCGTGGGTCAGCGCGGCCACCAACCGCCGTGCCAGGGTGTCGAGTTGGCCGGTCTCCACGGCCATCCGGGCGGCCTCGATCAGGGTGGGCAGCCGCTCCTCCAGCCAGTCGGCCGCCTCCGCCGACGACGAGAACCGCAGCGGCTTCGGCATCCCGGCCAGCTTCTTCCGGCCCGGCGAACCGGCGGGCTCGGCGGCCAGCCGGCAGGCGTGCAGCCGCCGTACGGCGCGCTCCAGCATCCGCGCCCGCGCCAGCTCCACCTCGGCCGGGCGCTCCTCGGCCGCCAGCCGCTCCCGCAGCAGCGGATCGAGACAGCCGGGCACCAGGTAGCGGTCCGTACCGCGCGGGCGCAGCATCCCGTACGCGGCGAAGCCCTCCAGCGCCGCCTCGCCGTCCGCCACCGAGCATCCGGCCAGCGCGGAGGCGGTCTGGGCGTCGGCCGAGCCGCCCGGCGCCAGCACCAGCAGCCGCAGCATCCGGGCGGCGGCGGACGGCAGTGCGGCGTAGGCCAGCCGGAAGGCGCGGGTCAGCGGGCGGGCGCCGTGGTCGAGGTCGCCCTCGTCCGGCGGCAGTTCGCGCAGCCGGGCCAGGGCGTCGGCGACCGACGCCTGGGGGCGGGCGGCGAGCCAGCCGCCGACCAGGACGAGCGCGGCGGGCTGGCCCGCGCACTCCTCGACCAGGGACTGGGCGGCCACCGGATCACAGGTGATCCGGGTGGGGCCGGTGTACTGCGCCAGCAGCCCGACCGCCGCGCTCACATCCAGCCCGCCCACCGTGCACGGCCGCACATCCGGCACCCCGGTGAGCGGGCCGCGCGAGACGGCGACCACCAGACAGTCGGGCTCGTCGGGCAGCAGCGCGTCCACCTGCTCGGCCCCGGCCACGTCGTCGAGCAGCAGCAGCACCCGCTTGCCGTCGAGCGCGTGGCGCAGCGCCTCGCTCAGATCGTCCTCGTCCGCCCCCGGCGGGGCGGTCACGCCGAGCCGTCCCAGCAGCTCACGGGCGGTGCGCTCGGTGGGGACGGGGTCCCCGGCGGAGGTGGTCAGCCGAGCGCTCAGCACTCCGTCGGGGTAGTCGTCGGCGAGCCGCCGGGCGAGCTCCTCGGCCAGCGCCGTACGGCCCCAGCCGGGGCGGCCCGCGATCAGCAGCACCCGGCTGCGGGCGGCCTTGCGGCCGGCGAGGGTGTCCAGGCCCGCGCGCTCGATATCGGCCCGCAACGAGAGCAGCTCCCGCCGCCGCCCGGCGAACCCCCGCCCCACGGAGGCGGCCGCCGCGAACAGCACGGCCCGGGTCGCCCCGCTCCACACCCCGCCGTCCCTCGCCTCCGCGGCGGAGCGCCGTTGCCGGGGCGGGGTGTCGGAGAAGGAGGTCTCGCCTCCCGGCGGACGGCCGGGAGCGGATTCCGGCTGACGGCTGCGGGCGGATTCGGGCTGATGGCCAGGAGTGGATTCCGGCGGACGGCCGGGAGCGGACGCGGCGGATGAAGCGGACGCGGCGGACGGCGGCTGCCGCTTCCCTGGGGCCGCCGGCTCCCCATCGGTGTCGACCGCCTGCTCCGCCACGGGCCCACTCCCGTCCACCTGCGCGTACGAGCCCCTTCGGCTCACTATGAGCGTAGTTCACTCCGCGTCAGGTGCCCGGCACTCGCGGCCCACAGCGCGGGCAGAAAATCACTCCATCGGATCTTCGCCGGGGCCGGGTGGGGCCCATGGGCCGGATCAGTGGCCTACGCGTCGAAGGGCCGCGCCGGCCAGGAGGCGTCGGCGGGCCGGAGGGCGTCGACGCCGTCGCCGGAGAGCGCGGCCCGCAGCGCCAGCGCGCCCGTCGCCAGGCAGTTGTTGTGCAGCTCACCCGCGAGCGCGCCGCGCACCAGCTCCTCCAGGGACACCCGCGCCAGCTCCATGTCGGCCTCCTCCTCGGAGACCTCGAACCGCTCGCCGTCGGCCACGGAGATCTCCCGGGCCAGGAAGATCCGCACGGCCTCGTCACAACCACCGGGCGAGGTGTAGAGGTCGATGAGGACCCGCCAGTCCTCGGCCTTGACGTGCGCCTCCTCGTACAGCTCCCGCTGGGCGGCGTGCAGCGGGTTCTCGCCGGGGACGTCCAGGAGACCGGCCGGGATCTCCCACAGCCGCTGGCGGACCGGGTGCCGGTACTGCCGCAGCACGATCACGCGGTCGTCCTGGTCCAGGGCGAGGACGGCGACGGAGCCCGGGTGGACCTGGTAGTCACGCGTGGCCCGGCTGCCGTCGGGCATCTCCACCTCGTCCGTGCGCACGCTCGTCTTGTTGCCGGTGAACGGCGTGGCGGTGGCGGTGACCGGCCATTCCTCGGGGGTGTCCTGGATGCGCATGCTTGCCTCAGCGTCCTTTCCGCGTGCGGTTGACGGGGCGGTGGGCCGCGCCGGCCGCCCGCCCCTGCCAACCGTAACGGTCAGGCGCGAGCACCCGGCGCGTGACGATCCTGTACGCCTCCGGCGCGCCTGAGCCCCTGTCGACGGTCGACCGTGTCCGGCCCCTCGTTCCCCGGGGCCTGCACGCTCTCCCTTTCGACAGCGGCGCGTCCCTACGCCGCTGCGACCTGTCGCTCGACCGCCGCCTTCACCAGGCCCGCGAAGAGCGGGTGCGGACGGGTCGGGCGGGAGCGCAGCTCGGGGTGGGCCTGGGTGCCGACCAGGTAGGGGTGGACCTCGCGCGGGTACTCCACGTACTCCACGAGCTTGTTGTCCGGGGAGGTGCCGGAGAAGACGATCCCCGCCTTCTTCTCCAGCTCACCGCGGTAGGAGTTGTTGACCTCGTAGCGGTGGCGGTGGCGCTCCTCGACATACGGCTGGTTGTCGTAGACCTCGCGGACGATCGAGCCCTCGGCCAGCTTGGCCGGGTACATGCCCAGCCGCATGGTGCCGCCCATGTCGCCCTCGCCCGCGACGATGTCGAGCTGCTCGGCCATGGTGGAGATCACCGGGTCGGTGGTGGCCGGCTCGAACTCGGTGGAGTTGGCGCCCTCGATGCCCGCGAGGTTGCGCGCGGCCTCGATGACGATGCACTGGAGTCCCAGGCAGAGGCCCAGCAGCGGGATCTTGTTCTCCCGGGCGTAGGTGATCGCGCCGACCTTACCGATGACTCCGCGGTCGCCGAAGCCGCCGGGGATGCAGACCGCGTCCACGCCGTCGAGCTGTTCCCGGGCGCCGGCGGCCGTCTTGCAGTCGTCGGAGGTGACCCACTTGATCTTCACGCGGGCGTTGTTGGCGAAGCCTCCGGCGCGCAGCGCCTCGGTGACGGAGAGATAGGCGTCGGGCAGGTCGATGTACTTGCCGACGAGCGCCACGGTGATCTCGTGGTCGGGCTCGTGGACCCGCTTCAGCAGGTCGTCCCACTGGGTCCAGTCCACGTCGCGGAAGGGCAGGTCCAGCTTGCGGACGACATAGGCGTCCAGGCCCTCGGAGTGCAGCACCTTGGGGATGTCGTAGATCGACTTGGCGTCGATGGCGGCGACCACGGCGGCGTCGTCCACGTCACACATCAGCGAGACCTTGCGCTTGATGGAGGTGGGGACCTCGCGGTCGGCTCGCAGCACGATCGCGTCCGGCTGGATACCGATGTTGCGCAGCGCGGCCACCGAGTGCTGGGTGGGCTTGGTCTTCAGCTCGCCGGACGGGCCGATGTAGGGCAGCAGGGAGATGTGCACCACGAACACGTTGTCCCGGCCGACCTCGTGCCGGACCTGGCGGACGGCCTCCAGGAAGGGCAGCGACTCGATGTCGCCGACGGTGCCGCCGACCTCGGTGATGACGACGTCCACGTCATCGGTGGCCATGCGCCGGATGCGGTGCTTGATCTCGTTGGTGATGTGCGGGATGACCTGCACCGTGTCCCCGAGGTACTCACCGCGCCGCTCCTTGGCGATTACGGTGGAGTAGACCTGTCCGGTGGTCACATTGGCCGAGCCGTCGAGGTCGACGTCGAGAAAGCGCTCGTAGTGGCCGATGTCCAGATCGGTCTCGGCGCCGTCGTTGGTGACGAACACCTCGCCGTGCTGGAAGGGGTTCATCGTGCCCGGGTCGACGTTCAGATACGGATCGAGCTTCTGCATGGTGACGCGCAGACCGCGCGCCTTCAGCAGCGCCCCCAGACTGGAGGCGGTGAGACCCTTGCCGAGCGAGGAGGCGACACCCCCGGTGACGAAGAGGTGCTTGGTCGTCATGGGCTTAGCGGCAATGGCCAAGAGGGGGCTCCCGTGGTCGCGTCGTGAGGGTACGCGCGGCAGCCGTTCCGGATTCCGGGGGCGCCGTCGCTGAGGTTCGGGGGTTTGGTGCCCGCCGCTCCACGGGCTACCAGGGTATCAGCGCCCCGGGGCGGTCGCTGCTGACCGGGTTCCCGCGTTCGGTCTGCGCAACCACCCGAACACCATGCGTGACCTGGCCACCCGATCGGCCGTGAGATGGGAGCCACGATGTGGACTGGCTCAAGCGGATCACCGTTGTCCGTCGTATCCTCATCGGACGCACGCATGCGAGCCACCCCGGCACGGCACCACCAGCACGCCCCCGGAACAAGAGCTCGTCAGAATTTCCGAGACCGTAAGAAGCGCCCTCCGGGGTGATACGGCCGTTCGAATGGGGAATGCACGTGGCCGGGCGTATCGAGGATTACGCACTGATTGGTGATATGCAGACCGCCGCCCTCGTCTGCAGAGACGGGACGGTCGACTGGCTGTGCCTGCCGCGGTTCGACTCTCATGCCGTCTTCGCCGGTCTGCTGGGCACCGAGGAACACGGCTTCTGGCGGCTGGGGCCCGCCGTCCCCGCGGGGAGCCGGCCGCCGGCCGCCGACCGCCGCCGCTACCGCGGCGACTCGCTGGTCCTGGAGTCGGAGTGGGACACTCCGCGCGGCACGGTCCGTGTGATCGACTTCATGCCGCCCCGTGACGGCGCCCCGCAACTGGTGCGGATCGTGGAGGGGGTCAGCGGCCGGGTGCCGATGCGCTCGGCGCTGCGGATGCGGTTCTCCTACGGCTGGGTCGTGCCCTGGGTGCACCGGGTGGACACCCGTACCGTCGCCGTCGCCGGTCCGGACTCGGTGTGGCTGGACACCGAGGCCGACACCTACGGCAAGGACCTCACCACCTACTCCGACTTCACGGTGGGCCCCGGCGACCGGATCGCCTTCACCATCAGCTGGCAGCCCTCCCACAACGAGCCGCCCGCCCTGCCCGAGCCGGAGGGCGCGCTGGAGGCCACCGAGGCGTTCTGGCGGGATTGGGTCGAGCACTGCACCTACCACGGCCCCTACCGGGACGCGGTGGTCCGCTCGCTGATCACGCTGAAGGCGCTGACCTACGCCCCCACCGGCGGCATCGTCGCGGCGCCCACCACCTCCCTCCCCGAGGAGATCGGCGGCGTCCGGAACTGGGACTACCGCTTCACCTGGCTGCGGGACGCGGCGATCACCCTCTCCTCGCTGCTGCGCACCGGCTACCGCGAGGAAGCCCGCGCCTGGCGCGAATGGCTGCTGCGGGCGGTCGCGGGCGACCCCGAGAACCTGCAGATCATGTACGGCATCGCGGGTGAGCGGGAGTTGGCCGAGGCCGAGCTGACCTGGCTGCCCGGCTACGAGAACTCCCAGCCGGTCCGGGTCGGCAACGGCGCGGCGGGCCAGCTCCAGCTGGACGTCTACGGCGAGGTCACCGAGGCGCTCCACCTGGCCCATATGACGGGTCTGGCGCGCAACGACTACGCGAGCGTGCTCCAGCTGAAGCTGATCGGCTACCTGGAGGACCACTGGGACGAGCCGGACGAGGGCATCTGGGAGGTGCGCGGGCCGCGCCGCCACTTCGTGCACTCCAAGGTGATGGCCTGGGTCGCGGTCGACCGCACCGTCAAGCTGATCGAATCCGGCGACGTGGACGGGCCGTTGGAGCGCTGGCGGGAGCTGCGCGACGAGATCCACCGGGACGTCTGCGAGAAGGGCTACGACGCCGAGCGGAACACCTTCACCCAGTCCTACGGCTCCAAGGAGCTGGACGCCTCGCTGCTGCTCATCCCGCAGATGGGCTTCCTGCCGCCGGACGACAAGCGGGTCATCGGCACCATCGAGGCGATCCAGCGGGAGCTGTCCACCGAGGACGGCTTCGTCATGCGCTACCCCACCGCGGGCGAGGACGCCGGGGTGGACGGTCTCGAGGGCGACGAAGGTGCCTTCCTGGCCTGCTCGTTCTGGCTCGCCGACGACCTGGCGATGATCGGCCGGGTGGACGAGGCCCGCAAGCTCTTCGAGAAGCTGCTGGCGCTGCGCAACGACCTCGGGCTGCTGGCCGAGGAGTGGGACCCGCGCAACCAGCGCCAGGTGGGCAACTTCCCGCAGGCGTTCAGCCATGTGCCGCTGATCGACACCGCGCTGCGGCTGACGGCGTCCGGCGCGTACGGAGGCTGACCCCGGCCCGGACCCTGGGGCCCGGACACCCCACGTCCGGGCCCGGCCCGCCGGGCGGCGTCCCGGGCCCAGGAGGGTCGAGGCGGGGCATCGAACGGGCGGCCAAGCAGGTCGGAGGAAGTCCGCTACGGTCCGGGCAGCGGCCCGAAGGGGTGCGGGCTGTGTCGATATGCGGCGCCGCCGCAGCTGTGTCGATATGCGGCGCCGCCGCAGCTGTGTCGATATGCGGCTCCGCCGCGTGGGCGACCAGCCACGACGGCGCCGCAGTCGGCCGACGACCCATCGCGACACTCCCAGCGGAGCGCTTAGCGTGGCGGCATGGAACCGCAGGGGACGATCACCGTGGCGCGCGCCCTCGACCTGCCCGCCCTGCGCCGGGGGCTCCCCGAGGTGGTGTCCGGGCAGGAGCTGCTGGACCGCCCGGTGCGCTGGGTGCACGCGGGCGAGGCGCCCAACATCGCCGCGCTGCTCAAGGGCGGCGAACTGCTGCTGACCACCGGCCTCGGGGTCGGGCCGCGCCCCGCCGAGCAGCGCGCCTTCGTCCGCCGGCTCGCCGAGCGGGGCATCGCGGCGCTGGTGGTGGAGCTGGGGGCCCGGTTCCGCACCCTGCCGGGGCCGGTCGTGGACACCGCGCGCTCGTGCGGGCTGCCGCTGGTGCAGCTCCACCGCGAAGTGCCGTTCGTCACGGTCACCGAGGAGATCCACACCGAGATCGTCAATGAGCACTACGCCCTGCTGCGCCAGGCGGACGAGGTGCACCGGCAGGCCACCGAGGTGCTGCTGCGCGGTGGCGGGGTGCCGGAGATCCTGCGCCACTTCGCCGCCTTCGCGGCCAATCCGGTCTTCCTGGAGACTCCCGACGGGCAGCTGCTGTACGCGGCGGGGCCGGGCGGTACGCCCCCGGCGGGCGCGGCCGATCCGCTCCAGGTGTGGGAGGGGCTGCGGGCGCCGCGCGCGGCCGAGCGGCCCGGGCCCCCGGCGGGCAGCGTGATGGCGGACATCCCGGGCGGCGGGCCCGGCCCCGGCGCCGTACGGGCGCGGCTGGCCGTCCTTCCGGTGGCCGGGCCGCTGGGCCCGGTACACCGGATCGCCGCCGAGCGGACGGCGGATCTGCTGGCGGTGGTGCTGCTGCGGGCGCGTCAGGAGGAGGAGCTGGCGGCGCGCGGGCGCGGGGACTTCCTCACCGATCTCGCCGAGGGCCGGATCGAGGCGTCGGACGCCCCCGCCCAGGCCCGGGTGCTCGGCTTCCGGCCGGTCTCGGACGGGCCGCTGCTGCCGGTGGTGATGCGGCTGGTGGAGGATCCGCGGCCGCTGGCCGGGGGCGGGGAGAGCTGGGCTGCGCTGGCCCACGCCCTGCAGGAGGAGCTGGCCGCGGTCGGGGTGCCGGTGCTGCTCGGGGTACGGCTTCCGGAGGGGCGAGTTCCGCTGCTGGCCGGGCTGCGCGGCGCGACCGAGCGGGGCGCGGTGGCCGAGCGGATCGCGGCGGCGCTGCGGGCCGGGGTGGAGCGGGCCTGGCCGGACCGGGCCGGCGTCCGGCCGCCGGTGGTGATCGCCGGGCTCGCGGTCGGCTGGGACGCGGCCGGAGCCGAGCTGCGGCACGCGGCGGAGGCGGCGCACGCGGCGTGCGGATCGCCGCCCGACCGGGGCTGGTACGACGTACGGAGCCTGGATGTCGACCTGTTGCTGTGGCGACTGCGCGAGCACGGCGATCTGGCTGCCTTCGTGGACCGGGTGATCGGTCCGCTGCTGGCCCACGACCGCACCGCCCGCCCGCCGCTGGTGCCGACGCTGGAGGCGTATCTGCGGCATGCGGGGCGCAAGGCGGAGACGGCCCGCGCACTGCACCTCAACCGCCAGACGCTGTACGACCGGCTGGCCCGGATCGCCTCGCTGCTGGGCAGCGATCTGGAGGATCCCCGAACGGTGCTCGCCCTGGGGGTGGCCCTCCAGGCCCGCCGCCATGTGCGGTGACGCGGGGGCGGGCCGCACCCGCGTCCGGCGGGGCGGCCCGCACCCGGTGCCCGGGCCCCCGCCCGGCGTCCCCCCGTGTCGCCGGGCGGGGAGTGGCTCCCTCGCCGTCCGCCGCGCCGCCCTCGCCGTGCGCCGCGAACGCCTCCCCGCCCGGCCGCTCTGTGCCGAACCCGGCCGCCGCGTGCCGAACCCGGCCGGACCGTGCCCGGCCCGGCGGGCCCTCCCCGGCCTGTCCCTTATACACATCT
>NZ_JAEEAP010000255.1 GCF_016103465.1 Streptomyces sabulosicollis
GCCCAGGCATGCGCCGAACTCCGCTCCGTGGGCGGCATGTTCGGACAGTTGAGGACCGGGGCGGAGCCCGGCCGGGTGTGCACCAAGGAGTGGCACCCCATCACCGTCACCGCCGAGGGGATCTGGGACGGCCGCCGGGTGTCGTACGAGCACACCTTCGCGAACAACTGCTTCAAGAGCGCGGCCCCGACGGCGGTCTTCGAGTTCTGACGGGCTGACCGCACAAGCCGACCGGGAAAAGGGGAGGCCCCCGGACACCGTCCACGGGTGTCCGGGGGCCGCCTGCTTCCGTTCACACGGGAGCGGACCTCGGGAGCGAAACGCTCACCAGGTGAGCCAGATCAGCCGATCTCGGCGCCGAACGCCTCCAGCGCCTCCGGCACCGGCTGGAAGAAGGTCTCGCCGCCCGAGGAGCAGTCACCGCTGCCGCCGGAGGTCAGACCCAGCGCCGTGTCGCCCGCGAAGAGCGCGCCGCCGCTGTCGCCGGGCTCGGCGCAGACGTTGGTCTGGATCAGCCCTTCGACCGACCCCTCCTGGTAGTTGACGGTCGCGTTGAGGCCGGTGACCTCGCCGTCGTGCACCTGGGTGGTGGAGCCGCTGCGCGTCACCTTCTGGCCGACGGTGGCGTCACCGGCCTTGGCTATCGCCTGGGTGCTGCCGTTGTAGAGGTCGACCGCGCTCGGGTGGTCGGTGTCCTTGGTGTACTTGACCAGGCCGTAGTCGTTGCCGGGGAACTCGCTGCCCTCGTTGGTCCCGATCTCCTCGCCGCCCTGCGAGTCCGACCAGCTGCTGATGGCCTCGGTGCAGTGACCGGCGGTCAGGAAGTACGGCTCGCCGCCCTTGACGACGTTGAACCCGAGCGAGCAGCGCCCGCCGTCGCCCCAGATGGCGTCGCCACCCGCGATGAACGTGGAGAACTTCCCGGCCGAGCGCTTCACCTCGACCTTGTCGCCGAGCGCGTCGGCGACCTTGTTGAGGGTGGCCATCCGGGCACCCTTGACGGAGCTGTCCGCGGTGACGACGACCTTGTTGCTTCTGGGGTCCACCGACCACGAGGTGCCGGGGATGGTGGCCTTCTCCTTCAGCGTCTGACGCGCCTTGCTCAGCTCGGCCAGGGTGTGCTTGACCACCTTGGCCTCGGCCCCGGCCTCGCGGACCTTGTCCACGACGCCCTTGTCGACCACGTTGACGACGAGCTTCTTGGCCTTGGCGTCGTAGTACGAACCCGCCGTGTCGCTCTTGAGCGAGGAGGTGAGGGTGTTCGCGAGCTTTCCGGCGGCGCCGACCGAGAGGGTCTCGGGCTGGGGCTCACCGGGGGCGGCGTTGGCGCTCTGCAGGGTGATGCCCGTGGCGACCAGGGCCGCTATGCCGGCTCCGGCGATGGCGACACGACGCTTGGGTATGCGGCGGTGCTTCAACTCTCTGCCTTCCAGTGGGGGGTTGGGCCCGTCGGCAGTGGGGTGCCAGGGCCCGGAGGGCGTAACGGCATGGCGCTTCTCCCCACTCGGGGGCGCGTCCATGCCAATTTGCGTCGCCGAGTATTCCCATCACCACCGGGCACGCACAAGGGCGCGTTCACGTCATGGGCGTGAAATTTACCCTGCCGCCTCAAGTCCGGACATGACGGTGCCCGCACACCTTCGAGGTGTACGGGCACCGCATCAGACATCCGGAGGAGCCGTCAAACCGGACGGATCACCTCACCTCCCGGGAACCCCGGCCGGACACCGCATCCCACGGCTCATCACTCGACCGCATGCGGCTCCGGCTCACGCTCGGTGAGCGTCGGCATCGCCTGCCGAGCGGGCCGCGCGGGCGCGGCCTCCCGCTCCGGCGCGGCGGCCGGACCGGCGGCCGGGGCGCCGCCCCCCGCCTCGCCCTCGGCCCGTGCCGCCGCCCCCGAGATCTCCTGCTGACCCCTCTCCAGGAAGCGCAGCAGCTCGACCGGGATCGGCAGCACCAGCGTGGAGTTCTTCTCGGCGGCGACCGCCATCACCGTCTGCAACAGCCGCAGCTGGAGCGCCGAGGGGGTGTCGGCCATCTGGGAGGCGGCCTCGGCCAGCTTCTTCGACGCCTGCAGCTCCGCGTCCGCGTTGATGACCCGGGCGCGGCGCTCCCGGTCGGCCTCCGCCTGGCGGGCCATCGACCGCTTCATGGTCTCCGGCAGCGACACGTCCTTGATCTCCACCCGGTCGATATGGACGCCCCATCCGACGGCCGGGCTGTCGATCATGAGCTCCAGGCCCTGGTTGAGCTTCTCCCGGTTGGAGAGCAGATCGTCCAGATCGCTCTTCCCGATGATCGACCGCAGCGAGGTCTGGGCCATCTGGGAGACGGCGAAGCGGTAGTCCTCGACCGCGACCAGCGCCTCGGCCGCGTCCACCACCTTGAAGTAGACGACGGCGTCGACCCGCACGGTCACATTGTCCCGGGTGATGCCCTCCTGGGCGGGGACGGGCATCGTCACGATCTGCATATTGACCTTGTGGAGCCGGTCGACGACCGGAACGATCATGGTGAACCCCGGCCCCCGGATATCCGAACGGAGCCTCCCGAGCCGGAAGACCACCCCCCGCTCGTACTGCTTGACCACCCGGGCCGCGGCCAGCAGACCGAGGGCGCCGAGGCAAGCCAGTACCACTACCAATGTCACGAGAGCGTCGACCATCACGGCCACCTGCCGTCCGTATCGCGAACAATGCCCCTCGTGGGGTACTGATGTCCACGATAGTCCGCCCGCCGAACAGTGGGGAGGGCTGTGGAAAACCCCCGCCCGACGGCCGGGAAGCCCCTCCCACCGGCGCGGAGAGCCCCCGTCCGGCAGCACGGACGGGGGCTCTCGCTCAGCCTGGTGCGGAGCTGATCAGCGAAGGAACGACGCCGGTCAGTAGACGTTCACGCCGTACGCGTTCAGCGCCTCGACGACCGGCTGGAAGAACGTGGTGCCACCGGAGGTGCAGTTGCCGCTGCCGCCGGAGGTGAGGCCGAGGGCGGTGGAACCGGCGTAGAGCGGGCCGCCGCTGTCGCCGGGCTCGGCGCAGACCGTGGTCTGGATCATGCCGTAGACGATGTCACCGTTGCCGTAGTTGACGGTGGCGTTCAGCGCGGTGACCCGGCCGCTGTGGATGCCGGTGGTGGAGCCGCGCCGGGTGACCGTCTGGCCCACGGTCGGGTTGGCGGCCGAGGTGATGTCCTGGCTGCCGACGGTGCCCTGGGGGGTGACCGAGCCGCTGTACCGGACCAGACCGTAGTCGTTGGTCGGGAAGCTGGAGCCGGCCGTCGGGCCGATGGTGGTGGTGTGGCCGGAGTTCGACCACCAGGTGCCGGCACCGTCGGTGCAGTGACCGGCGGTGACGAAGTAGTTGGCCCCACTGCTGTTGCGCACGTTGAAGCCGAGGGAGCAGCGCCAGCTACTCGCGTAGATCGCGTCGCCGCCCGAGATCAGCTTCTGAATCTTGCCGGGGGTGCGCTTGACCTCGATCGCGTCGGCGTTCGCGCCGGCGGTGTTCTTGATCTTGGCTATCTCGCTCTGGGACACCGTGCTGTCGGCGGTGACCACGAGCTTGTTGGTCCCCTTCTCGACGTACCAGGCGGTGCCCGCGACATCGGCCTCGAGGACGGCGTTGCCCGCCGACTTGGCCTCGGCCGCGCTGAAGGTGCGGGCGCCGTCGCTACCGGCGTAGGCGGCGGGGGCGGCGAGTGCCGTTCCGGCCACCAGGGCGGAGGTCGCGGCGACCAGGGCGATGCGTCTCGCCTGCTTGCTGTGGGGGGCGTTGCGCTTGATCCTCAACTCTTCCTCCGTGGGAATCGGGGGTCCGCTTGGGTGGGCAGGCCCGTGAGGCGCAGTCAATGAGCACGCCGATATGACCGATTCGGCGTGCCCCTGACAAGCGCTTCCGGAAGTATTCGTGGCTCAGGGCACAGCGCGCAAGAGGACAATTCGGAACGGCAGCCGGAAGCACGCCACATAGCCCCGGCGGGTTCAGGCCGCCGGGGCTTGTGCTCCCATCCCCTTGGGTATCCGGTGGGACGGACGCGCGGGCGATCGGGTTCCGTTATGGCGCGGACGTATCGCGGTCCCGCGGCCGGGCCGCCGCGCGGCCGCTCAGCCCCGCTCCCCCGGATGAGGAAGTCCCAGGTGGTCACGGAGTGTCGGACCGGTGTAGGCGGTGCGGGACACCCCCCGCTCCTGGAGCAGCGGCACCACCCGCTCCACGAACTCACCCAGCCCGCCGGGGGTCGGGTGCGGGACGAGGATGAAGCCGTCGGCCGCGTCGGCGGCCACGGATTCCGCCGTCTCCGCCGCGGCCGCCTCCGGGGTGCCGATGCACGACTGACGCCCGGTCGCCTCGATGACGGTCTGCCGGATGGACAGCCCTTTCTCCTCCGACAGCGCCCGCCACTCGGCGGCGACGCGTCTCAACGGGTCACGGCTTGGGCAGCCCGGGCGGGTTGATCTCGGACTTCTTCACCGCCTCGCTGGAGAGCCCCCACCGCTTCAGGACCCTGGCGTACGAACCGTCCCGGATCACGTGGTCCAGGGCCGCGGCGTAGGCGTCGACCAGCCCGCTGCCCTTCTTGGTGGTGGCCGCGATCTTGCCCTGCACCTGGTCGCCGCCGCCCGAGAACCGGCCGATGATCTGGGTCTGGCCGGCCGAGGCGACGTGGTAGGCGGAGGTGGGGTTCGGGCCGAAGTAGGCGTCGATACGGCCGGACTGGAGGGCGAGGTAGTAGTCGGTGTCCTTCTGGAAGTACTTGATGTCCACGGGCTTGCGGCCCGCCTTCTCGTTCTGCTTGCTCCAGTCGACCAGGATCTTCTCCTGGTTGGTGCCGGAGGCGACCGAGACGGTCTTGCCCGCCACGTCCTTCGGGCCCCTGACCCGCCAGGAGGTGCCCTTCTTGGCCTCGAAGGCGAGGTCGTCCAGCCGGTAGGTGGCGAAGTCGTACTTCTCCTTGCGCTCCTCGGTGACCGTCACATTGGAGAACACGCCGTCGAACTTGGAGCTGTCCAGGCCGACGAAGAGGTTCTCCCAGGACACCGCCTGGAAGTCGATCTTGAGCCCGAGGGTGTCGGCCACCAGCGTGGCGATGTCGAGCTCGGAGCCGATCCGGGTCTTGTCATCGGTCGCGTAGAAGCCGAGCGGGGCGGAGGCGTCGGCGCTGCCGCCGATGCGCAGGGTGCCGCGCTCCCGGATCGCGGCCGGGACCTTCGCCGCGATCGCGTCGACCTTCTTCCCTCTGACGCGGTGCTGGTCCGGGCTGATGTTGATGGCGTTCTTCGAGCCCTTGGAGCCCACCGACTCCTGGACATCGCCGTCGCCGCAGCCGCCGAGCAGGGCGGAGGCGGTGAGCGCGGCGACGGCGGTGACGAGGGTGCGGCGGGTCTTCACGGGGCTACTCCTTGCGTAGCTGGACATCGGTGATCTGGTGAACATTGGTGATCTCGTGAACATCGGCAGGGCGGTGAACATCGGCGGGGCCGTGAACACCGGTGGTCTCAAAGGACCTTGGAGAGGAACGCCTTGGTGCGCTCGTGGCGCGGGGCGTCCAGCACCTCGGCGGGCGCGCCCCGCTCGACGATCCGGCCGTCGTCCATGAAGACGACGGTGTCGGCGACCTCCCGCGCGAAGCCGATCTCATGGGTGACGACGATCATCGTGGTGCCCTGATGGGCCAGGTCCTTGATCACGTCGAGGACCTCGCCGACCAGTTCGGGGTCGAGGGCGGAGGTCGGCTCGTCGAAGAGCAGCAGCTCGGGCTCCAGGGCGAGGGCGCGGGCGATCGCCACCCGCTGTTGCTGGCCGCCGGAGAGCTGCCGGGGGTACGCGGCCGCCTTGTCGGCGAGACCGACCCGGGCGAGCAGCGCCTCGGCGGCGCGCACCGCCTCCTTCCTGGGGCGGCGCAGGGCCGAGACCGGCGCCTCGACGATGTTCTCCAGCACCGTCAGATGCGGGAAGAGGTTGAAGTTCTGGAAGACGAAGCCGATCCGGGTGCGCTGCTTGAGGATCTCGCGTTCGCGCAGCTCGTAGAGGCGGTCGCCCTGGCGGCGGTAGCCGACGAGCGAGCCGGCGACGCTGATCCAGCCGCTGTCCACCTTCTCCAGGTGGTTGATGGCGCGCAGCAGGGTGGACTTGCCGGAGCCGGAGGGGCCGAGGACGACCGCCACCTCCCCGGAGCGCACCTCCAGATCAATGCCGCGCAGCACCTCCAGGGACCCGAAGCTCTTGTGGACGGAGCGGATGTCGACCATGGCGGTCATCGGGTGGCTCCCCGCGAGAAGTGGCGCTCGACGTAGTACTGCGCGATCGAGAGCACGGTGGTCAGGATGATGTACCAGACGGTCGCCACCATCAGCAGCGGCACGACCCGGCCGTTGCGTCCGTAGATGACCTGCACCTGGTAGAAGAGCTCGCCGATTGCCATGACGGAGACGATCGAGGTGCCCTTGAAGAGCGAGATGACCTCGTTGGCGGCGTTCGGCAGGATCGACCGCATCGCCTGCGGGAGCACGATCCGGCGCAGCTGCCGCAGCCGGGGGATGCCGAGCGCGGCCGCCGCCTCCAGCTGCCCGCCGTCGACGGCGAGGACGCCGCCGCGCACGATCTCCGCCGCGTAGGCCGCCTGGTGGAGGGCGAGTCCGAGCACCGCCGCGCTCATGGCCCCGACCAGCCCCGCGGTGTCGAAGGAGAAGAAGCCGGGGCCGAAGGGGATGCCGAAGTCGAGCCGCTTGTAGAGGTAGGTGAGGTTGAACCAGAACAGCAGCTGGACGATGAGCGGGATGGAGCGGAACGCCCAGATGTAGGTGAAGGCGACCGACTTCAGGAAGGGGCTCCTGGACAGCCGCATGAAGGCGAGGACGATGCCGAGGGCGAAGCCGAGCGCGGTGCCGTAGAAGGTGAGCTGGATGGTGATCCAGACCGCCTTGAGGATGGTCCGGGTGGTGAAGAAGTCGGCGAAGACGTCCCACTCCCAGCCGGGGTTGGTGATCAGGCCGTGGGCGAACTGGGCCACCAGGACGGCGGTGACGACGACGGCGGCCCAGCGCCAGGGGTGGCGTACCGGGACGACCTTGAGGGCGGAGTAGTCCTCGCGTTCGGCGCCGTTTGCGGCGGCCTTGCCGACGGGTGGATCGGAGGTCAGGGACATGGAGGTCCTTCGGAGGGAGCGGAGGGCTTACGGGAGGAGGTGTTCGGACGTCTTCCGGGGACGGTTCGGACGTTTTCCGGGACGTTCGGACGTCCTCCGGGAGGGGGACGTCCGAACGGTGGGACGTCCCCCGAGGGGGCACTCAGGCGGTGAGCGGGGCGCGACAGGACAGGTCGCGCAGACAGCGCAGCAGGGCCCGCGCGGTGGCGTCGTTCTGCCGGAACGCGGGCGCGTTGGTACGGGGCCGGGCGAAGGCGCCGGAGGCGCGGGCGTCGGTGTGCGGGCCGAGCGCGAAGCGGCGCGGATGCGGGCGGCCGCCCCGGTCCAGGATCCGGGCGTCGGCGGGGCTGACGGCGAGCAGTCCGGCCGGGGTGGCGGCGGCGCCGTCGCGGTGCAGGGAGCGCAGCAGGGTGTCGCGGGAGCGGTCCACGGTCGGCTCCGGCAGCCGGGCCTCGACCAGCGCACGGGCCTCGACGGCGGGTCCGGGCACACTGGCGGAGCTCGCCCGGAACACCCCGCGCACCGGATCGGGGGTCACGGTCATATCGGCGCCGAGGAAGCGGACCACTCCGGCGCGGGAGAGCGCGAGCAGCTGCTCGAGCCGTGGCCCCGGCGGGCCGGAGGCGAGGAAGCTGAAGAAGCCGTGCCACCAGCCGCCGATGTCGCCGAGCCGGATCAGCTGACCGTAGACGGAGAGCAGGGCGAGGAAGACGGCCAGGTCGGGGCTGTGCGCGGGGTCGTGGCGGCGGGCGAGGTCGGCCTCGATGTGGCCGCGCAGCGCCTGCTGCAGGGCCTCGTGGTCACCGAACCGCAGCCCGGCCAGGGGGCGGTCGAGGGCGTCGAGGTCGAGCCGGTCGGCCGGGTCGGGGACGGTCGCGGCGACCAGGACGTCCAGGTCGGGGCTGCCGGGCGGGCAGGCGGCGTACTTCTCCTCGAACGCGGACCACTCCCCGGCCACGCGCTCCGGATGGGCGGTGAACAGCCGGTGGTAGTGGGCGAACCCCAGCTCCTTGGCGACCAGCGGCCAGACGTCGCGCCGGAAGTCCGGCCGCCCGGGGCGCGAGAGCAACGCGTCGACCTCGGCGGGGCCGAAGAAGCGCGGCACCGGGGGCCGCTCGCCGCTCAGCGAGTAGCCGATCTTGGCGTGGTACGGCACGCCGCGCCGCGAACCGGCGTACAGCACGGGCTCGCGGCCGGAGGGACGGTAGGCCAACTCGCCGTCCGGACCGCGCTCATAGCGTCCGCCGCGCCCCTCGGTGAGCAGCACCATCAGATCCACGAAGGCGAGACCGAGGCCGCGTACGATCACCGGCTCGCCGGGGCGCAGTGCGCTCAGATCGCTGTCGGCGGTGAACTCCGGGGGGAGGTGGACCAGTTGGTGCTCGGCGGCGAACGCGGTGAGGGCCCGCTGCTCGGCGTCGGGTTCGGCGTCGAGGTGGCCGAGGGCGAGGACCACGGCATCCGCGGTGAGCGGGGCGGTCCGCCCCTCCAGCCACACCTGTTGCCGTCCGTCGCGCGGCCCGGTGACGCGTACGGCCCGGTCCCGGTGCTCATGGACGGTGGTGCCGGGCGGCAGATCGGCCACCGAGCGCTCGTACACCCAGCGCAGATAGGCGCTCTGCAGGCGTCTGGTGGCGAAGCTCTGCCCGGTCAGGGCGGCGGCCTCGGCGGCGAGTTCGGGCGGCAGGACGTGCGGCGGCTCCCCACCGCGGACCTCCCGGGCCCATGCGGCGAGGGAGGGGCCGGGGCGTATCGGGCCTTCGCGCTCCACCGACTCGTCGGTGAACATGGTGACGTCCTCGGCCATGGAGTTCATCCACAGCAGCGGGGACTGGTCGGGGCGCCAGATGCGGCCGCCGCCGGGCGGATGCGGATCGACCAGGTGCAGCTCGAACGGGGCGCCGTCGCCGTACAGCTCGGGGGCGTTGGCGGCGATGCGCTCGATCAGACCGGTGGCACGCGGACCCGCGCCGACGATGACGACCGAGGCGGGTGATCGGAAGGAGTGGTCCGGGCTCGCGGGGTGGTCCGGATGCGCGGGGTGGTCCGGGTTCGCGGACATGCGAAAGGCTCCGTGAGTTCTGAAGTGAACACACGCATGGCCTTCACACACGGCCGGGCCCCTCAGCCCGGCGATGGCCGGGCCCCTCAGCCCGGCATGCGAGCCTCTCGGCCCGGCATGGGGCCGAGAGTAAGACGTCCCCACGGTGCGCTGTCAAGACTGTCCGAACTCTGAGCAGCGCGTCTCACCGCGGTTGACGCGGAAGCGGAAGGCTGCTCCACTTGGCCCATGGACTCATGGCAGCGACTGGTCACGCGCGACCACATCGACTTCGGTCGGGTGTGGTCGTCGTCCTGTTCGGGCTGACCGCCCGCCTCCGCTGCCGTAGGGGATCTCCGTCCCCAGCGCCTCGAGGCTTCGCCCGCGCCCGCCGGACTCCCTCCCCCGGCATGGCCGCAGCACATCCGCGTCGTCACGCGCCTTCGGCCTTCCCACACACGTCAGTGCCCCGCCCCTCCCCTCGGTTTGTCCCACGGCCGGCGGCTAGCAGTCGCAGCCGCAGTCACACCCATCACAGCAGTCGCAGCTACAGCAATCGCCGCAGTTGCTACAGCAGTCACAACAGTCGCAGCAGTCACCGCACTTATGGCACAGGCCCTCGCGCGGCTGCCCGGACCACGGGTCGTGGTACGGGTCGCGGCAGCACACCTGGCAGGTGCAGCAGAGCCCGGTCCACACCAGACAGCCGGCGAGCAACCCCCGCCGGCGGCCGTGCGGCGGCTCCGGGGGCGCGCCACCGGGGCCTCCCGGGGTGATCCACGGCGACTGCGGCGGCCCGAAGGAGGACTCCGGGGCGCCAAGGGTGCCCGAGGTGCCCGAGGTACCCGGGGTGATGCCCGCGCCCTGGCCGCTGTGCGCACAGCCGGTGGTGCCGAAGGCGCGGTCGACCGCGCGCCCCAGCTCGTGGACGAGCAGTACGTGGGCGAGCCGTCCGGAGCCCTTGCCCGCGAATGCGGTGTCCTTGAGCGCCAGCCGCACCCCGTGCACCGCGTCGTCGCACAGCCTGCGGACCTCGGCGAGGTCGGTGCCGGTGGCCGCGATCGGGTTCCAGGCGCCGGTCTCGGCATCCTCGGCCAGGTCCTCCACCGCGTCCAGCAGATGTGCCAGCCGCCCGAAGAGCCGTCCCGCCTCCTCCAGCGGGGCCCGGTTGCCGGGCCGCCCGGCCAGCACGGCGGTGTGCCCGAAGGCCGCGGCGGTCGCGGTCTCGGTGGGCTCGGTGACGGTCAGCAGGGAGGTGCCGGGGCCCGCGAGGGACTCCAGCTCCGCCTGCCGGCCGACCGCGTCGAGCAGCGGGGCGGTGTCGAAGCCGAGCGCGGCACCGCTGCGCTCCCCCGCCCGGTCCCACCGCCCGGCCACTCGGCGGGCCGCCGCGGCGACCGGCCGCCGGGCCAACGCCCCGTCGCCGTCCGCCACATGGTCCCGGACCTTCGCCGAGGCCAGCACCAGCGAGACGGTGGCCGCGAGACGCGCTCCCTCGCCGCGGGCGACCGACGCCGTCCGCATCCCGCGCAGCGGACAGGGCCCGGCGGTGCGCCGCCAGCCCTCCGGCCGTCCGGCCTGGGCCTCCACCAGCACCGATATCACCAGGCCGTCGTAATTGGTGGCGATGCGGGCGAACTGCCCGTGGTCCCCCCGCAACGCGAGGCACAGCCCGCACAAATGCGCCATCCACTCGGTGCGCAGGTTTTCCGACAGCCGATGCCGACAAGGCCGGATAATGCCAAACACCACGATCCCCGTTCACCCGTACGTCCCCGACGTCACCCGTCCGGCAGCGGCGGAGTCTACCCAGCGCTCCGTCAGCCTCGTTAAGCAGGTGGAACTCTGATATGGCGCCAGCCGTTGTGCACCAGTAACGTCACGAATCCCCTGTGCGGCCGCAATCCACGTGGCAGACCATCCGCATCATGGACGACCATAGAGGGGCGGACAGTACACACCATCAGGGAGAGGAGGCGTCCATGGGATCGGTACGCAAGGCAAGTGCCTGGCTTGGCCTCGTCGACGACAGCGATGACGAGCGCTACTACGACGACGACTACGCCGAGGGGTCCGAGCCCGGCGACTCCTGGATGACCGACCCGCGAGCGCGGGTGGCCGACGAGACCGCGCGGGACCAGGGCACCCGGATCGCCACGGTCACCCCGGACGGATTCCGGGACGCCCGCGGCATCGGCGAGCTGTTCCGGGAGGGCGTACCGGTCATCGTGAACCTCACGACGATGGAGCCCGCCGACGCCAAGCGCGTGGTGGATTTCATGGCCGGGCTGATCTTCGGGCTGCGGGGCTCGATCGACCGCGTGGCCAACCGCGTCTTCCTCCTCACCCCGGCCGACTACCAGATCGTCAGCGGTCAGGCCGGCCACGCCACGGGCTTTTTCAACCAGAGCTAGCCCGGGGGCCGCTCACCGGAAGGCGTCGATTCCGGTGAGCGCCTTGCCCAGCACCAGCTGGTGCATTTCGACGGTGCCCTCATAGGTGAGCACGGACTCCAGATTCGTGGCGTGCCGCATCACCGGATACTCCAGCGAGATCCCGTTGGCGCCCAGAATCGTCCGGGCCGTACGGCAGATCTCGATCGCCTCCCGCACATTGTTCAGCTTGCCGAAGCTGACCTGCTCGGGGCGGAGCCGCCCCGCCTCCATGCGCCGCCCCAGATGGTGGGCGAGCAGCACCCCCTTGTGGAGCTCCAGCGCCATATCGGCCAGCTTGGCCTGGGTGAGCTGGAAACCGCCGATCGGCCGGCCGAACTGCTCGCGCTCGCGGGCGTAGTCCAGCGCCGACTCGAACGCGGAGCGGGCCGCGCCCATCGATCCCCAGATGATGCCATAGCGGGCGTGGCTCAGACAGCTCAGCGGCCCGCGCAGGCCGGTGACCTCGGGCAGCACCGCGTCGGCCGGCAGCCGCATCTCGTCCAGGACCAGCTCGCTGGTGACCGACGCGCGCAGGGACCACTTGTGCTTGATCTCGGGGGCCGAGAAGCCGGGCGCGTCGGTGGGGACGACGAAGCCGCGGATGCCCTCGTCGGTACGGGCCCACACCACGGCGACCCCGGCCACCGCGCCATTGGTGATCCACATCTTGCGGCCGGTGAGCACCCAGTCCGAGCCGTCCCGCTTGGCGTAGGTGCGCATACCGGCCGGGTCGGAGCCGTGGTCGGGCTCGGTCAGCCCGAAGCAGCCGATGACCTCGCCGGCGGCCATCCGGGGCAGCCACCGCTCCTTCTGCTCCTCGGAGCCGAAGCGGTGGATGGCGTACATGGACAGGGAGCCCTGCACCGAGATCAGGGAGCGGATCCCGGAGTCGGCGGCCTCCAGCTCCAGGCAGGCCAGGCCGTACTGGATCGGGCTGGCGCCCGCGCAGCCGTAGCCGGTGAGGGACATCCCGAGCGCGCCGAGGGAGCCGAGCTCCCGGGCCAGCTCGCGGATGCCGGGCACCTCGCCGCGTTCGTACCAGTCGGCGATGTGCGGCAGCACGCGGTCGGCGGCCCACTGCCGCATGGTGTCGCGGATCGCGAGGTCCTCGGGGTCGAGGAGATCGTCGAGCCCCAGTGGGTCGCGCGGATCGAACGACGGCAGGGTGCCAGCGGACATGGGTGGCGGCCTCCGGTGGATGCGGTTCCGGGTACGCCGGGCACGTACCGGCCGCCGGGGCGCGTCCTCCCGCCCGGCGGCCGGGTGATCAGCCCGGCCGGTCCGACGCTACGACCGGGTAACCCCTGACGTCCAGACCTGCTCACGCCGGGTCATCAGGGCCGGGCAGTGCCCGGGCGGGGGCGAAGGGGGACGCGTGCGGCGCCGGTCAGGACTCGGG
>NZ_JAEEAP010000256.1 GCF_016103465.1 Streptomyces sabulosicollis
CCCCGCCACGGCCCGCCCGGCCCGCGCCGTCGGCGTCCGGGGCGTGCGGGCGCTCCCCGGGGCGCGCGGGCTCTCCCGCGCGCTGCGGCCGCTGCGGCGCAGCGTGCCGTCCCGCACCTCCTTCCGCGTCGACGAGGCCGCCACCGCCGAGTGGATCGCCGAGACCGGTCTGCCGGACGTGGTGCTGCGCCCCCGCCCGGAGCGCTGGCTGAGCGTCGCGCTCATCGTGGACGACGGCCCGTCGATGGTGCTGTGGCAGCAGCTCGCCGCCGAGGTGCGCGGACTGCTGGAGCGCCAGGGCGCCTTCCGCTCCGTACGGACCTACGGCCTGGACAGCGCCCAGGAGGACCGACCGGTGCTCAGGGCGCGCCCGTACGCCCCCGGAGCCCCGCGCCGCACCGCCCGCCAGCTCACCGACACCTCCGGCCGCACCGTGATGCTGGTCCTCTCGGACGGGGTGGGCCCCGGGTGGCGCGGCGGCGCCATTCCGCGTCTGCTGCGCCGCTGGGCCCGCCACTCGCCGGTGGCGGTCCTCCAGCCGCTGCCCGCGCGGATGTGGCCGGAGCGCGGCATGCCCACCCAGCGGCTGCTGGTCGACGCGGGCGGCCGCGAGGGCGCGCCGGGCCGCGCGCTGTCGGTGCGCCATCCGGTGCTGCCGCGCGGCCTGGTCTCGTACGACGGCATGACACCGGTGCCCGTGCTGGAGCTGGCCGAAGGCGAGCTGGGCGCGTGGGCGGCGCTCACCGGCACGGGCGGCGGCGGCGAGCCGCTGCCGGTGATGCTGCTGGACGGGGCCGAGAAGCCGGTGGCGGCGCGGGCCACCGCCCAGGTCCCCGAGCCGACGGCCGAGGAGCGGCTGCGCCGCTTCCGGGGCGCCGCCTCGCCCGAGGCCCAGCGCCTGGCCGGGGCGCTGGCCACGGTCCATCCGCTGACGCTGCCGGTGATGCGGCTGATCCACCAGGCGGGCGCGGGCCGTGGGGAGCGCTTCCACCCGGCGCAGCTGGCCGAGGTGTTCCTGGGCGGGCTGCTGCGCCGGCGGGAGGGCGGCGCGGAGGAGTACGAGTTCCAACCCGGCGTCGCGGATCTGCTGCTGGACGCGGTCCGTACGTCGGACGCGCTGGAGACGGCGGCGCAGGTCACCGAGTTCCTGCTGCGCCGTCAGGGCAGCGGCCCCGAGTTCCGCGCCAGGCTCTCCGGCGACCACGGGGACTCCCGCGTCGCCGAGGAGGCCCGCCCGTTCGCGGCGGCGTCACCGGAGCTGCTGTCGCGGCTGGGGCTGCTGGAGGAGACGGCGGAGGAGGAGCCGCCGGAGCGGCCGAGGGCGCCCGAACCGCCGCCGGTGGCACCGGCCGCCGCCTTCCCGCCCCGCTCCTACACCTCCGAGCACGTCCAGCCGCCGGTGATCGCGGTCGTGCGCCGGATCGCGGAGGACGACGGGCTGCCGAAGTCGGTGCGTGACTACGTCGACAAGATGCTGACCGAAGCCGATGAGCGGAACGAGGAGACCGGCTGGTGGGGGGTGCGGGCCCTGCCCGACCTGGCCAAGCAGCTCGTCGACGCCGGGTGGCCGGAGTACGCGGACGAACTGCGGGAGACGGCGCGGGAGCAGATCGAGGGGCTCGGAGCCCGGGAAGACCTCGAATCCCGCAATCTCCGCGGGCATCTGGCGATCACCCTGAACCAGCTCGGGGAGCACGACGAGGCGGAGCGCGAGCTGCGCGAGGTGGTCGCGATCTCGGGGCGGGTGCACGGCGAGGAACACGACTACACGCTCTTCGCCCGCGGCTACCTCGTCGAGCTGCTGAGCGACGCCGGGCGGGCCGAGGCGGCGGAGGAGGAGTGCCGCACGCTGATCGAGGCGTGGGAGCGCCGGGAGGGCGAGGACCACCGGCGGCATGCCGAGGCCAAGCATCTGCGGCGCGGGCGCCTGCTGTTGGATCTCGGGCGCGTGGCGGAGGCCGAGGAGGAGTTCCGGGTCGCGGTGTCCATGGCGCGGGAACTGTACGGGCCCACGCACTTCGACACCGTCAACGCGCGCGCCTGGCTGTCGACCGCGCTGCGGCGGCTGGATCGCTTCGACGAGGCGGAGGCCGAGATGCGGACGGCGGCCGAGGAGTGCGCCGCGTCGGCGGAGTCGGAGGTGGATCCGCCGCTGTTGACGGCGCTGTTCACGCTCGGCGACGTCCTGAACCTCAGGCGGCGCGACGAGGAGGCGGAGGCGCTCTGGCACGATCTGGTCAACAGGACGTCGGCGGGCCTCAGCCCCACCCACTGGCGGGTGCGCCGGGCGCGCCGCAACCGCGTCGACTGCCTGCGCGGCCTGAGGCGGTACGAGGAGGCGGAGTCCGAGGCCGACGCGCTGGTGGCGGAGTCGTTCGCCGCCGTCGGGGAACGGCACGACGAGTCGTTCACCGCGCTGCGGACCCGGGCGATGGTCCTGGACGACCAGGGGCGGTACGACGAGGCGGAAGCGGCCTACCGCGACCTGCTGGCCCGGCAGACCGCCGTGCTCGGGGACGGGCATCACCAAACCCTCGGCACCCGGCACCAACTGGCGGCCAGCCTGGGGAGGGCCGGACGGCATGAGGAGGCGTTGGCGGAGTACACCGAGGTGCTCCGGGACCGCGTCCGCGTCTCGGGTCCGGACGCCCAGGCGACGCTGGTGGCGCGGTACAGCCGTGCCGGGGCCCTGGCGCGCCTCGAGCGCGTGGAGGAGGCCGAGCGGGAGTACCGCCTGACCATGGAGGGGGAGGCCCGGGTGCTGGGGCCGGACGACCCGAGCGCCCTGCTGACCCTCGTCCGGCTGGCCGCCCTGCTGCGCGACCAGGAGCGTTACGAGGAGTCGGAGTCACTGTTCCGCCGAGTGGTCGAGGGGCGCACGCGATCCGTGGGGGCCGAGGCCAAGGAGACGCTGGGCGCCCGGCACAGCCTGGGCAATGTGCTCAACAAGCTGGGCCGGTTCGCCGAGGCGGAGACGGAGATCCGGGAAACGCTCACGGCCCGGCAGCGCGTCCTGGGGCCGGAGCACGTCAACACCCTCTGGACCCGCCACAACCTCGGCACCACCCTCAAGGGCCTCGGCCGCCTCGACGAGGCGGAGGCCGAGTGGCGGGCGGTGCTCGAGATCAGCGAGCGCGTCCTGGGCGAGGAGCACAACTGCGCCATCAGGACCCGCGAGGCCCTCGCCGGGCTGCGGGAGGCCGGGAACGACCAGGCGTCCTGAAATATGGCGCGATAAATATGGCGCGATCCGATCGCGGGGAACGCCGGGCCCCGGCCCCCTGACGCGGGGCGGAGCCGGGTGAGGGGATCGCGGAGGAGCTGGTACGCCGCCCCTCAACACCTGACGGGGTCGTCGGCTCCCTCCTCGGCGTGTCGCTCATCTGAGCATGCCCCGTCTCGTTGTATCCAAAAGGCGAGACAATGGGCCCTGACAAGGCGTGATTCTCGCCACTCTGATCGGGCCTTCGCTCAGATGAGCGGCAACTGAGGGGTGATCCGGTGGCTTCTCGCTGTGCTCACCTCTCCAATGCGTGGCACTCAGTGCCACCCACTTGATGTTCGACACCTCGAACCATCGGTTACGTATAGTGAAATTCCAAGCGTCCACCACGGGCGGAGGGTGGGCGTGTGTTCGAGGCTTGAAGGCACTTCATCAGAGTCTCGTTCGGGCGCCGCACTTTCGAACACGTGGCAGGCGGGTGGTTACAGCCGTATGACGGTGGAGTAGACCTGCTCAGGGGCCTTTGATCTGGGTACGCTCCCCGCCGTCAGGGCAGCCGAGCCGAGGAGATCGAGTCCCGTGCCGGAAACACAAGATCAGCAGAAGTTCGTTTACGACTTCACCGAGGGCAACAAGGATCTCAAGGACCTGCTCGGCGGGAAGGGGGCCAACCTCGCCGAGATGACCAATCTCGGTCTCCCCGTGCCACCGGGCTTCACCATCACGACCGAGGCGTGCAAGGTCTACCTCGACAGCGGTGAAGAGCCCCCGGCCCTGCGCGACGAGGTGAGTGCGCACCTCGAAGCGCTCGAAGAGAAGATGGGCAAGAAGCTCGGCCAGGCGGACGACCCCCTCCTCGTGTCCGTACGGTCCGGCGCCAAGTTCTCGATGCCCGGGATGATGGACACCGTCCTCAACATCGGCCTGTCGGACCAGTCCGTGGCCGGGCTCGCCGCGCAGGCGGGGGACGACCGGTTCGCCTGGGACTCCTACCGGCGCCTCATCCAGATGTTCGGCAAGACCGTGCTCGGCGTGGACGGCGACCTCTTCGAGGAGGCCATCGAGCAGGCCAAGCACGCCAAGGGCGTCACCGTGGACGTGGACCTCGACGCCGCCGACCTCAAGAAGCTGGTCGGCGAGTTCAAGGAGATCGTCGCCAAGGAGACCGGCCGGGGCTTCCCGCAGGAGCCGCGCGAGCAGATGGACCTCGCCGTACGAGCCGTGTTCGACTCCTGGAACGGCGACCGCGCCAAGCTCTACCGCCGCCAGGAGCGCATTCCCCACGACCTCGGCACCGCGGTCAACATCTGCTCCATGGTCTTCGGGAACCTCGGCCCCGACTCGGGCACCGGCGTCGCCTTCACCCGCGACCCGGCCAGCGGCCACCAGGGCGTCTACGGCGACTACCTGCAGAACGCCCAGGGCGAGGACGTGGTCGCGGGCATCCGCAACACGGTGCCGCTGGCCGACCTCGAGCAGATCGACCAGCGGTCCTACGACCAGCTGATGCAGATCATGGAAACCCTCGAGACGCACTACAAGGACCTGTGCGACATCGAGTTCACCATCGAGCGCGGCAAGCTGTGGATGCTCCAGACCCGCGTCGGCAAGCGCACCGCGGGGGCCGCCTTCCGCATCGCCACCCAGCTGGTCGACCAGGGGCTGATCGACGAGGCCGAGGCGCTGCGCCGGGTCAACGGGGCGCAGCTCGCGCAGCTGATGTTCCCGCGCTTCGACGACGAGGTGGCCTCCGGCGACACCGTCCGGAAGATCGGCCGGGGCATCGCCGCGTCCCCGGGCGCCGCCGTCGGCAAGGCCGTCTTCGACTCGTACACCGCCGTCAAATGGTCGCGCTCGGGCGAGAAGGTCATCCTCATCCGCCGCGAGACCAACCCCGACGACCTCGACGGCATGATCGCCGCGGAGGGCATCCTGACCTCGCGCGGCGGCAAGACCTCACACGCCGCCGTCGTCGCCCGCGGCATGGGCAAGACCTGTGTGTGCGGCGCCGAGGAGCTCGAAGTCGACACCAAGCGGCGCCGGATGACGGTGCCCGGCCGGGACGGCAAGGACGGGATCGTGATCGAGGAGGGCGACGTCGTCTCGATCGACGGCTCCTCCGGCAAGGTCTACCTCGGCGAGGTCCCGGTGGTGCCCTCACCGGTCGTGGAGTACTTCGAGGGCCGGATGCACGCGGGCGCCGACGACGCCGACGAGCTGGTGGGCGCGGTGCACCGGATCATGGCGTACGCGGACCGAGTACGTCGGCTGCGCGTGAGGGCCAACGCGGACAACGCCGAGGACGCCGCCCGCGCCCGGCGGTTCGGCGCCCAGGGCATCGGGCTGTGCCGCACCGAGCACATGTTCCTCGGCGAGCGCCGGGAGAAGGTCGAGCGGCTGATCCTCGCCCACACCGACGAGGAGCGGGACACCGCGCTGGGCGAGCTGCTGCCGCTCCAGAAGAACGACTTCGTCGAGCTCTTCGAGGCGATGGACGGGCTGCCGGTCACCGTCCGGCTGCTCGACCCGCCGCTGCACGAGTTCCTGCCCGACATCACCGAACTGTCGGTGCGCGTCGCGCTCGCCGAGTCCCGCAAGGACCACAACGAGAACGATCTGCGGCTGCTCCAGGCCGTGCACCGGCTCCATGAGCAGAACCCGATGCTGGGCCTGCGCGGGGTGCGGCTGGGCCTGGTCATCCCGGGGCTGTTCGCCATGCAGGTGCGGGCGATCGCCGAGGCCGCCGCCGAGCGCCGGAACGCCAAGGGCGACCCGCGGGCCGAGATCATGATTCCGCTGGTCGGCACGGTCCAGGAGCTGGAGATCGTGCGCGAGGAGGCCGAGCGGGTCATCGCCGAGGTCGAGCAGGCCCGGGGCGTGAACCTCAAGCTCACCCTCGGCACCATGATCGAACTGCCGCGCGCCGCGCTGACCGCCGCTCAGATCGCCGAATCCGCCGACTTCTTCTCCTTCGGCACCAACGACCTCACGCAGACCGTCTGGGGCTTCTCCCGGGACGACGTCGAGGCCAGCTTCTTCACCGCCTACCTGGAGAAGGGCATCTTCGGCGTCAGCCCGTTCGAGACCATCGACAAGGACGGGGTCGGCTCCCTCGTCCGCGACGCCGCCCAGGCCGGTCGCGCCACCCGCCCCGACCTCAAGCTGGGGGTCTGCGGTGAGCACGGCGGCGACCCGGAGTCCGTCCACTTCTTCCACGAGGTGGGCCTGGACTACGTCTCCTGCTCCCCGTTCCGCATCCCCGTGGCCCGTCTGGAGGCCGGCCGGGCGGCGGCGAACGGCCGGTAGGGACACCAGCCGGGAAGGCCACCGGAGTCGGCGCCGGGAACACCCACCCTCACCCCCGGCGGCGGCTCCGGATCTCAAAGGGGGCGGCACCTTGTGCGGAGGTGCCGCCCCCTTCATTTGCTGCCTGTGTCAACGCGTTGCACCATGATGCCGCGTGGCCGGTGGAACTGCTCGGTCGGTCGCCATGGTTCGGGCCGTGGGGGCAGCTTGTCGAGCGACGGGAGGGGGACCCGCTCGGCCCGGGACGCCGTGTCATCGCCGACCTCCCCGGTGGCAGCCGCGAGGTCATCGGCGACCCCGGCCGGGATCCACTGGTGCCCGTCCCACTCCTGGATGCCGCGAGGAGCGTCAGGGTTGACGTGGGAACCCTGCTCCGGCTGGTCGCCGAGCGGGGTGATCCGCCGCTCCCCGCGCGTGGGGCGACGTCGGTCGCGGCGTGCCGCCCATTCCTCAAGGGACTCGTCGTCCATGCGGGACGCTCCGTTCTCGTCGGCTCCGCCCAGTCTGCCGCGTCACCACGGTGGCCGGAAACCGGTCGCCGGGCTCACAGAGTTGTCGCCCAGCCCTCGCGCGACAGCGTGGTCTCGCCGTCAGGCGTGATGGTGACCTTGGCTCCGTATACCGGGAGTTCGCCGTGCTCCAGCCAGTGCCAGCGGATCTGATCGAGCAGGTCGTACAGGCGGCGCGGGCCGCCCTGGTGGACAGCCGCGGTGCGCTCGCCCGCCTCGGTGCGGGCGCGGGCCCAGGAGCCGTCGGAGTGCAGCATCCACGTCATGCGGCTGCCGTCATCCCCGGTGCCCGTGCGGTGTTCGATACCGGGGGCAGTCAGCGAGAGCATCGACCAGACTTCCCACGCCTGCATGACGTCGAGGACGGGGAACGGCGACACGGTGACTGTCCCTTCGTCCGTGCTGGCTGTGGCGAACACACCGTTCAGGGCGGGCGGGTAGTCCTCGCCGGCGCGGGTGGCCATGAACGACGCCCTGTCCCACTCGACGCGTCCGGTCGCGCCGCCGTCGTCGGTCTTGTCGGCGGTGATGATCAGGCCGGTGCCCGTGATGGTGGTGACGAGGCGTCCCCCGGGCGCGAGGGCGGTCAGCCACGGGGCGGGGATGCGGGGCACGGACACCATGGACACGATCCGGTCGTAGACGCCGGGCAGTTCACGGTCGGCGTCGGCGGTGACGGCCTTGGGGTGCCGGCCGATCCGTGCGAGTCGTTCGGCGGCGGTCTGTGTCAGGTACGGGTCGACGTCCAGCGTCGTCACGAGGTCGTCGCCGAGCCGGTGACAGGCCAGGGCGGCGCTGTAGCCGGAGCCGGTGGCCAGATCCAGCAGCCGCACACCGGGGGTGAGACGGCCGTGCCGCAGCATCGTGACGACCAGGCCCGGCAGCGTGGAGGATGAGGTGGGGAGCCCGGTGACGGTTTGGCCGGGTTCAGCATGGTCGGCGTGCACGGGCCCGATGCGCGTGACCAGTGTGGTGTCCGAGTAGGCCGCTGTCGCCCATACCTCCTCGTCGGACGGGCCGTCGACGGTGGTCCATCCGCGCGGACCGGGAGTGAACCAGCGCTCGACCAGCAGGTGCCGGGGTGTCTCCCTGATCGGGGCCCACCAGTCCGATCCCGGGTGCGCGGCCTTGGCCGCGAGCGCGGCGGCGTAAGGTTCCCAGTCCATCAGGTGACTCCTTGAAGGTCGTCGGCAATCGCTCCGGCGATCGGCAGGCCGGTCGCGCCTTGGATCCAGTCCCATTGGCCACACGGGTTGACCTCCAGGAACGTCCACCGCCCGTCGGGGCCCACGATGAAGTCTGCCGCGCCGTAACGCAGTTGCAGCCGCTTCATCAGGCGCCGCATTCCGGCGGCCACGGGCTCGGGCACCGAGCTCCTGGTGTAGGTCAGGGATCCGTAATCGCTGCGCCAGTCCTCATGCGCGGCCTCGCTGCCGGCGTGGATCGCGGCGGCGAACATCCGCTCGCCGACCACCGTGAGACGTACCTCGTGTTCCTTGCTGACCCAGCTCTGGAAGAGGTGGGCGGTGGTGTCGATCCCCCGAAGGTCGGCGAAATCCTCCGGGCACAGGCGCCGCGTATACACGGACTTGAGCCGACTGTCCTCGATGAGCACAAGGGAGGCGACCGGCTTGCACACGATCTGCCCCCCGGACTCGGTGGCGAAGGCCAGCACCTCCTCGGGACGATTCGTGATGAGGGTGGGCGGGATGATCAGCCCGCATGCGCGGGCGGCGGCGAGTTGCACGGGCTTGTACTCGGCGCGCGCCATGGCGGCCGGGTGGTTGACCCACCGGCACTCCAGCGCGGACAGCACACCGCCGAGACCGGCGCGGGCCTGAGCGGCGGCGAATCTCTTCTCCGGGCCGGACATGCCTTCCGGGAGACGGAACGCCCCGGGGGCGCGGTAGTACACCGCGCCGACCCGGGACAGGTCCACCGTCCGCTGCTCGGTGGCCAGCTCGCCCGTCCACCCAGATGCCTGGTCGATCCGTCCGGACAGGACGAGCCGCTGCGGGAAGTCGGCGATGTCCATGCGGAACACCTCGATTCCGCGGCTCTCCAATGCGACGACGACCCGGTCCGTGGGCCAGTCGTCGGACGCTGCGACGATCAGGACGGGCCCCGGCATCAGTCCTTCGGCCCCTCGTCCAGCGGCGGTGGATTCGTCGTGGAGCCGTCCGGCACGGTCGGCGTGTGGGTGTTCGCCATGCACGTCAGCAGGCCGCCGTCGTCGGACACGTTGACCTGGCGGTCGTGGTCGAAGACGTGCGCCGGTACGCGGGCGGCCTGGGTTGAGTCGGGGACGCGGGCGAACCGCAGCGCCCACGGCCGGGTCTGCGGGCCGGACGGCGCCTCCGTGCTGTAGGGAGTACGGCCTCCGGGCGGGGTGAGGGGAAACGCATCGCGGTCCAGAGGTGTTGTCAAGGTCTACTCCAATCGGTTGTGGTGACGGGGCACCGGCGCGACGGCGGTGCCTCACATGGCTTCCTCCGACCGGGCCTGCCGCGTGGCCTCCTCGTAGGCGCGCAGCAGCCGCTCCCCGGTCTCGCACTTGGCGCCGGGTGTCCGGCAGGACGGGCAGTCCGCGGCGTGTTCGATGGCCGTACGCCATGCCTCGTCGGCGAACGGGTCCTTGGCCTCTTCGGCGGTCTGCTCGGGGGCCGTCACCGGCCCTCCATCCGACCGTCACTGGCGGTGGCGAGCAGCGCGCGGATCAGCGCCTTGTACAACAGCCGCGGGTCGGTCAGGTACCCGTCGCGGGTGAACGGGACTCGCCAGTGCGAGCCGGGCCGGGCGAGCCGGTCCACGGGAGGAACGCCGAGGTAGGTGGCGACGCCTTCGACCGCCCCGAGGACGTGGACGCGGTAGAGGTTCCAGGTTGCGGCGGAGCCGGGGGCGATGAGCCAGTAGAGGGTGTTGCAGCGGTCCTTGATGACGGCGCCGGACTGGGCGCCGAGGACACCGAGGGCGTGCTCGCCGATGTCCTCGGGCACTCGGTCCGCGTCCCACCATTTGCCCGTGGGTAAGGCTGCGGCCTGTGACCCGGTGGGTGGTGTCCACTGCTCGGCGTTGGTCGTCATGGGCGGCTCCGTGCACGGTGTGTGTTCTGACCGTCACATCGTGCCGACCTGGTGCGACGCCAAGTTGCACGCCGCTGTGCAATGTGACGGTTACTGTCCGTGCTACAGCCCGATCCAGTTCGCGAACTCGGCGAGCTCGCTGCTCCGTGACCGTTCACGTGACCGCAGAGCGATGACCGTCTCGCGGGTCGTGGGGTGGTAGCGCGTCTGCTGTGGTGCCGTCCGACGCGCCTTCTGCAGGCAGCTGAGTGCCTGTGCCGCGTCCCCGGTCCATACGCTGGCCCTGCTCAGGTCCAGCCAGTGATGCCCTGCCCGGGACCGGTCCCAGCGCTTGGGGAACCGTACGTCGTCCGCCAGTTGGACCGCCTGGTCGTACTCCTCCAGGTCGCAGGCGATCGCGATGGCGTGGACGCCAACATTCGTCGGACCCCAGCCCACGCCGTAGGCCGCAGTCTCGCCGGTCCGTTCCGCCAGCTGTCGGGCCGCGGTCACACGGGCCTCGACCTGGTCGGGGTCCTTCATCCGACCGGCGATCACAGCCGCCCGCAGCTGAAGGACACCAGCCATCGCGGCGAGGCCGTCCATACTCCGCGCATCCTGCCCTTCCAGATCCCGGAGCGTGCCGTCCACGATGCGCATGCCCAGGTCGTATCGACTGGAGGAGAGAGTGGTCTGGGCACGCAGGTAGCCGTACATGGCGGCAAGGCCCGGTTCGTCGGCGCGAGGTGCCGCCCAGTCCAGGCGTTGCAGCGCGACGGTGGCCAGGTCCACGTATCCGAAGGACCAGGCCAGCGTGAAGACGCACCGGAACGCCCAGGCCAGGCATTCGTGGGCCTGCCGCCGCTCCTCGCCGCCGGTGGTGTGGGTGGCCTGCACGCATTCGTCGATGAGCGCCGGGAGGCCGACGGCCATCGGCAGATACTCGGCTTGCCGCCGCTGTACCAGGACCTTCTCCATGTCAGCGCGGATCAGCGCGACCGGACGGGCCGGCACCTGCCAATCGAGGGGGATGTCCCAGTTCTCCATGCTGACCCGGATGGGCTGTATGACCTCATCGAGCCGCTCGCGCCGAAGCTCCTGGGTATAGGGCTGGCCGAGCAGATCCGAGGTGGTCACGCTGAGCGCGCGTGCGCAGGCCGCGATGAGTGAGGGCGAGGCGGGCCGCTGGCCGCACTCGACCTTGGACAGCAGGGACTTCGAGACGTTGGCGCGCATGGCCAGACCCTGTTGGGTCAGGGAGCGTTCGCGGCGGGTGCGGGCGATGCGTGCGCCGGTGTGTTCCTCATTGCTCTGCGGCATGCTGAACTCCGTTCTGGCCTCGACACGCAGAACGGTACCCGTGGTCGGCGCTGCGGGTACGGCTGATCTACCCCCATTTCGGTGGGGGCCATCGCGCCTCCTTGACACGCCTGTCGCCGACGTCTCCGGGCAGCACCCTCACGGCTTCATTCCAAAGGGGGCGGCACCTTGTGCGGAGGTGCCGCCCCCTCTCACTCCCCCCACGGGAGCTGTTGCCGCGCGCATCGGCTACGTGCGGCAACACAAGTGCCCAGTCGCCGTAACGTACTCGTCACCCCCCACGGGAACGAGCAAACTGGCTCTGAGCACCGCCTGTTGAATTCCGGACAGCCCCCGGAAGTTCTTTCCCGGTGGCCCCCGGTTTTCCTGGGGAACAGCTTTCCTCTTCCGGGCTCCGGGCCGCTCCCCGTTTCACATCTGGCCAAAAGGGCGTGGTGACTGACCGTGCCAGCGTGCATACTCATCGGTGATCGGGGGGCGGTCGCAATGTCACGTGTGGGGGTCTGGTGCTCCGTGTTCATTTCAGTGAACTCGATCTGGCCCGGCTGCGGATGGCGGTCCGCCCGGACGCGCTCTGGGAAACCGTTTTAAGTTTCCATAGGTTGCGGGAGAACCGGGCCGAGACCGTATACGGGAAATGGCGTTCGGAGGCACGGAACCGACTCAACGGCGAAGCGCGGCTGCTTGCGCCGCTCATTCCCTCGCGCGGCTATTTCCCGGACTTCCTGACACCCGCCGAAGGGGTAATCGGTTGCGATGCCGCGATGTCCGCGCTGCGCGCCATCCCCGGAGAGCGCTTGCACGCGGAGCTGGCCGGGCTTCCGGCCGCCCGGGCGCTCCCGGGGTGGATACGGGACCTGGCGCAGGGCGAGCGGAGATCGCTGGACCGGCTGATCAGCACCCTGCGCGCCTACCACCAGGCCGCCGTCGCCCCGTACTGGCCGCATATCCAGGCCCGGATCGAGGCCGACCGGGTGGCCCGGGGCCGCGCCCTGCTCGACGGGGGCGCCGACGGGCTGCTGGCCTCGCTGCCGCCGACGATGCGGTGGCGGGCGCCCGTGCTGGAGGTCGACTATCCGGTGGACCGCGATCTGTGGCTGCGCGGGCGGGGGTTGCTGCTGCTGCCGTCGTTCTTCTGCCGGGGTACGCCGGTGACCTTCCGGAACCCGGATCTGACGCCCGTCCTGGTCTACCCGGTCGAACACGCCCGGTGCGGTCTGATACCCCGCCCCGAGCAGCGGTCCGCCGTGACATCTGGGTCCGGGGCCGGGTCCGGGACCGGGTCCGCCCGGACGCTCGGCAAGCTGGTCGGGCAGACCCGTTCCGCGGTGCTGCTGGAGGTCGGCGGCGGCTGTACGACCAGTGAACTGGCCCGCAGGGTGGGCGTATCGCTGGCCTCGGCCAGTCAGCACGCCAGTGTGCTGCGCGAGGCGGGCCTGGTGCACACCCTGCGCCAGGGCAGCGCCGTCCTGCACACGCTGACCCCGCTGGGGGCGGCGCTGCTGCGGGGCGGGGCGCCGGGGGAG
>NZ_JAEEAP010000257.1 GCF_016103465.1 Streptomyces sabulosicollis
CCCGCCGACCGTCCCCTGGGGTGCGGGCGCCCCGCCGACCGTCCCTTGGATGCGGGCCCCGGCCGACCGTCCCCGGCTGCCCGCGCCCGGCTCGCCCAGGACGCTCAGCCGACGGGCCAGGCGGCCGTGGCCGGGCGGTAGCCGGTCTCCTCGTGCAGGCGCCGCGCGTCGGCCGCGTGGCGCTTGGCGCGCTCCGGGCGGCCCAGGCGGCGGTAGAGGGCGGCCAGGGTGTGGTGGGCGCGGCATTCGACCAGCCGCAGCCCGTGGTCGCGGGCGACGCTCAGCGCGTGCCGGGCGTGATCCGCCGCCGCGTCGTCCGCGTGCGCGCCGTGCCGGACGCGGGCCAGCCCCAGATGGGCGTCGGCCTCCTGACGCCGCAGCCCACAGGAGACGGAAGTGTCCAGGGCCTCGGTGAACCGGGCCTCGGCCCGCTCCACCCGCCCGGTCAGCCGGTGGATCCCGCCGAGGGTGGTGAGGCTGTCGGCCTCGTCCTTACGGGTGCCGGTCTCCAGCGCGACCGCCAGGGCGTGCTCGGCGTGGTCCAGGGCGAGGCCGGGCCGCCCGGCGTCGCGGTGCACCAGGGCGAGCAGATCATGGGCGGTGGACTCGTGGTGGCGCTGGCTCAGCTCCTCGCACACCCGCACCGCCTCGGTGCCGTCGGCCAGCGCCAGGTCCAGGTCGCCCAGGTGTCGCCGGGCGAGTCCCCGGTTGATCAGCGGACCCACCGTGGCCGAGGGGGTGGCCCGGCGCGCACCCGCCTCGATCGCCTCCGTCGCCCCGTCGACGGCGCGCCGCAGATTCCCGAACTGGACGTCCACGGCGGCGCTGTTGGTGAGTGCGGGACCGAGCAGCTGGGGCCGGTCGAGGGAGCGCAGCAGCGCGATGCCCCGGCCCAGCCACTCGCTCGCGCGCCGCATGTCGCCCAGGTCGTCGTAGAGGGTGGCCAGGTTGCACAGCATCCCGGCCTCGCCCTCGGCGAACCCGGCGCGGCGGTACCCCTCCAGCGCGGCCTGGTGGTGCTCCAGGGACGCCCGCACCTCGCCGGTCTGCCGGTAGAGGGTGGCCAGACCGTGCCGCATCGCCGCCTCGCCCAGGGGATCGGCTCCCCGCTGGGCGGCCCGCAGCCCGGCCTGGGCCGTGGTCTCCCATTCGGGCAGGTGCCGCCGCTGGTAGAGCCAGTCGCGCAGTTCGTCGGCGAGTTGCCAGGCGGTGCGGTACCGGCCGGTCTCGGCGGCCCGTACGACGGCGGCGACGAGATTGGCGCGCTCGTCCTCCAACCAGCTGAGCGCCGCGTCGCGCCCGTCGAAGCGGCCTTCCGCGGGGCGGTCGCGCGCCACGCGGATCAGTGGGGTGTAGCCGAAGGACGTGGCGGCGCCCGCGTGATCCAGGTAGTGCTCCAGCAGCCGGTCCAGGGCTTCCGCGCGCTCGGGCTCGGGGATCTCGGCGCGGGCCCGTTCGGCCGCGTACTCGCGCAGTAGATCGTGCGGCCGGTAGCGGCCCGGACGCGGCGACTCGACCAGATGCGCGACGTCCAGCGCCCGCAGCAGCGCCCGCGCCTCCTGTTCGGATGAGCCCAGCAGGGCGGCCGCGGCGGGCGCCGTGACCTCCGGGCCGGGGGCCAGGCCCAGCAGCCGGAACAGCCGCCGCGGCCCGGGGGCCAGGGCGCGGTAGGAGGGGGTGAAGGCGCGCCGCACCGCCGACGCCGGGTCGCCGTCGAGTTCCAGCGCCCCCAGCCGGTCCCCGTCGTCCAGCTCGGCCGCCAGGTCGGCCACTCCGAGGCCGGGGTCGCAGACCAGCTGCGCGGCGGCCACCCGCAGGGCCAGCGGCAGCGCGCCGCACAGCTCGGCCAGCCGGGCGGCGGCCCGCGGCTCGGCGTCCAGCCGGCGTTCCCCCACCGCCGCGGCAAGCACGTCGTGTGCCTCGGCGGGGGCGAGCGAGCCCAGGACGAACGGCCGGGCGCCGTCGCGGGCCACCAGCCCGGTGAGTCGCTGACGGCTGGTCACCACGACATGGCACGAGGGGCTGCCGGGCAGCAGCGGACGTACCTGCTCGGCGGAGGCCGCGTTGTCCAGGACGACGAGCATGCGCCGGCCGTCCAGCAGCGACCGGTAGTGGTGCACCTGCTCGTCCCGGTCGGCCGGGATCCGCTCCCGCGGCACCCCCAGGCCGTGCAGTAACTGTCCGACGGCCTCGGCCGGGTGCAGCGGCTCGCATTCGTGGTCGAAGCCGCGCAGATCGACGTAGAGCTGGCCGTCGGGGAAGCGGTGGCGGTTGCGGTGTGCCCAGTGGACCGCGAGGGCCGTCTTGCCGACGCCCGCCGTGCCGAAGAGGGCCGAGATGGTGACCGCCCCGGCCGGTTCGCCGTTCTCGTGTGCGTCCCCGCGCGGATGCGCGTGTCCGTTCCCGTACACGTGCCCGTTCCCGTACGTGCCCGCCTGCTCGCGCGCGTCGTCGGGGCCGGCGCTGGTGCTGGTGCTGGTGCCGGTGGCGGTGCCGGTGCCGGGCGACTCCGGTGGCAGCAGGGCGTCCAGCCGGGCGAGTTCCACGGCCCTGCCGCGGAACCCGCCCACGACATGCGGCAGTCCGGCGGGAGGCACGGAAGGCACGGAAGGCACGGAAGGCACGGGAGGCGGCGGCTCGGCGGACCCGGCCCGCTCCGCGGCCCTCCGGTCGGGCGGAGGCGGCGGGGCCGGGGCGTCGAGCTCGGCGTCGTTGCGCAGGATCCGCTCGTGGAGGGAGCGCAGTTCGGGGCCCGGGTCCACTCCGAGGTCCTCGGCGAGCCGGCCCCGCGTGGCCTCGTAGGCGTCCAGGGCCTCCGCCTGCCGCTCACAGCGGTAGAGGGCCGTCATCAGGTGCCGTACCGCCCGCTCGTCCAGCGGATGCTCGTCCACCAAGGCGCGCAGCCACGCCAGCACCTCCTGGTGGCGCCCCTGCCGCAGCTCCGCGTCGTACAGCTCCAGCCGCGCCGCCAGCCGCTCCTCGGCCAGCCGGACGCGCGTCCCTTCCGCCCACGCCCCCGCCACCCCGGTCAGGGCGTCACCGCGCCACAGGGCCAGCGCGTCCCGCAGCGGGGCGATGACGTCAGCACCGTCGTGCCGCGCCGCGCGCGCCCCGGCCACCAGCCGCTGGAAGCGGTGCAGATCCACCCGCTCGGGGTCGGCCTCCAGCACATAGCCGCCGGAACGCCGCCCCAGCCGGACGTCCTCCGCGCCGCCGGACCGCAGGGCCGTGCGGAGCCCGCCGATGTATCCGTACAACACATTGCGCACCGAGCCCGGTGGGTGCTCGCCCCACACCCGGTCGATCAGCTGCGCGGCGGGGACGGCGCGCCCCAGCTCGCACAGGAGCACCGCCGCCACCGCCCGCTGCTTGGGATGTCCCAGATCGACCGGCCGCCCGCCGGCCGACGCCTCCACCGGACCGAGTACGTGAAACTCCATACCGGCACCGCCCCTCGTCGCCTCGCTCCTCGAAGACCCTGCTCCGGCCGGGTGAATGACGGATCAACGTTTCCTCAATCTCCTTTCCACACCGGCGCGGAAGAGTCATGGGTGCCGCACGGGGGAACCGCCGGCGGCCTTACCGGAGCACGACGACTGAAGGAGCGAGTGACATGCGTGTACGTGGACGCCTGACGGGGGCCGGTCTCGCCATCGCAGCGGCGGCAGTGGCGACGGGACTGGGTGCGACCGCGGCCAGTGCCCAGCCCGCCGCCTCCATCGGCACCAGGGCCGAGGCGGCGAACGTCCCGGTCCATGCGACGACCGACGCCTACATCCGGTCGGTCCCGAGCGTCAACGGCGCCGACTGGGGCCAGGTCCGGTTCGGTGAGGAGTGGGGAGCCATCTGCTACACGGAGGGCGGCAACGCCTCCCTGGGCGGCCGGAACAGCAACATCTGGGTCCAGCTCGACCAGTGGGGGCCGTCCAACGGCTATGTGACGGAGCTGGCGCTGCGTGACGGCCACGCCGGCCTGCAGCAGTGCTGACCGGCTGACCGGCCGAACACGAAGGAGCCGGGCGGGCGCTCGAGCGCCCGCCCGGCTCCTGGGGCGTATCCGCGAAGGCTCAGCCCGCGCGCAGCAGGGCCGCCACGATCGGGCCCGCCGTGTCGCCGCCGTGGCCGCCCTCGGGCACCACACCGGCGGCCGCGACATCGTCGCGGTACGCGCTGAACCAGCCGTTGGGCTTCTCCTGGTTGTCCACCTCGGCCGAGCCGGTCTTGGCGCCGAAGTCACCGCTCATTCCGGCCATCGCCTCGGCGGCGGTGCCCGAGGTGGCCGTCAGCCTCATCAGCTTCTTCAGCTGGTCATGGGTGCTGGACTTCATCGTCCTGCTCGCCTTGGCCAGCGTCCGGTCGTCCAGCGACGGCGAGACCAGGTACGGCTGGCGGAAGGTGCCGGTGGAGGCGGTGGCCGCGACCGACGCCATGTTGAGCGGGTTCATCCGCACCCCGCCCTGGCCGATCAGCGAGGCGGCCTTGGAGGCCGCGGACTGCACCGGCACCGAGCCGTCGAAGGTGGGCACGCCGGTCTGCCAGTTGAGCCCGATGCCGAAGACGTCCCGGGCCTCCTTGGTCAGGTCGTCGTTCTTCAGCTTCCCCGCCTGGCTGATGAAGGCCGTGTTGCAGGAGCGGGCGAAGCTCTGCTCGAAGGTGCCGTTCTTGATCTCGAACTTCTTGTCGTTCTGGAACTTCCAGCCGCCGTAACTGAAGTACTTCGGGCACGGATGCGCCTTGCCGTACGCGGCCAGACCCTTGTCGATCAGCGTCGCCGAGGTGATGATCTTCATCGTCGAGCCGGGTGCGTACGAGCCCTGGAAGGCGGTGTTGAAACCGCTCGCGGGGGAGTTGGCCAGCGCGAGGATCTCACCGGTGCTGGGCTTGACCGCGACCACCGACGCCTTGGTGCGCTTGCTCACCTGCTGCTCGGCGGTGCGCTGCAGAGAGGCGTCGATCGTGGTGCGGAGGGTGCCCGGGGTGCCCTTGGAGAGCACCTTCAGGGTCTTGTCGGGGGAATTGGAGCCCTTGCCGCGCTCGATCCAGGTCTCCACGCCCGGCTCGCCGCCCGCCTTCTTGCCGTACCGCTCGCGCAGCGCGTCCAGGACGGTCTTGAGGGTCGGGTGCTCGGAGGCGGTGAGCTCCTTGCCGTCGCGGTCCACCGCCTTGATCGGCGGCGCCTCGGACGCACCGGTCCTGAGCGTGTCGCCCTCGGCGAGGTCGGGGTGCACCACGGAGGGCTTCCAGGCGACGACCGGCTTGCCGGTCTTGGTGTCGCGGGTCACGGTCAGCGAGGATTCATACGTCCAGGGGACGCTCTCACCGCCGGAGGAGATCCGGGCGTTGACCGAGAACGGCACCTTCGCGCCGCTCGCCTGCCCCGCCTCCAGCGCCACCTTGGCCACATGGGCCTTCGTGCGGTAGCCGCTCAGCGCCGTGCTGGCCGCGCCGCTGTCGTCCGTCAGGGCGGCGGCCTTCGCCGTCTCGCCCGCCGACCAGGCCGCCAGGAACGCGTGGGCGGTGGTCTTGACCTCGGCCGCGCTGGGCGGGCCGGTCTTCACCTTCTTCAGGGACGGCTTGTCGTCACCCGAGCCGGCGCTCGCACCGTCCTTCGGGCCGGCTGAATCGTCCTGGCCGCTGCCGCAACCGGCCACACCGACCATGGCGGCGAACACCGCACCGACGATCGCGGCTCTCGCGCCACTCCGCATTTCAGAACCCCCACACTGTGTTCTCGGTTCCCCCCACCAGTCGATGGGGGCCGCGGTGCCCGGCACTCTACCGGCACCAGGCGACGCCCCCGCGCCCTCACCGTAGGGAGGCGCGGGGGCCGTGGCCGGATCCCCGCGGTGGGCCGGGGCCGAACCCGGGTCAGATCCAGGTGTCGAGCCACATCCGGGCGCGCCAGGCGTCCATGGGCATCGTCTGGCCCGTGTACAGCGGGAAGAAGTAGATGAAGTTCCAGATGATCAGCAGGACGAGCGCGCCCGAGCCGACCGCGCCGATCACCCGGCGGGTCTCGCTCGCGCCCGGTGGCCCCAGCAGCGCCCCGATCATCATCGCCACCCCGAGGCACAGGAAGGGCACGAAGACCACGGCGTAGAAGGAGAAGATCGTCCGGTCCTGGTAGAGGAACCACGGCAGATAGCCCGCGGCGATCCCGCACAGGATCGCGCCCGCCCGCCAGTCGCGCCGCAGCGCCCACCGGAACAGCAGGTACAGCAGCGCGAAACAGGCCGTCCACCACAGCAGCGGGGTGCCGAGCGCCAGCACCTCACGGGCGCACTTCTCGGCGGCGTCCTTGGCGCAGCCCTCCTGGCCGGCCCGCGGGGACTCGTAGAAGTACGAGACCGGGCGGGACTGGACCAGCCAGCTCCACGGGTTGGACTGGTAGACGTGCGGCGAGTCGAGGTTGACGTGGAACTTGTAGACCTCGGACTCGTAATGCCAGAGGCTGCGCAGCGGGTTGAGCAGCCAGTCGAAGGCGCCGCCGGTGCCGTAGCCGCCGCCGTCCGGCCTGTCGGACTCGGCCCAGTGGCGGAAGTAGCCGCTGTGCCGCCAGCCGCGGCTCCGGTCGTAGCTGCCGCTCGCGGCGAACCAGCCCGACCAGGAGGCGATGTACGTGAGGATCGCCACCGGCACCAGCGAGACGAACGCCCAGCCCAGATCGCGCCGCAGCACCGCCCGGTAGGGGCGGAGGGCGCCCGCGGTGCGGCGGCTGCCCACGTCCCACAGGACGGTCATCAGGCCGAAGGCCGCCAGTACGTACAGCCCGTTCCACTTGGTGCCGATGGCCAGGCCCAGCAGCACCCCGGCCGCGATCCGCCACGGCCGCGGGCCCAGCTTCAGGCCCAGGGCCACCGCCGGGTCCGGCCGGGCCGCGCCGTCCTCGCCGGCCGGAAGCGCCGCCGCCAGCCGGGCGCGCGTCCGGTCCCGGTCGACGAGCAGAGCGCCGAAGGCGGCCAGCACGAAGAACATCACGACCAGGTCGAGCAGCGCCGTGCGGCTCATCACGTAGTGCAGCCCGTCCACGGCCATCAGCGCGCCCGCGAGGCAGCCGAGGAAGGTCGACCGGAACAGCCGCCGTCCGATCCGGCACAGCATCAGCACCGAGAGCGTGCCGAGCACCGCGACCATGAACCGCCAGCCGAACGGATGCAGCCCGAAGAACTGCTCGCCGAGCCCGATGACCCACTTGCCCACCGGCGGGTGCACCACATACGAGGCCGCGTCGCTGAGCGGGATGTGCTGCGGGGCGTCGAGGATCCGGTCGTTGGCGGATTTCGGCCAGGTGCCCTCGTAGCCGTACTCCCAGATCGACCAGGCATCCTTGGCGTAGTACGTCTCGTCGAATATGACGTTGTCCGGGGTGCCCAGCCGCCAGAAACGGGTCAGCCCGGCGCACAGCGCGACGAGCAGAGGACCGCCCCAGCCGCTCCAGCGGGCGATTCTGGCCGCCGCCGAGGGGGGCGCGCCGAGGATCTCCCAGAGCCGGGTGCCCGGCTCCGCGTACGGCGGGACCAGCCGCTCCCGTACGCCGGGCCCGGTCCGGCCCGCGTATCCGAAACGGCGCAGCCGGCGCTGCCAGGCCGGCGGCTGCTGGCCGGTGGCTTTGCCCGGCTGGGCGTGGGTCGCGGTGTCACTGCTCACCGGGCCATCGTAGGGAAGGGGTCTGTGAGTGTGGCGGGGAAAGGCGGCGAACGGGGATTCGTGCCCGGGCGGCGGCCTCGGGGAGAACCCGTGGTCGCCCCGCGGCCGGGCCCGCGGCGGGACCGGGCCCGCGGCGGGTCGCGTCCGGCCCCCGTGGCCGGTCGTGGCCGGTCGTGGCCGGTCGCCGGGCCCGCCGCACCCGGCTGCGAGGATGGGGGCGTGACTGGAACGCTCGTACTGGCAGGGACCCCCATCGGCGACACGGCGGACGCGCCCCCGAGGCTGGCCGCCGAACTCGAGGCCGCCGATGTGATCGCCGCCGAGGACACCCGGCGGCTGCGCCGCCTCACCCAGGCCCTGGACGTGCGCCCGGCCGGACGGGTGGTGTCCTACTTCGAGGGCAACGAGTCGGCCCGCACGCCCGAGCTGGTCGAAACGCTGGCCCAGGGCGCCCGGGTGCTGCTGGTCACCGACGCGGGCATGCCGTCGGTCTCCGACCCCGGCTACCGGCTGGTGGCCGCCGCCGTGGAGCGAGGGATCACCGTCACCGCCGTGCCCGGGCCGTCCGCGGTGCTCACCGCCCTGGCCGTGTCCGGGCTGCCGGTGGACCGCTTCTGCTTCGAGGGGTTCCCGCCGCGCAAGGCGGGGGAGCGGCTGACGCGGCTGCGCGAGGTCGCCGACGAGCGCCGCACCCTGGTCTGGTTCGAGGCCCCGCACCGGCTGGACGACACGCTCGCCGCCATGGCCGAGGTGTTCGGCGAGGACCGCCGCGCCGCGGTGTGCCGGGAGCTGACCAAGACCTACGAGGAGGTGCGGCGCGGCCCGCTGGCCGAGCTGGCCGCCTGGGCGGCGGAGGGGGTGCGCGGCGAGATCACCATCGTGGTCGAGGGCGCCCCCGCGCCCGGCCCCGAGGAGGCGGGCCCCGCCGAGCTGGCCCGCCGGGTCGCGGTGCGCGAGGAGGCCGGTGAGCGCCGTAAGGAGGCCATCGCGGCGGTGGCACAGGAGGCCGGGGTGCCCAAGCGGCAGGTGTTCGACGCGGTGGTGGCGGCGAAGAACGCGGCGGGAAGCGCGCCACGCGAAGGTAAAGCCCCGTAGCGAAAAGCAAAGCTCAGGTTAGTAGCCGGGCAGTTGCCCGCCAGTTTCTCCATGGCCGTTGCCAAATCTCGCTCAAAGAGAGGGAAGGGCCGGTGCGGTGGCGCCGGGAAAGGCGTCCACTGGTTGTGGAAGACCTGGGGCGATCCCATCCCGGAAGACTTGTCCTGTGTGACAAGAGGAGCTGCCATGAGCGATATAGCGGGAACCTCGAGCGGTGCTCATCCGATTGCCGCCCACACCCCCTCCGGTCAGTCCGGCGAGGTGGCCCACGAGGCGTACGCCTTCGCCTGCATGAAGTGCGGGCACGGCTGGGAGCGGGCGTACGACATCGAACACCACGTGGACGGCGAGGGCCGTGCCTTCGTCGTCTACTTCACCGGCGGCCGGCGTGTCCCGTCCCCGCTGACGAGCCCCGACTGCGTCAACTGCGGTGCGCATCTGGTGCGGATCATGCGCTCGGGCCAGGTCTCCTCCGTCCTGGAGAGTGCGCGGCGCGGGAGGCCGCACACCACCCGGAAGCCGGAGGCCGACACCGGCGTGCCGGAGCCCGAGGCGGACGCCGCGACGGACCGCGGTCCGGAAAACGAGGGCACCGCGCGGCGCCGTGGGCACCATTGGCACCTTCCGAATCTGCTGCATCCCTTTCAGCACCACCGCGACTGAGTACGATCAGGTTCCTATGAGCTGTTTCACCTGAGCCGGAGCCGAGGGGGGTTCACCTGAGCCGGTTCACATGACGGGTTCACCTGAGCCGGGCACGGGTCAACTGAGCGGCCGGACGCGATTCACCGCACATTCACCGGGATTCATAGAATCGCGCCCATGGCGAAAACAGCATCGACCCCCGGCGGCAGTGGCAAGGCGAGCGGCGGGCAAAAGGAAAAGGACGTGCCCCCGCCGCCGCCGGAGCCCCTGCGGGTCCCGGTCGCCGATTCCCACACCCACCTGGACATGCAGTCGGGCACCGTCGAGGAGGCACTGGCCAAGGCCGCCTCGGTCGGCGTGACGACCGTCGTCCAGGTGGGCTGTGATCTGGCCGGGTCCCAGTGGGCGGCCGAGACCGCTGCGGCGCACGAGAGCGTCTGGGCCACCGTGGCCCTGCACCCCAACGAGGCGCCGCGCATCGTCCTGGGCGACCCTGACGGCTGGTCCCGGCAGGGGGCCAGGGAGCCCGGCGGCGACGCCGCCCTGGACGCGGCGCTCGACCGGATAGCGGCCCTGGCCGCGCTGGACCAGGTGCGGGGCGTGGGCGAGACCGGCCTGGACTACTTCCGCACCGGCCCGGAGGGCATGGCCGCCCAGGAGCGCTCGTTCCGCCGTCACATCGCCATCGCCAAGGAGCACGGCAAGGCGCTGGTCATCCACGACCGCGAGGCCCACGACGACGTGCTGCGGGTGCTCGCCGAGGAGGGCGCGCCCGACACCGTGGTCTTCCACTGCTACTCCGGTGACGCGGCCATGGCGAAGATCTGCGCCGAGCGCGGCTACTACATGTCGTTCGCGGGCAACGTCACCTTCAAGAACGCCCAGCCGCTGCGCGACGCCCTCGCCGTTGCCCCGCTCGACCTCGTCCTCGTCGAGACCGACGCGCCGTTCCTGACCCCCGTCCCCTACCGCGGACGGCCCAACGCCCCCTACCTGATTCCGCTCACCCTGCGGGCCATGGCCGACGTCAAGGGCGTCCCCGAGGACACCCTGGCGACCGCCGTGGCGGCCAATACGGCGCGCGTCTTCGGCTATTGAGGGGCGGTGGCGACCCGAAGTGGGTGATCACACTGCGTGATGATCTTCCTTTGGAGAGTCACCCCCACTCCGCTACAGTCCCGGACCCAATGCCCTGACCAGTGGACCTGTGGAGTGTTACCGGAGTGTTGTCGTGAGCCGTAGGGCCAGCCACCGCGTCCCGGGCGGCCGTGCCGCCGCCCGCCGAGCCGCCCGGCGCGGCACCACCGGGCGGACCGATCCGATGCGCCGGCTGCTGCCGCAGGCGATGGTGGTCGCCGCCCTGGCCGGCGGCACCTCCGCCTTCGTCGCCCAGGACAAGGCCGTACGGCTCAGCGTCGACGGCGACGCGCGCACGTTGCACACCTACGCCGACGACGTGGGCGAGCTGCTGGCGGACGAGGACGTCCGCGTCGGCGAGCACGACATCGTCGCCCCCGCGCCCGGGGAGCGGCTCGGCGACGGCGACGAGATCGCCGTCCGCTACGGCCGCCCCGTCACCCTCACCCTCGACGGAGAGCGACGCCGGGTGTGGACCACCGCCCGCACGGTTGACGGCGCACTGCGCCAACTGGGCGTACGTGCCGAGGGCGCGTACCTGTCCGCGTCCCGCTCCGCCGCCATCACCAGCCGCGGGCTGCTCCTGCACGTCCGCACCGAGCGCACCGTCACCTTCCTCGCCGACGGGCGCCCCCACACCGTCCGCACCAACGCGGCGACCGTCGGCGAGGCCCTCGCCGCGGCCGGGCTCACCCTGCGCGGCCAGGACACCACCTCCGTCCCGCTGGACAGCTTCCCGCGCGACGGCCAGACGGTGACGGTGATGCGGATCACCGGCGGCAAGGAGGTCCGGGACCATCCGGTGCCCTTCACCACCGTCCGCCGTGCCGACCCCACCCTCCCCAAGGGCACCGAGCTGGTGGCCCGGCCCGGCGAGCCGGGCACCCTGCGCATCACCTACCGGGTGCGCAGCGTCAACGGCGTACGGCAGCGGCCGCGCAAGATCGGCAGCGAGATCGTCAAGGCGCCCGTGGCCCGGATCGTCCGGGTCGGCACCATGACCGTGCCCACCAGGGTCGGCGGCCCGGCGGACGGGCTCAACTGGCGGGCGATGGCCCGCTGCGAATCGGGCGGCCGGCCCGACGCGGTCGACGGCTCCGGCCGCTACGGCGGCCTCTACCAGCTCGACCAGGGCACCTGGCACGCCCTCGGCGGCCACGGCCGCCCCCAGGACGCGCCCCCGGCCGAGCAGACCTACCGCGCCAAGAAGCTCTACCAGCAACGCGGCACCAGCCCCTGGCCCAGCTGCGGCGCAAAGCTCCACCGGTGACGGGCCCCGGCGGGGTGCCCCGGCCCGCCGGGGGACTCGGGTCCTCCGGCGGGCCGGGGCACCCGGCGGTGGCCGGGGGAGGCCGAGGTGCCCTGGCGGGGCGCCTCCCGGCGGTGGCTGGGGAGGCCGAGGTGCCCCGGCGGGGAAGCTCGCAGCGGTGGCTGGGGGAGAGGCCCAGGTGCCCCGGCGGGGAAGCTCCCGGCGGTGGCCGGGGAGGGCCGAGCCCTGAGAAAGGGGGCCTAAACTTCCTGGGTGAGCTCCACCGACTCCGACGTCCTCCTCGGCCCCGCCGACATCCGCGAACTCGCGGCGCGGCTCGGCGTACGTCCGACCAAGCAGCGCGGCCAGAACTTCGTCATCGACGCCAACACGGTCCGCCGGATCGTCCGGACCGCCGGGGTGCGCACGGACGACGTGGTCGTCGAGGTCGGCCCCGGGCTCGGGTCGCTGACCCTCGCGCTGCTGGAGGCCGCCGACCGGGTCACCGCCGTAGAGATCGACGACGTCCTCGCCGCCGCGCTCCCCGCGACCGTCGAGGCCCGGCTGCCGCGCCGCGCCGACCGCTTCGCGCTGGTGCACAGCGACGCCCTGCGGGTGACCGAGCTGCCGGGCCCCGCCCCGACCGCGCTGGTCGCCAACCTGCCGTACAACGTCGCCGTGCCCGTGCTGCTCCATATGCTCGGGCGGTTCCCGACCATCGAGCGGACGCTGGTCATGGTCCAGTCCGAGGTCGCCGACCGGCTGGCCGCCCCGCCCGGCTCCAAGGTCTACGGCGTCCCCTCCGTGAAGGCCGCGTGGTACGCCCACGTCAAGCGCGCGGGCGCGATCGGCCGCAATGTCTTCTGGCCCGCCCCCAACGTCGACTCCGGCCTGGTCTCGCTGATACGCCGGGACGAGCCCCCGCGCACCACCGCCACCCGGGACGAGGTCTTCGCGGTGGTCGACGCGGCGTTCGCCCAGCGCCGCAAGACCCTCAGGGCGGCGCTCGCGGGGTGGGCCGGTTCGGCGGGGGCCGCGGAGGAGGCCCTGAAGGCCGCCGGGGTCTCGCCGCAGGCGCGCGGCGAGTCGCTGACGGTGGAGGACTTCGCCGCGATCGCCGAGCACGCGCCCTCGGCCTGACCACCCGGCGCGCCTGCGGCGGTCTTGCCC
>NZ_JAEEAP010000258.1 GCF_016103465.1 Streptomyces sabulosicollis
AGCGTCAGAGGTGTATAAGAGACAGACCCTTCTGTTGGGTGTGAAAACGCTCCAGAACGAACAGGCCCGAACATTAGCCAACGCAGCCCCCGCCGTCCCGGCGGCAGCGGCGGACAGCCCCGATCCCCCCGCGGATGTGTACAAGCTGCTGGAGGACCCCGAGGTCACCTCGGTCGGGCAGGAGCCCGCCCACGCCCGGCTGACCCCGTACGCCGACACCGCCGAGGCCCTCGAAGGCGGCTCCACGAGCCGCTGGACCGCCTCACTCGACGGCACCTGGAAGCTCCATATGTCCGACCGCCCCGAGGAGGTGCCGAAGGACTTCTTCGCCGAGGGCTACGACACCTCCAAGAGCGGCTGGCGCAGCGTGAGCGTGCCGCACACCTGGCAGACGGACGGACTGGACCATCCGGTGTTCCGGAACATCCCCACCGAGATGTATCCGGACGACCCCCCGAAGGTCCCGCACGACGTCAATCCGACCGGCGCCTACGTCAAGACCTTCGAACTGCCCAGGAGCTGGGAGAAGCGGAGGACGTTCCTCCGATTCGAGGGTGTCACCAGCGGCTACCTGGTGTGGGTCAATGGCTCCTACGCGGGCTACGACCAGGGCGGTTACACCCCCGCCGAGTTCGACATCAGCGACCGGCTGCACCCGGGCCGCAACACCATCGCGGTGCAGGTCCACCGCTGGGGTTCGGGGTCGCACCTGGAGGACTACGACCAGTGGCGGTTCTCGGGCATCTTCCGCTCGGTCGGGCTGTACTCCACCCCGGCCGCCTATCTGCGGGACGTCACCGTCAAGACCGACCTGGACGCCCGGTACCGCGACGCCCGGCTGACCGCCGAGGTCGAGGTGGCCGCCAAGGGCCCGGAGCGCGCCCCGGAGGACCGCACGGTCCTCGGCACCCTCTACGACCAGCGCGGACACAAGGTGACAACGATGTCAGGAACGGTCGGCGGCGGTGGCTCCGCCACCCTCACCGCCCAGGTGGCCAACCCGGCCAAGTGGACCGATGAGACACCCCGCCTCTACACGCTCGTCGTCCGGCTCGCCGGTGCCGACGGCACGGTCACCCACACCACCGCCCAGCCCGTGGGCTTCCGCGAGATCGAGATCAAGGACAGACGGCTCCTCGTCAACGGCGAGCGCATCCTCGTCAAGGGCGTCAACCGCTCCGAGACCGACCCCGACACCGGCCGCCACGCCACCCGGGAGCGCACCGCCTCGGACGTCTCGCTGATGAAGCAGCTCAACGTCAACTCCGTGCGCACCTCGCACTACCCCTCGGATCCGTACCTCTACGAGCTGGCCGACGCCCGCGGCCTGTGGATCGACGACGAGGTGGACATCGAGACCCACCACCACGACGCCTGCCCGGACGACTGCCTGGCCGAACGGCCCGAATGGCAGGCGGCGTTCATGGACCGCCTCACGGCGATGTACGAACGGGACAAGAACCACCCCAGCGTGCTGATGTGGGACACCGGCAACGAGGCCGGACTGGGCAAGGCCCACTACGCGATGGCCGACTTCCTGGACCGCGAGGACCCGGCCCGGCCGGTCTACCACCAGCCCAACAGCCCGGACGGCGACGCCCCGTTCGCCGATGTCTGGGGACCGCGCTACCCCTCCCCCTCGGGCCTGGAGGAGAAGGCGAAGGCCACCACCAAGCCCATCATCATGGGTGAGTACGCCCACGCCATGGGCAACTCGCTCGGCAACTTCCGGGAGTTCTGGGACGTGGTGCGGAAGTACCCCCAGGTCCAGGGCGGCTACATCTGGGACTGGGCGGAGCAGAACATCACCCAGCCACTGCTGACCACCCCCGACACCTCCGGCAACGACATCCTCTCCTACGTCTCCGGAAAGCCCGGTCTGGTGGCGGGCCACCGGGGCAAGGCGCTGGAGCTGTCCGGCCTTGACGACTTCGTGGAGGTCTACCGCGACCCGGAGCTGGACGCGGTGTCGGACGCGCTCACCCTCGACGCCTGGGTGAAACCCGCCGACTGGACCGGCTCCTTCACCGTGATCGCCAAGGGCGACCACGGCTATGCGCTGAAGATGCGCGACAAGGACACCCTGGAGTTCTTCGTCCACGGCGACGGGGACTGGCACACCGTCGCGGCCGATGTCCCCGACGGCTGGTACGGCTCATGGCACCGCGTCTCGGCCACCTTCGACGGCCGGACGCTCCGGCTGCTCATCGACGGGAAGCAGACCGCGTCGGCCGACTGGACCGGCACCGTCGGCTACTCCGCGCAGCCGGTGAACATCGGCCGCAACCCGGAGACCGACCAGGAGAACATCCGCACCCGGATGGCCCACGGCACCGTCGACCAGGTCCGCGTCTACCACAAGGCGCTGAGTCCCGGTCAGCTCGCCGCCGACCCGCGTACGGACGCGGTGCTCGCGCTCGACTTCGACCGGCTCGACCGTAAGGGGGACTTCCTGTCCTACGGCGCCGGGACCGGCGGGGTCGACGGGGTGGTCTCCGCCGACCGCACCGTCCAGCCCGAGGCCCGCGCCATGGCGGCGGTCCACGCCCCGATCCGGATCTCGGGTGGCGAGGCCCGCGCGGGACGGATCGAGGTGCGCAACGAGCGGTCCTTCACCGGCACCGGCGACCTCCGGCTGCGCTGGCGCGTCACCGAGGGCGCCCGCACCCTGGCCCGGGGCAGCCGCGGCCTCGACCTCGCCCCCGGTGAGAAGGGCACCCTCCAGCTGCCCAGGCCGCCCGCCAACCCCCGGGACGCCGACCGGCAGCTGACCGTGGAGGCGGTGCAGGCCGCGGACACGGCCTGGGCGAAGGCCGGACACCGGGTGGCGGTCGAGCAGTTCGACATCGGCGGCCGGCAGCTCGCGGGCACGACACCGGCGCGGGCGCCGGGGAAGGTGAAGGCCACCACCTCCGGCGACCGCCTTACGGTCACCGGCGACGGCTTCTCGTACGGCTTCGACCGGGCCAGTGGCGAGCTGGTCTCGATGAAGGCCGGTGGCCGGGAGCTGCTCGGCTCCGGCCCCGAACTGGACGCCTGGCGCGCCCCGGTGAGCAATGAGATCGGCTCCGAAGAGGGGCCCTGGCGGGAGGCGGGCCTGGACCGGCTGCGCACCGAGCCGGGCAAGGTCACGGTGGACGAACGGGACGACGAGGTCGTCGTCACCGTGCCCTCCTCGGCCGCCGCGCCCGGCGTGAAGGACTCCTCGTTCGCCCAGACCCTGCGGTACACCGTCAGCGGCACCGGGGAGCTGCGCCTCGACCACCGCGTGGAGGCCCGGGGCGCGGCGCGCAAGGTGCCCTACCTGCCCCGAGTCGGGCTCTCGCTGCGCATACCGGACCGCTACGACCGGTTCACCTGGTACGGGCGCGGGCCGCAGGAGAACTACAACGACCGTAAGGACGGCGCCCCCGTGGGGGTGTACTCCACTGACGTGGACGAGCAGTTCGCCGGGTACACCAAGCCGCAGGACTACGGGAACCACGAGGACGTCCGCTGGGCCTCGCTGTCCGACGGCAGCGGCGGGCTCCTGGTGTCGGGGGACTTCTCGGCGGGGGTGACCCCCTACACCGGGATCGACCGCGCCGCCTACCCGTTCGCCCTCCGCGAGGACCCGGGGGGCAACACCCTGCACCTGGACCACGCGGTGAGCGGGGTGAGCGAGACGTTCCACACCGTGCTGCCCGCGTACCAGGTGCGGCCCGCCAAGGAGTACGCCTACACCCTGCGGCTGCGCCCGCTGACCGGCGCCGAAGCCCGCACCGGCACCCCGCGCGGCCCGGTGGTCTGCGCCCCCGAGGCGAAGCTCACCGCCGCCGACACCACGGTGCCGGCGGGCGACTCCACCTCGGCCGAGCTGACCGTCACCAATCCCTGTGACACCCCGCTGCGCGACGTCACCGCCGCGTTCGGCCTGGCCGAGGGGTGGACCGCCGAGCCCGGCACCTTCGACCTCGGCGATCTCGCGGCGGGCCGGTCCGCGACCGTGCGGACCGAGATCAGCCGCGGTGAGGGCACCCCGGACGGCCCGCGGCCGGCCGTGGCCGACGTGCGCGCGACCTCGGCCGGTGGCGCGCGGGTGAGCGGCTCGGCATCGGCCGAGCTCGAGGGCACGCCTCCCCCGCCGCGCGGTGAGGTGGCGGTGTCCACGCTCGACTTCATCACCGCGGACAACGGCTGGGGCCCGGTCGAACGCGACCGCAGCAACGGCGAGTCCGCCCCCGGCGACGGCAGGACCCTCACCATCGACGGCACGGCCTACGAGCGGGGCCTCGGCACCCACGCCGATTCGACGGTCGAGGTCTTCCTGGGCGGCGGCTGCTCGGCGTTCACCGCGACGACGGGCGTGGACGACGAGGTGGGGGCCGACGGCACCGTGGTCTTCGAGGTCTACGCCGACGGCGAGCGGGTGTACCGGGGTGAGACGGTGCGCGGCTCGGACGCGGCCGTACCGGTGGAGGCGCGGGTCGAGGGCGCGCAGCGGCTCCGGCTGCGGGTCACCGACGGCGGCGACGGCAACGCCCATGACCACGCCGACTGGGGAGCGGCCACGGTGCACTGCGGAACGGGAGGCGCCGAATGACATGACGGAGGGTGGGCGCGGGTCCCGGGTCCCGGTCATTCACCGCCGGGGCCCGCGCCCTCCGGGCCCTCCGCGCCCTCCGCGCCCTTCGCCCCCTTCGCGCCCTCCGCAGCCGTTCACGCCCTTCGCGCCCTGGAGCAGTTCCTCCAGCCGGTCCAGGAAGATCCGCTGCTTCACCACCATCTTCCGGCGGGCCTCGTCCAGGCCGAACCAGGCGACCCGGTCGATCTCGGGGAACTCCCGCATCCGGCCGGAGCCCTTCGGCCACTCCATGGCGAACGTGCCCGGAGTGATCTCCGCTGGTTCCAGTTCGCCCTCCAGCGCCCAGGCGACGACCAGCTTGCCCCCGGTCTGCGTCACGGAGCCGAGCGGAACCGGCTCACCGCCGGGCGGGGCCACGCCGAGCTCCTCCTGGAACTCCCGGCGCGCGGCGGCCTCCGGGGCCTCGTCCTCGTCGTACTCCCCCTTGGGCACCGTCCAGGCGCCCTCGTCCTTGGTGGCCCAGAACGGGCCTCCCATATGGGCGAGCAGAACCTCGACGGCCGGGCCCGCGCCGCGGTAGAGCAGGAGCCCGGCACTGCGCTTACGCGTCACGGTGCCCAGTGTGCCCCGGACCGCCGCGGCGGGGCGCCGGGCTCGCCGCCCGGCCCTCTGGCGCGGCCGGGGCACCAGCGCTTGCGGCGTGGCCGGGACATCAGCCCTCGCGGGGCACGGCCGGGGCATCAGCCCGCGGGCGTGCCCCAGTATCAGCCCTTGCGGGCGTGGCCGGGGCATCAGCCCTTACGGGCGTGGCCAAGGTAGGTGACCAGCGGCCGGGCGTCCGGGGCGAGGACGAAGTCGACGATCGGCGGGATCTGCTCATCGGTGATCCGCCCCCGGCGGCGCGCCACGGTGGCCTTGACCAGGCTGCGCGGATCCTTGGGCTTGAAGTCGCAGATGTCCTCGTTGCGCAGCCCGTGCCGCTCCAGGGCGGCGGTCAGCTCGGCGGGGGTGCGCAGCCGGGCCGCCGTGTAGCGGCCAGCCGGCATGATCCGGGTCATCGGGAGGCGCTGGAAGGCGCCGAGGTAGATCAGCCGGGAGAGCAGGGTGCGGTTGACGGTGTCGTAGACCAGCACGCCGCCGGGCCGCAGCACCCGGGCCGCCTCCGCCAGCACCCGGTCGAGGTCCGGGGCGATCTCGAAGGTGTCCGCGTAGTAGGCGAGGTCGAACGCGCCGTCGGCGAGGCCGAGTCGCTCGGCGGGCGCGGTGCGGTAGTCGATCCCGGGGTGTTCGCGCCCGCCCGCCTCGCGCGCCATCTCGGTCGCGGTGGCGGAGGGGTCGACGGCGACGACGTCGAAGCCGAGACCGGCCAGCCCGCGGGCCAGCAGCCCGCGCCCGCTGCCCACGACCACGGCGCGGCTGCCGGGCGCCGAGAGGTCCACACTCCTGAGCGTGGTGCGGACGTACTCGAGACGGCTGTCCTGGAAGGTGACGGCCCTGATCTGACGGCCGTCGACGGCCTCGGGCGACCGTGAGTCCAGTTCGATGTGCGGGGCGGCGGCCATCGTCTTCTCCCTCACGGGTGCGCGGTATCGCGGATTCACCGGTGCCATGGGCGGGCCCGGGCGGGTTCGCCGGGTTCCCCGAGGAAACCTAACACCCCCGAGTTCCCTCGGGGAACTCGGGTAGGGTCGTGTCATGACCCGGACTCCACTCGCCGATGTGGCCTGTTCGATCGCCCGCGCCACCGATCTGTTCGGCGACGCCTGGACGGCGCTGATCATGCGGGATGTACTCACCGGGGTCACCCGCTTCGACGATCTCGCCCATGACCTGGGCATATCGCGTAAGGTCCTGGCCGCCCGGCTGTCCCGGCTGGTCGAGGAGGGGGTTCTGGTGCGCGAGCGGTACCAGGAGCGGCCGCCGCGTGAGCACTATCGCGCCACCCCGAAGGGCGAGGAGCTCTATCCGGTGCTGCTGGCGCTGATGGAGTGGGGCGACCGCTGGTACGCGGGCCCCGCCGGGCCCCCGGCCCGGATCCGCCACCTCGGCTGCGGACGGGACACCACGCCGGTGTCCGCGTGCGCCCACTGCGGGGAGCCCCTGACGGTCGGCAACACCACCCAGCTCCCGGGCCCCGGCGGGCGCACCGGCCCCGGCACCCGGGTGCTGGGCCCGCTGCTCGCCGCGCGGGAGGAGGACACCCCCGGGACCGGGCGCCCGGCGGCGGTTTGAGCGAACGGCACGGGGCACTCGGCACAGCAGCCGGGCACCCGACCTACGAGGAGCGCCGACCATGCGCTACGAAGAAATGACGGGCCTGGTCCAGGCCCGGGCCCAGCTCCCCGACCGGCAGTCCGCCGAGCGGGTGGTACGGGCGACGCTCGAAACGCTCGCCGAGCGCATTCCGGACGGGCTGGCGAACCATATGGCGGCCCAGCTGCCGCAGGAGGCGGCGGAGCCGCTGCGGCGCGTCGCCGCCTCCCATGAGGGCTCGCCCGAGGAGCGGGCGTACCGACGGGACCACGGCGAGCGGTTCGACCTCACCGGCTTCGCGGGCCGGATCGCCTGGCGCAGCGAGCACACCGAGGAGGAGGCGCTGCGCGAGGCGTCCGCCTTCTTCGAGGTGCTGGACTCGGCCGTGGACCCGGAGCTGATGGAGAAGCTCTACGGCGTGCTGCCGAGCGACATCCGGGAGCTGCTGCCGGAGTCACGGGCCGAGCAGAACGCGCGTCGCCCCGAGCGGGACTGACGGACCGAGCGGGACTGACGGACCGAGCGGGACTCGCGGACCGAGCTGGGCCAAGGAGCCCGGGTCCGGCCCGGTGGGAGCAGTTCACTTCGACTGTCCCGGGTGGTCGGGATGACCGTGGCGCGGCGGCGGGCTCGGCTCGGCCGCCGTCTGCGGGGTCACCGGCGATCCGCCCTGCGGCGGAGAGGGCCGCTCGGGGAGCGGCTCGGCATCCGGCTCACCGGGCGAGGGGGTGGCGCCGCCCTCCAGCTGGCGCAGGCGCGCCGTCACCGCCTCGATGACCGGAAGGCGGTCGGCGTGGGAGCGCTCGTACTCCAGCAGCCGCCGCAGCTGCTCCTCGGTGAGGGCGCGGATGCGGTGCTGCAGGGCACTGAGCGGAAGATGGTCGTAGTCGGCGAGCGGCAGATCGTCGTCGGTGCTCATCCGTTCTCCTCCCGGGCCCGCCGGGTGTGTGTGCGGTTGGCCTTGCGGATGGCGTCCAGCAGCTCCGGTCGGCTCATCCGCGAGCGGCCCTCGATGCCCAGTTGCTGCGCCACGTCGTAGAGGTGCTGTTTGGTGGCCCGCTCGTCGACGCCCTCGCCGGTACGGCCACCGAGCTGCCGTGGCCGTGCGGACCGCGGATCGGAGGGGGCCTTGCGCCCCTTCTCCTTGCGCTCCCAGTGGTCGCCGACCTTCTCGTACTTGTGCTTCAGGGCCCCGTAGGCCACCCGGTGGGCGCGCTCACCCTCGCCGTACTGCTCGACGGCCGAGTCATGGGCCTTGATCCAGGTGCGCTGCGCGTCCTCCGGGGAGCGCTCCAGGGTCGACGGAAGTTCTTCCCGTCCCGGCATGGCCGATCACCTCCACTGCTGAGCGCGCCGAGCGGGTACCCGCACACGTACGGCGAAAACGACATAACGGTCGAGAGTCGGGCGAGAGTAGTGGAATGGGCTGCCGCCCCGCGCGCACAACGGGGAGAGCACCGCGGAGCGGCAGCGGCCGAGCCGGGAGACTCGGCCGAGCCGCGGGGGCGTGGGATTGTTTCCCCGGCGGCTCATCAGCGTCTACGGCCCCCATCGGTGCCCTGTTCACCTTTTGTCCGATGGTGAGCACCGGTACCCGCGAACGCGCCCCGAACGCCGGCCCCCGCCCGCGCATTGCCGTGGCGTGATCGTCTTGCCAGGCTGTCCCCATGCCGACCACCACCCTGTCCGAGCTCGTCGATGAACTGCTCTCCGGGACCCGTCCGCTGCCGATCCTCTCCGCGGGCGTCCCGGTGCTCCGGCGACCGGCCCTGCCGTACGAGGGCCAGCTGGCCGCGGACCAGCTGGACCGGCTGCTGGCGGCGATGCGGGAAGCCATGCACTCCGCGCCCGGGGTGGGGCTCGCCGCCCCGCAGATCGGTGTGCCGCTGCGGCTGGCGGTGATCGAGGACCCGGCGGAGGTGACGGCCGAGGTGCGCGAGGCGCGCGGCCGGGTGCCGCAGCCGTACCGGGTACTGGTCAATCCCCGCTACGAACCGGTCGGCGACGGCCGGGCGGCGTTCTTCGAGGGGTGTCTGAGCATCCCCGGCTGGCAGGCCGTGGTCAGCCGCCCGGACCGGATCCGGCTGCGCGGACAGGACGAGACGGGGCGGGAGCTGGACGAGGAGTTCACCGGCTGGCCCGCGCGGATCGTCCAGCACGAGACCGATCACCTCGACGGCGTCCTCTATCTGGATCTGGCCGAAACCCGCTCCCTGTCCTCGGCCGAGGCGGTGGGCGACTACTGGTCCCAGCCCACCCCCGCCACCGCGGCCCATGCGCTGGGCTTCCCGCTCCCGAGCACCACAGGCACCACAGGCACTGCAGGCACTGCAGGCACCACCGGCCCTGCAGGCACCACCGGCACCACCGATGACAGCGGCGGCACCGGCGCCACCGCTCCGTAACCACGGCCGACCAGCGGCATGTTCTCGTCATCGACTGGCAGTCGCCGAATCACCACACGGACACTGTGACGTACGTCGCCACGGCAAGACTGGTGGACGCCCGCGGTACGCGCCGCCTCCGCGTACCGCACGGCGAGTGAGGCGTTTCTCCCGCTCTTCCCCAGTCCCCACCGCTCCGGACTTCCCTCGAACGGAGAACAGGAATGCCCGTGCTCACGACGTCCACGGCGACGGCGCCCACCAGCTCGTACGTCACCTCGATCGCCCACACCGAGGAGCAGGTCCACGCCGCGCAGCGGCTGCGCTACCAGGTGTTCGGCGAGGAGAGGGGCGGTCGGCTGGACACGGCCGTCGACGGCCGCGACGTGGACGAGTTCGACGAGGTCATGGACCACCTGATCGTCACGGACACGGCGACGGACACCGTGGTCGGCACCTACCGGCTGCTTCCCCCGGGGCGCAGTGAGCGGCTCTACTCGGACACCGAGTTCGATCTGCGCGGGCTTCCGGCCGAGGTCCGCTCGTCCATGGTCGAGGCCGGCCGCGCCTGTGTGCACGCCGACCACCGCTCGGGCGCCGTCATCAACCTGATGTGGGCCGGTCTGGCCCGCTATGTACTGCTGTCCGGCCACCGCTATCTCGCGGGCTGCGCCTCGGTGCCGCTGGCCGACGGCGAGCAGGCCGCCGCGGGCGCCTGGCTGCTCGGTACCACCAAGCACGCCGCCCCGCCCGAGCTGCGGGTCCACCCGCTCGACCCGTGGATACCGTCGCGGCCGCTGGACGGCGAGCCCAGCTACGCCGGACTGCCGCCGCTGCTCCGCGGCTATCTGCGGGTCGGCGCCTGGATGTGCGGATCCCCGCAGCACGACCGGGCCTTCAACGACGCCGACTTCTTCGTGCTGCTGGACACGGAGCGGATGAACGACCGGTACCGCCGCTACTTCCTGGGTGAATCCCAGTGACCGTCCCGGCCGCGATGAGTCTGCCCGCGCACGCCTGGGCGGCCTGGTCGCCGTGCACCACCGGCTGTGTCGCCCACGCGGCCGACCGCGTCCCGGCCACCCGGGTCGCCCGGCGGGCCGCGGTCTTCGGCCGGTCGGTGCTGGGCGCGCTGGTGTCCGGCCGGCGGATCGCCGAGCCCGAGACGCTGCGGGCGCGTGCGGCGACGCTGCTGGACGCCCTCGGCATCCGCCTGGAGGCGGCGGGCGACGGCACGCTCAGCGTCCCGGGCGGCACCGGCACGCTCGTGGTGGCGAACCACATCTCCTGGCTGGACATCATCGCGCTGCTCGCGATGGAGCCCGTGGTCATGCTGGCCAAGCGGGAGATCGCGAGCTGGCCGCTGATCGGCCCGATGGCCACCCGCGCGGGAACGCTGTACATCGACCGCGGCTCGCTGCGCGAACTGCCCGCCACCGTACGGGAGATGGCGGCCCGGCTGCGCGACGGCCAGTCGGTGATGGCCTTCCCACAGGGCATCACCTGGTGTGCGGGCACCGGCGGCAGCTTCCGCCGGGCCACCTTCCAGGCCGCGCTGGACGCGGGCGCGCCGGTGCGCCCGGTGACCCTGGACTACGTCCAGCACGGCGCACCGACCACGGTGGCCGCCTTCGTCGGCGAGGACGACTTCGGCCACTCGCTGCGCCGGGTGATCCGCGCCGACGGGCTCACGGTGCGGGTGAACGTGCACCGGCCGCTGCGGCCGATGCGGGACGTCGACGACCGGCGCAGGGTCGCGGCGCAGGCCCAGGCGACCGTGTGCGGGGCGCGGCTGCCGCTCCATCACGAGGTCGCGGCCCTCGGTCTGGCACGCTGAGAAGCCCTCGGGCCGGCACGCTGAGCCCCTTCGCCCCGGGTGCCACGTCCCGTCGTCCACGACGGACGGCACCCGGGGCGGTGCTCGACCCTCCGGCCGGGAGCCGCCGAGGCAATGCTCAGCCCGGCGTCCGCAGGTCCTTGACCCGGCGGATCTTGCCCACGGAGCGCTCCAGCGTCTCCGGGTCCACGACCTCCACCTCGACCGTGAGCCCCACCCCGTCCTTCACTCCCCGCGCGATCGCCGTGGCCGCGGCCGCGCGGCGCTCGGGGCCGACCCCGGGGCGCGCCTCGATCCGCACCGCCATATGGTCCATCCGGCCGCGCCGGGTCAGCTCGAGCTGGAAGTGCGGGGCCACCGCCGGGACCCGCAGCACGATCTCCTCGATCTGGCTGGGGAAGACATTGACCCCGCGCACGATCAGCATGTCGTCGCAGCGGCCGGTGATCTTCTGGATGCGCCGGAAGGCGGGGCGGGCGGTGCCGGGCAGCAGCCGGGTCAGATCGCGGGTGCGGTAGCGGATGACCGGGAGCGCCTCCTTGGTGAGGGTGGTGAAGGTCAGCTCCCCCTCCTCGCCGCCGGGCAGCACCGCGTCGGTGAACGGATCCACGATCTCGGGGTAGAAGTGGTCCTCCCAGACGTGCAGCCCGTCCTTGGTCTCCACGCACTCCTGGGCCACCCCCGGGCCCATCACCTCCGAGAGCCCGTAGATGTCCACCGCGTGGATGTCCATGCGCTCCTCTATCTCCCGGCGCATCTCCTCCGTCCAGGGCTCGGCGCCGAAGATGCCGACCTGGAGGGAGGTGGAGCGGGGATCGATGCCCTGTCGCTCGAACTCGTCCAGGAGGGTCAGCAGATAGGACGGCGTGATCATGATGATCTCGGGCCTGAGGTCCTGGATGAGCCGCACCTGCCGGGCGGTCATTCCCCCGGACGCGGGGATGACGGTGCAGCCGAGCCGCTCGGCGCCGTAGTGGGCGCCGAGGCCGCCGGTGAACAGGCCGTAGCCGTAGGAGATGTGCACCTTGTGGCCGGGGCGGCCGCCGGCCGCGCGGATCGAGCGGGCGATCACCTCCGCCCAGACGGCCAGGTCGTGCTCGGTGTAGCCGACGAGGGTGGGGCGGCCGGTGGTGCCGCTGGAGGCGTGGAGCCGCCGCACCTCGCTCTGCTCGACGGCGAACATCCCGAACGGGTAGCTGTCGCGCAGATCGGCCTTGGTGGTGAAGGGGAACCGGGCCAGGTCCTCCAGGGAGCGGCAGTCCTCGGGGCCGACCCCGGCCTCCCGGAACTTCTTCCGGTACAGCTCGACGTGGTCGTACGCATGGCGCAAGGTGGCGCGCAGCCGGGTGAGCTGAAGCGCCCTCAGCTCCTCGGGGCTCATCCGCTCGGCGTCGTCGAGCGGCGCCGCGCTCAGCGATTCCACCATGGGCCGTCCACCACCTCCGGTTGCCGACCGAACATTCGGTTACCGTTCGGGCGCGGTCCAGTAATCCAGCATCCGACCTGGCTGTCAAGGGTCCGGACACCCCTGTGCGCGCCCGGCACGGCGCGGTGCGGCGCGGGCGCGGTGCGGCCCGGCGCGGCGCGGGCGCGGTGCGGCCCGGCGCGGGGGCGGTGCGGCCCGGCGCGGGGGCGGTGAACGATCGGGGCCGCGCATGCGTATCCACAGGCGCGAGGGACGCAGCCGCACCCCGGATCCGACGACGCGAGAGGGCCTTTCATGTACGACGCCGCCGACGCCGACGCTCCGCACCCGGTCCGGGCCGCCGACCGCGCCCCGCGCCGCCACGGCCCGCGCGCGGTAGCGGTCGCGGCGGCCGTGGGCGCGCTGCTCGCCATCGCCGGA